>NZ_JBHYJW010000103.1:0-17954 GCF_042741125.1 Amycolatopsis sp. NPDC058986 | reverse complement strand
TCACGGATGTGGTGTGCTCTCGTGGTGAGGCGCCGGGCGATGTCGCGTACGCAACGTTCGAGACGCTGAACGTCGGCAACGGAGCGTTCGCGACAAAGCGGCCCCACCCCGAAGTGTCCTTTGTGGATTCCTGGTCGGCGAGCCCCGGACGCCGGAGCCGTACACCGTCATGGGCCGGGATTCGCACCGACCTGGTAGACGAGCAGGGCGATCTGGACCCGGTTCTCGGCGGCGGTCTTGGCGAAGATGCGGGAGACGTGCGACTTGACCGTGGCCTCGCTCATGTGCAGGTCGGCCGCGATCACCGCGTTCGAGCTGCCCGCGGCGACCGCCTCCGCCACCTCACGTTCCCGATCGGTCAACCGCGCGAGCCTGTCGCGTGCGTCGGCGGTCGCGGCGGAGTCCGCTTGCCCGATCGTGGCGACGAGCCGCTTGGTGATCGCCGCGGAGAACACGGAGTCGCCCGCGGCGGCGACGTGCACGCCCCGGATGATCTCTTCGGGGGCGGTGTCCTTGAGCAGGTAGCCGTTGGCGCCGGCCCGCAGCGCCTCCACGACGTAGGTGTCGAGCTGGAACGTGGTGAGGACGAGCACCGGGTTCGAGTAGCCGCTCGCCCGCAGCTCACGCGTGGCCGCGATCCCGTCCAGTACCGGCATCTGCAGGTCCATGAGGACGACGTCGGGCGCCGTTTCACGCACCATCGCCACCGCCTGGCGGCCGTTGGTGGCCTCGGCGACGACACGCAGGGCGGGGTCGGCGGACAGCACCATGCGGAGCCCGGTCCGCACCATGGCGTCGTCATCGACGAGCAGCACTTGTGTCACGTCCACGGCAGCTCCGCGTTCAGCACGAACTCTCCTGCGTCGGTTCGACCATGGCTGAGGCTCCCACCCGCGAGAACAGCCCGTTCCCGCAGGCCGAGAAGCCCCCGACGTGACCCTGGCACGTCCAGCGCGTCGGCCACCACCCGGTTGGCGACGCGCACCCGCAACATATCGTCGGCGTGGTTCACCAGCACCGTGACCTCGGCTCCCGTGGCGTGCTTACGGGCGTTGGTCAGTCCTTCCTGCACGATCCGGTAAGCCGCCCGGCCGATGCCGGGCGGCGCGTCGCGCAGATCCCCGTGCACCGTCAACGTGATCCGCTGACCTGCCGCGCGGGCTTCGTCGACGAGGTCGTCGAGCCGGTCGAGTCCCGGCTGTTCGAGTGACACGGCCTCGTCGGCGCGCAGCACGCCCAGTGCGGTGCGCAACTCCTCCAGCGCCTGCACCGCCGCCGACCGGATGAGATCGCCCGCGGCTCGTACGTCGTCCTGGGACAGGCCGTTGGCCACGGTCAGCCCACCGGCGTGCAGGGTGACCAGGGAGATGCGGTGCGCGACCGCGTCGTGCATCTCACGAGCGATCCGCGCCCGCTCGGCGTACCTGACCTCGGCCGCACGCAGCTCCTGCTCCTGCTCGGCCCGTTCGGCCCGTTCGCGGTAGATGTCGACGAGCTTGTGCTGCGCCTGCTGCAGGGCTCCCCAGGCGCTGAACGCCGCCGCCATCGCCGCGTTGACCACGATGGTCAGGCCCAGGGAGTTGTTGCCCGAATACACCAGCCAGAACACACAGCCGGAGACGACGTTCATGGCGGCGACGGCGAGCGCGACCCGCAGCCGGCGACGGCGAGCCACCGCGTAAAGCGCGAGCATGTTGGCGAATCCGGCGGAGGCGACGACCGAGGCGACAGCGGCCAGGGTCACGGCCACGACGACGGGTGCCCGGTTACGCAGGACCAGCGCGAGGCTGGCGAGTGCGCCCACCGCGACGTCCAGCACGCGCGCCACACCGCCGGGCCCGGTCTCCAGCACTCCGTAGAGCAGTGACAGTCCGCCAGCGAACGAGAGCAGCACCAAGGTCACCGTGCGCCCTGTCGCCAACCAGTCCGGCCCCGGGTGGGTGGCCTCCGCGTTCTGGATCACCTGCCCGAGACTAGCCAGTGCCGTCGCTCGGGCATCCGTCGATCGATGGGCGGCGGCTACGACTTTCGTCGATCGGATGGCCACCCGGCGCCGATGCCGCCGACGCCCTCGACGACCAGTGTTGCCGCCATGAGCTACGACAACGACGCGTCCCGCGGCGGGACCGCCCCGCACCCCTTCCGGACGCTGGTCACCGACCTCGTCCGGCCCGTCCGGCACGACCTCGACCCGGCGCGCAGGCGGCTGCTCGTCGCCCGGCAGGTCGTGGTCCTCGCCGGCGCGGCGATGACCCTGGTCCAGGTGATCGTCTGGCTGATGATCGCCATTCTCGGCGGGGGCCTGCGCGAACCGTGGTGGCTGTGGACCGCGATCCCGGTGGTGCTCGCCGCCGGCGTGCTCACCGGCATCGACCGGTGCCTGCCGGATCGGGGCGAATGACCGTGTCCACGATGACGTCCGTCGATTGCCCGGTCCAGCTGGACTCGGTGCGCAAGACCTACGGCTCCGGCGAGGGCGCGGTGGAAGCGCTTTCCGGGGTCTCCGCGGATTTCCTCCCCGGCACCTTCACGGCGGTGATGGGCCCGTCGGGATCCGGGAAGAGCACGCTGTTGCACTGCGCGGCCGGGCTCGACAAGCCGAGCGCGGGCCGGGTCACCCTGGTGGGGACCGACCTGACGGGCAAGAGCGAGACCGAGCTGACCGAGCTTCGCCGCCAGCACGTCGCGTTCGTTTTCCAGTCCTTCAACCTGATGCCCGCGCTGAACGTCGAGCAGAACGTCACCCTGCCGACGCTGCTGGCCGGCCGCGAGCCGGACCGGGCGTGGGTGGACCAGGTGATCGCCAGGGTCGGGCTGGCGCAGCGCGTCGGCCATCGGCCCGGTGAGCTTTCCGGCGGCCAGCAGCAGCGCGTGGCGATCGCCCGTGCGCTGGCCACCCGCCCGGCGGTGGTGTTCGCCGACGAGCCGACCGGCGCGCTGGACACGAACACCGCGCTCGAGGTGCTGAACCTGATGCGCGAGCTGGTGAACGCGGGCCAGACCGTCGTGATGGTCACGCACGACCCCGTGGCGGCGTCGTTCGCGGACACCGTGCTCTTCCTGGTAGACGGCCGGATCGTCACGCGGATGGCGACGCCGGATGTCGAAGCCGTCGCGGCCACCCTGGCGCAACTCGGTGCCCAGGCCAAGCACGCCCGGGGACAGCGGTGAACCCGCGGCGGGTGGTGTTCGGCCTGGCATTGGCCGGCCTGCGGTACCGCGTGGCCGCGTCGCTCGCGTCGTTCGTCGCGATCCTGATCGGCTGCGGCCTGCTGATCGCGTGTGCCGGGCTGTTCGAGACCGCGTTCGTGCTGCGGGCGCAGCCGCAGCGGCTCGCGGCGGCCCCGGTCGTGGTCGGCGGTCCGGCGGCCTTCAAGCTGCCGGACGAGGAGTCGCAGGTAGTCCCGTACGTCGAACGGGCCGGGCTGCCCGTGGACCAGACCGCCAGGATCGCCGCGGTGCCGGGCGTGCGACGCGTGGTCGCGGACGTGTCGTTCCCGGCCACCCTGCTGCGCGACGGGACGCCCCAGGTCTCCGGCCCGTCTGTCCTTTCTGGACACAGCTGGGACTCTGCCGTGCTCGGCGGCTACGTCCTGCGTCAGGGCGGCCAGGCACCGGCCGCGGACCAGGTCGTGGTCGGCTCGGCCACCGCGGACGCGAACGGGATCAGCGCGGGCGCGACCGTCGACGTCGTGGTGAGCGGGCAGAAGCGGTCCTTCGTCGTCACGGGGATCGCCGAGCACGTGCGGCGGACCGCGTTCTTCTTCTCCCCGGCCGACACCCAGCGATTTTCGCCGCATCCAGGCCGCGTCGACCTGGTCGGCGTGTTCCCGTCCGAAGGCGTGGACGCCGGTGATCTCGCCGCGCGCATCTCCGGGCTGATGCCGGACGTCAGCGTGCTGACCGGCGACGACCGAGGCGCGGCCGAGTTCCTCGGGGTGGCCGGCAGCCGGCTCCCCCCTGATCCTCCTGGCCGCGGTGTTCGGCGGGATGGTGCTGGTGGTCATGGCACTGGTCGTCTCCGCGACGATCAGCCTCACCGTGCGGCAGCGGCGGCAGGAGATCGCGCTGCTGCGGGCCACCGGCGCGACGCCGAAACAGGTGCACCGGATGGTGCTCGCCGAGACCATGGTCGTCGGCGCGATCGCCGCGCTGGGCGGCGTTGTCCTCGGCTACCTGCTCGGCAACCAGATCTTCGACACCAGTGTGTCGCTCGGGATCGTGCCGGACGAGCTGCTCTTCCAGCAGGACGTCATCGCGTTCGCCGCGGGCCTCCTCGCCACGCTCGCGATCGTCTACGCCGCCGCGTGGTTCGCCGCGCTGGCCGCGGCGCGGGCCCGGCCGATCCAGGCGCTGGCCGAGGCCGCGATCCCGAGTGCGAGGGTGCACCCGTTGCGCCGCACCGGTGCGGTGGTCTGCGCCGCGGCGACCGTGCTGCTCGCGGGCACCACGATGTTCATGCCCGCCGACACGGCGGCGGCGATCGGCGGCCCGGCGGTGCTCACCGGCGCCATCGCGGTGGCCTTGATCGGACCGGAGATCATGGCGTTCGTCGCGGATCGCTTCGGCCCGTTCATCCGGCGGATCGCGGGCCGCGACGCCACGCTCGCGGTGATCAACTCCCGCGCCCGCGCGGTGATGTTCGCCGCCGTGCTCACGCCGATCACGCTCGCCAGCGCGGTCGCGCTCGGCAACGTCTACTCCGAGACCACGGCGCAGAAGGCTCAAGTGGCGGCGTACACCAGCCAGTTGAAGGCGGACGCGGTGATCAGCACGGCCACCGGCGGGATCTCGCCGGACGCGCTCGCACGGATCCGCAGCACACCGGGCGTCGGCACGGCGTCGCCGCTGGTCACCAGCTCCGGCTGGATCGAACAGCCCTACGACGGCAACGGCAGCGACCCACTGCGCCTGCTCGGCGTCTCCGCCGAGGACCAGGGCGGCACGGTGCTGGCCACCGACGTGACACGGGGCTCGCTGAAGGACTTGACCGGCGACACCGTCGCGCTGCCGCAGGACGTCGCGGACCGTCTGACGCTCAAGGTCGGCGACAAGATCACCCTGCGACTCGGCGACGGAGCGCGGGCTCCGGTGACCGTCGTCGCGCTGCTCGACAGCCCGTCGAGTTACGCGAGCATGGTGTTGCCTGCCGACCTCCTCACGCCGCACACCACCAGCGGACTGCCCGCGCAGGTGCTGGTGAAGGCGGCCGGCTCGAACGACGTCGTCTCCGCGCTGACCGGCCGCCTGAAGGACTGGCCGGGCCTCACCGTCGGCGACGATTCGGTGCTGGCGAACAACTTCCAGGCCCGCGCGGATGTGGAGGCGATGATCAACTACCTGCTGGCCGTGCTCGCCATCGCCTACGCGGCGATCGCGGCGGTGAACACCCTCGCGGTGGCCGTGCTGGCCCGTCGCCGGGAGTTCGGCGCGCAGCGCCTGGCGGGCGCGGACCGCGGTCAGGTCCGGCGGATGTTGTTCGTCGAGAGCGGCATCGTCGCGGTGGCCGGGCTGGTACTGGGCACCATCATCTCGCTGTTCACCGTGCTGCCCATGGCGGTGACGACCGGGCAGATCGTTCCGTCCGGGCCGGTCTGGGTGTTCCCCGGCGTGGTGGGCGCGGTCTTCCTGATCGCGTGGCCGGTCACCGCGCTCTCCGCACGCCTGGCGATGCGCCGCAGCCCGATCGAAGCGGTCACACTCCCCGGACAGTAAGAGTTCCGAACTTCCCGAAGGCGCGCGGCGGCACCGCCCCCAGAGTGTCCTTTGTGGATTCCTGGTCCGTGAATGCCACATTGAGGGACTCTGAGTCTCTCAATGTGGCATTCACGGACCTGCCCGCCGCTAGGCCCTGACGAGATCAGCGGAGGCGAAGAACGTCTCGGCCTCGCCGAGCGTTCGCGTGTCGAGCAGGATGTCCCCCGGCCTGCTGCCGTTGCCGATCAGCACGCCACCCCAGTGCATCGACAGGTAGTCCGCGGTCTTGCGCAACGTGCCGACGAACGGGTCCGCCTGCTCCCGCTCCTCGCTGAGCACCGTGACGCCCCACAACGTCTTGCCGCGCATCCGCGCCTTGAACTCCGCTTCGGGCCGGCGCATCCAGCCGGACCAGTAGTCGAGGTAGAGCTTCACGCTCGCGGACACGCTGTACCAGTAGACCGGCGACGCGATCACCAGGTCGGTCGCGGCGAAGGTGGCGTCCATCAGCACCCGCTCGTTGCCTTCGGGCACGGCGTGCTCGCCCACCCCGTGACGCCGGTCCTCGAACGGCTCCAGCGGCAGTTCGGGTAATCGGATCCAGCGCTGCTCGTCGGCCTTCGGCAGTTCCTTCGCGGCCCGGCGGGCCAGGATCTCGGTGTTCCCACCCGCACGGGCGGCGCCGAGCAGGAAGAGGTAGCTCCGATCGGACATCGGGACTCCGTTCGACGGGAAAGTATATGCATGTACACACAGAGACTGTCACTGCATATACTCGGCGTCAAGAGTCAAGGAGGCGGAATGATCGCCGACGCCCAGGCATGGGACCGGGTTCTCGCCCTGCACGCGCGGGTCGAGCAGGAGCTGACCAAGGCGCTGCACCGGAAGCACGGCCTCGGCCTGTCCGAGTACCGCGCACTCCGCAGGCTCGCCGACTCCCCCAAGAGCGGGCTGCGGATGCAGGAACTCGCGGAGGCGATCGGCCTCAACCAGAGTTCGGTCAGCCGCATGGTGGCGCGGCTCGAAGACGCCGAACTGACCGTGCGCGACATCTGCGAGGACGACCGCCGCGGCGTCTACTCGGTGATCACCGAGGAAGGCCGCAAGCGTTACGAGGACGCCGAACCGACGTACCTCACCGTGCTGAGCGCCGCGCTCTCCAAGGCCGCGGGCGACCCCGAACTCGCCGCGGCGGTGGCCGCGATCCGCTCCGCTTGACGCCTATATTCCTCAGTGGTTATATACCGACACAGGCAACCACGAGGGAGGCGGCCGTGTCCGGAAGCACGCAACTGGAAACCGTCGACGAGCGTCCCGTGCTGCGGTTCGTACGCCGTCTCGCGCACAGCCCGGAAAAGGTGTGGCACACCATCACCGATCCGGCCGAACTCGCCCACTGGTTCCCCGCCGCGGTGAGCGGCGACCTGCGGCCCGGCGGCGTCATCACGTTCACCTTCGAGGGCCAGGACGAGAGCACCGACGGCGAGGTGCTGACCGTCGATCCGCCCCGGGAGTTCGCGTTCAGCTGGAACTCCGACGTGCTGCGGTGGGTGCTCACCCCGGACGGCGACGGCTGCCTGCTGGAGTTCACGCACACCTTCGGCCGCGGCGAATCCGCGATTGCCCGGCTCGCGGCCGGGCGCAACGCGGCGGGCTGGGACACCTGCCTGGACGCGCTCGACGCGCGGCTCATCGGCGCAACCCCCGAGCAGCCTGCGAACTGGCACGACCGGATGGCCGCCTACGTCGAGGAATGGCACCTCGGCGAGGGCGAGGTCGTCGACGGCGTCATCCGCTTCCGGCGTGATCTGGCGTGGAAGCCGGTCGAAGAGGTCTGGGCGCTGCTGGCCCCTGAGGCGTTGAAGCCGGGCGACACCGCACCGGCGTCGGCGGGCAACGGACGGCTCACCCCTGGCGAGGTGACGGTCGCCGACGCGCCGCACACGCTGGAATTCTCCGTGCTGGACAACGGAAATCCGGCCGGGAAGGTGCGCTGGGAGATCGTCTTCGACGCGCTGGACGGCGTGCGTGCCGAACTGACGCAGACCGTGCCCGGCGACCATCCGGCGCTCGCGGCCGAGCTCGCCGCGTGGCACAAGCGGATGGCCGCCCTGTTCGCCGCGACGTTCGGCGTCGAGCCGGAACCCTGGCCCGCGGACCGAGTGGAGGCCCTGACCGAGCACTACGCGAAGCAAGGTCTCTGAAGGCCACCTTCAGGGCGTTCAAGTCCCTCAAGGTGGCCTTCAGAGACCTTCCCCCGAAGCCCGGGAACAGTGTGTCCTTGGTTACAGTGGCGGTACGCGCGACTACTATGTGCTGGGACATATCCGTTCATGCCCGGGGTGAGGACGCACCGACGATGGCCGATCGACGCCCGACAGCGCAGGAGATCTGGGGACGCGAATTCGCGCTGGCCCGCGGCGCGACCGGGCTGAGCCAGGAAGCGTTCGCCAAGCAGCTGTTCCTGTCCCAGTCCTTGGTCGCGATGTGGGAGACCGGCCGCCGCGTGCCGAAACACCCGGACCTGGTGCGCTGCGAGGAACTCTTCGGCACCAACGGGTATCTGAGCCGGATGCTCGACCTGCTGGTGTCCCGCGAGGTCGACCACGAATGGATGGACCGTTGGGTAAGCGTCGAGCAGCGCGCCACCACCTTGCTGTCCTTCCAGCCCACCGTGATCCCTGGCCTGTTGCAGACCAAGGAGTACGCCAGGGCCGTGCAGGACAACGACGACTATGTCGCCGAACGGCTGGAGCGTCAGCGCGTGCTGGACAGCGAGGTGCCGCCGATGCTGGTGGTGCTCCTGCCCGAATACGTCCTGCATCACCGAGTCGGCGACGAGCGCGTCATGCCCGAACAACTGACGCATCTGGCGACGATGGCCCGGCGGCCCCGGATCGCTGTCCAGATCGTGCCGCTGGACTCCCCGTGCTACGCCAAGTTCGCCGGGCCGTTCGTCGTGGCCGCCTTCGACGGCGGCCGCGAAGTGGCCTACGTGGATAACCAACTGCGCGGTGAGGTAGTGGAACGCGCCGAGGACGTAGCCTTTCTGCGAGAGCAGTTCGACTACTTCCGCGCCGATGCCCTGCCCAACCGGCAGTCCATCGAGCTGATCGAAAGGATCGCGAGCCAATGGCACCCCTGATCTGGCGTAAGTCCTCCCACAGCGGCTCCAACGGCGGAGACTGCGTCGAGGTCGCCCTCCCCTGGCGCAAATCCTCCTACAGCACCTCCAACAACGGAGACTGCGTCGAGGTCGCCTTCGCCTGGTACAAGTCCTCCCACAGCGGCTCCAACAACGGAAACTGCGTCGAGGTGGCCGCCAGCGACCAGTACACCGCCGTGCGCGACTCCAAGGCACCCCACTCCGGAATGCTCACCGTCCCTCCAGCCGCCTGGCACGCCTTCACCCGCGTCCTCCGGAACCACTGACCCCGGCGCGCGTCCGCCCGGGGGATGACCTTCGCCGGGTGGACGCGCGGAGCCACGACGGCGATTAGGTTCGTCGGCATGAGATCCCGGGTTGTCCGTCGCGCCGTCGATGCGCTGGCGGCCGTGCTGTTGGCCGTCGGCGCGGGCGGGAACCTCGCCGCGGGGGCCTGGCCGCTGCCGGGCTGGATGACGCCGTGGCTCGGCTGGGCGATCATGGGCCTGTCCGTCGTCCCGTTGCTGATCCGCTGGTCGTGGCCGATGCCCGCGTTCGCGGCCGGGCTGGTGATGATCCTGGTGAGCGCGCCGATCGGCGGGCCGATCGTGGGAGTGCCGCTCGCCGCGACCGGATGCGCGCTCTACGTCCTCGCCGCGTACGGGCCGCAGCGCACATCAATGGTAGCGTTGGTCGTCGCCGGGATCGAGGTCGTCCTGGTGTCGGTGCTCATTCCGTCCCCCGCGCAGCCCGCGACGCTCTCCCTCGGCATCTCCGCGCTGGGCGTGTCCTACGCGCTCGGCTACACGGTGCTCGCCCGCCGCGAACACGCCGCGCAGCTGCGGGAAACCTATGCACACCAAGCGGTTTCGGAGGAACGGCTGCGGATCGCACGCGAGATGCACGACGTCGTCGCGCACTCGATGAGCCTCATCGCGGTGAAGGCGGGGGTCGGCAACCACGTCGCTCTCGACCAACCCGAAGAGGCGCGCGACGCCCTGCGCGTCATCGAGGACACCAGCCGCGAGACGCTGGCCGAACTGCGGCGGATGCTCGGCGTCCTGCGTGGCGGAACGGGCGAACCCGAGGCGTTGCTGGCGCCCGCCCCGACCCTGGCCGACCTGCGGGCGCTCGTCGAACGCGCGGGCCAAGCGGGGCCGTCGGTGGAACTGGACGTCGAGGATCTGCCGGAACTTCCCGGCGGGATAGGGCAATCGGTGTACCGGATCGCCCAGGAGGCACTGACCAATGTGGTCAAACACGCCGGGGCGAGCACCTGCCGGGTGCTGGTACGCGGCGGCGAGGGACAGGTGAGCATCGAGGTGACGGACGATGGCGCCGCGAACGGTCCGGTCGTGCCGGGGCACGGGCTGATCGGGATGCGCGAACGCGTCGCGGTCTACGGCGGCGAGTTCAGCGCGGAACCCTTGCCGGACAAGGGTTTCCGCGTGTTCGCCCGGCTGCCCTACGACGTCGCGGAGGTGTCCGGATGACCCGCGTGCTCGTGGTGGACGACCAGGCGTTGCTGCGCGGCAGTTTCCGGGTCCTCGTCGACAGCTCGCCGAAGCTGACCGTCATCGGCGAAGCCGGGGACGGCGCGGAGGCGGTCGCGCTCGCCCGGCGCGAAAAGCCCGACGTCGTCCTGATGGACATCCGGATGCCGGGCATGGACGGGATAGAGGCGACCCGGCGCATCTGCGGCGCCCCGGAGACCGCGGCCGTGCGGGTGCTCATCCTGACGACGTTCAACCTCGACGCGTACGTCTATTCGGCACTGCGAGCCGGGGCGAGCGGCTTCCTGCTCAAGGACACCCCGCCCGCCGAACTGCTCACCGCGATCGAGGTGGTCGCGAACGGCGACGGGCTGCTCGCGCCGTCGGTCACCCGGCAGCTGATCGCCGAGTTCGTCCGGCTGCCCGATCCCGGCGGCCCGGCCACGCCGGGGCTCGACGGCGTCACGTCCCGGGAGCGGGAGGTGCTGACGCTGATCGCGCGCGGGCTGTCCAACGACGAGATCGCCGCGCACCTGCACCTCGGGATCGCCACGGTGAAGACCCATATCGGGCGGCTGCTGCACAAGCTCGCCGCGCGCGACCGTGCCCAGCTCGTCATCGCCGCCTACGAATCCGGTCTCGTCCGGGTGAGCCGGGAGCCGGGGTGATCGGCTCCTGACCTGGGTATCAGCACCTGTCACGGGCCCGGAACCGGGAAAACACCCGCAGTTAAGTTGCCCACGCCACACCGCCGAAGTGACCAATCAGTAGCTAAGCTGCCGGGTCATGAGCAGTGCGACGGAGCCGCTCGGGACGCCGCCCGAGGACGAACCCGACATCCACACCACGGCCGGCAAGCTCGCCGACCTGTACCGCCGGTACGACGAGGCGGTGCACGCGGGCGGGGCCCGCGCGGTGGAGAAACAGCACGCGAAGGGCAAGAAGACCGCCCGCGAGCGGATCGAGCTGCTGCTCGACGAGAACTCGTTCGTCGAGCTGGACGAACTGGCCCGGCACCGCTCGACGAACTTCGGCCAAGAGAAGAACCGGCCGTACGGCGACGGCGTGGTGACGGGCTACGGCACGGTCGACGGGCGCGGCGTGTGCGTGTTCAGCCAGGACGTCACGGTGTTCGGCGGCTCGCTCGGCGAGGTCTACGGCGAGAAGATCGTCAAGGTCATGGACCTGGCGATCAAGACCGGCCGCCCGATCATCGGCATCAACGAGGGCGGCGGCGCGCGCATCCAGGAGGGCGTCGTCTCGCTCGGGCTCTACGGCGAGATCTTCAACCGCAACGTCAAGGCGTCCGGCGTGATCCCGCAGATCTCGCTGATCATGGGCGCGAACGCGGGCGGGCACGTGTACTCCCCCGCGCTGACCGACTTCGTCGTGATGGTCGACGAGACCTCGCAGATGTTCATCACCGGCCCGGACGTGGTCAAGACGGTGACCGGCGAGGACGTCACGTTCGAGGAACTCGGCGGCGGCCGGACGCACAACACGAAGTCCGGTGTCGCGCACTATCTCGGCTCCGACGACGAGGACGCGATCGCCTACGTCAAGGAACTGCTGTCGTACCTGCCCGCGAACAATCTCTCCGATGCCCCGGTGTTCGACGCCGCGGAGCCGTCGGGAGGGTTCTTCGAGGAGGCCACGGACACCGACCGCGAGCTGGACACGATCATCCCGGACTCGCCGAACACCCCGTACGACATGCACGAGGTCATCACCCGCGTGCTCGACGACGGCGAGTTCCTCGAAGTGCACGAGCTGTTCGCGCCGAACATCCTCGTCGGCTTCGGCAGGGTGGACGGCCACAGCGTCGGCGTCGTGGCGAACCAGCCGACGCAGTTCGCGGGCTGCCTGGACATCGACGCGTCGGAGAAGGCCGCGCGGTTCGTGCGCACCTGCGACGCGTTCAACATCCCGGTACTGACCTTTGTGGACGTTCCCGGCTTCCTGCCGGGCACCGACCAGGAGTGGAACGGCATCATCCGGCGTGGCGCGAAGCTGATCTACGCCTACGCGGAGGCGACCGTCCCGCTGGTCACGGTCATCACGCGCAAGGCGTACGGCGGCGCCTACGACGTCATGGGCTCCAAGCACCTCGGCGCCGACGTCAACCTCGCCTGGCCCACCGCGCAGGTCGCGGTCATGGGCGCGCAGGGCGCGGCGAACATCGTGCACCGCAAGACTTTGGCCGCCGCGGCCGCCGAAGGCCGCGACGTCGACGCGCTGCGCGCCGAGCTGATCCAGGAGTACGAGGACACGCTGCTCAACCCGTACGCGGCGGCCGAACGCGGCTACGTCGACTCGGTGATCGTGCCCGCGCACACCCGCGGTCACGTCGCGCGGGCGCTGTCGCTGCTGCGGGAGAAGCGCGAAACCCTGCCGCCGAAGAAGCACGGCAACATCCCGCTGTGAGGTCGTGATGAGCGAAACTCCCGAACGTCCGCTGCTGCGGATCGTCCGCGGCAACCCGAGCGACGCCGAAGTCGCCGCGCTGACCGCCGTCGTCGCCGCGGTCGCCGCTTCCCCTGCCCCGCCACCCGCCGCCCGCCGTACGTCGTGGTGGGCGGACCGGGCGTCGGCGCTGCGGCGTCCGCTGCATCCGGGGGAAGGCGCCTGGCGCGCCTCCGCCTTCCCTCGCTGATCCCCCAAGCGATGTAGTTTCACGCACGCGGGTGTGCGCGAAACTACATCGGACATTTAGTTTCACGCGGCAGAGTCAACGCCAAACTACAACGCAGATGTAGTTTGGCGTTAGACTGGCTAGGTGCCCGCCAACTCTGCCGACCCCGCTGAACTGCGCCGCGAGCTCACCGCAGTGGCAACGCGCCAGGCCGGTTACTTCACGGCAGGGCAAGCGCTCGAGGTGGGCTATTCGTACCAGGCCCAGCGATACCACGTACAGCGCGGGAACTGGGAACGCGTGCATCGCGGGCTGTTCCGTCTCCCCGAATGGCCGCCCGGGGACAACGACACGTTCATCTTCTGGAGGCTGTGGAGTGGCGACCGCGCGGTCGTTTCCCATGACTCGGCGCTGACTGTCCACGATCTCGGCGATGTCAATCCGTCCCGGATCCACCTCACCGTTCCCCCCGGCTTCCGCGCACGGGAGCCGCGACTGGTACTCCACCGGGCGGCCCTACCGCCGGGCGACATCGAGGAACGGGCCGGTTTCCAGGTCACCACCGTGGAACGCACCGTGCTCGACCTGTCGGCCGGAGATCTCGGCCAGGAACAGCTCGACACCGTGCTCGCCGACGCGTTCGAGCGCGGGCTGTTCTCACCACGGCGCCTTCAGGAACGCGCCGACGATCATGGTGACCGCGCGGCGCTACGGATCGAGCGAGCACTCGGCGCGGTGAGCCGATGAGCACCGAAAAGCCATTCGACCGGCACCGCACCGCGCCCGCGCTGCTGGCCGCCCTGGACGCACGCCTGCGAACACGTGCCCAGGGCAGCGGGCTCGACATCAACCGCTTGCGCCGCCAGGTGGCCTTCGAACGGCTACTGGTCAGGCTGGCCGCCGACAGCGGCGCCACGTGGGTCCTCAAAGGAGGACTCGCGCTCGAACTGCGCCTCGCCGACCGGAGCCGCTCCACCAAGGACCTTGACATCGCGTTCACCAGCCGCAGCGAACACGGCGAAGACATCCGCGCGCAGTTGCTCGACTTGCTGGCCGAAGATGTCGCCGAGGACCACTTCGTCTTCGCGATTGGCCTGCCGAAGCAGCTCTCGGACGACCAAGCCGGACGTCCCGGCTGGCGGTTTCCCGTCGACGTCAAGCTCGCCGGGAAGACGTTCGTGAACGTGCGCTTGGACGTCGTGGCGCGCGCGGACGAGATCCACGGCGGTGTGGAACGGCTGACCTTCCCGTCCGCACTCGCGTTCGCCGGTTACCCCCAGGCGGTGACCGTCGACGCGATCGACGTGTTCCAGCACGCCGCCGAGAAGTTCCACGCACTCACCAGGGATTACGGTGACAGGCCGAATACCAGGGCGAAGGATCTCGTGGACCTCGTCCTGTTGATCGAGCAGGGGCTCATCGCTCCCGACGAGCGGATCGTCGACCGGCTGGACACCGTTTTCTCCGTACGGGGCAGCCACACTCTCCCGCTCCGGCTTCCCGCTCCGCCCGCGGCATGGCGCAGCGACTACACCCGGCTGGCCGCGGATCTCGATGTCGAAGCACGAACCGTCGACGAGGCTCACTCGCTGGTGACTCGTTTCTGGGATGCGTGCACCGGCATCGGCGAAGAGGACTCCCTCAGCTGACGTTGAGGGTGGTGTCGTCGAGGGCGAAGGATGTCTGGAGTTTCGTGCCTTCCGTACCGGTGAACGTCACCGTGACCGACTGGCCCGCGTACGCCGCGAGCGACACCGTGTGCTGCTGGTACCCGGAAGCAGCGTCCACATTGGAGTAAGTCGCCAACGTGGCCCCGCCGACGGACACGGTGAGCTTGTCGTACGCCGTCGTGCCCGTCTCCGCAGTGTCGATGTGCAGCCAGAACGACAGCGCGTACGTCGAGCACCCGGACGGTAGGGACACGGTTTGGCTCAGCGTGTCCGTGTGCGCGCTGCCGTAACCGCCGAGCCACGCGTTCCATGTCCCGGTCCGCGCCGGTTCGTCCGGGGCGTTCTGCGCGATCACGCCGCCGGGGTCCGTCCAGCCGGTGGCACCGGACTCGAAGCCGGGGTTGGCCAGCAACTGCCCGGCGGTACATCCCGTGGGCGGAGTCGTACCGCCGCCCGCCAGCCACGCGGACGCGTTGAGTGCCAAGGCCGCGTTGTCCGCCGTCGGGTCGCTCCAGCCGTTGTACAGGGTGTTGCCGGGCTGGCCGGTGCCGTCGTCGATCGGGGAACTGTCGCCCCACACCGCGACCCGGCCGGAACCGAACGTGCTGGTCGCGAAGAAGGCGCCCGTGTTCCCGGGACTGACCGTGCTCAGGTACACGAGCCCCTTCACCGAAGGATTGTCGGCGGGCTTGAGCGTGAACGTCGTGCCGTTGGCGATCAGGCTGTGGCGCACGGTCCCGAAAGCGCCGTTGAGCACCGGGTTCGCGGAGTCCGTGACCGCCACCGGGTGATCACTGGAGATGTTCTTGAGATCCACCGAAAACCCGAACGGATCATTGTTGTTCACGCCGTTGTTCGTCATCAGGTCGTTGATGATCGCCGGGGAATCCCAGCCGTCGTTGTTCCGGTCGCTGCCCGTGTGGTCCGAGATCAGGAACAGCCCGCCACCGTTCTGCACGAACTTCAGCACCGCGGCCTTCTCCGGCGCGCTCAGCACGACGTTCGGCTCGGGCAGCACGAACTCGTCGAAGTTCGCCAGGTCCAGCGGGTTCGAGGTGTTCCCGTAGCTGATGGTGTTGCCGGGAGGCAGCGTCTTCAGGCTGTACTGCCCGGTCTTCCGCAGCGCGACACCCCACGCCGAGAGCGCGCCGGTCCAGTCGGTTTCCTTCTGCGGCGAGGGATTCTGCGCGGCCGGGTCCGGCTGGCTGGTCCCGATGATCCAATCGGCGTTGCCCGCCGTTTCGGCTTTGCTGTTGTCGAACAGGACACGGTGCGGTGTGGCGGCGACCGCGGGAACCGGTACGGCGAGCAGACCGGCGGCGAGCACGGCGATCGCGGTGAGGCGTAACGAACGGCACAGCATGAGCGCTCCTCCCAGAGCCGTTGGCCCGAACACCTTGACCCGCGAAGAAGAGACACCGGGTGGCGTCAGGGAACCGGCAGGTGAACGCTGAGCAACGTACCTCCGCCGCGCACCGACGAAAGTCGGTCCATTGTGGACACCGGGGATGTTTCCGGAGATTCCCGGCATGGTCACGTCCCTTTCGTGCCCTGCCGTTCACCGGCTCGTAGTAGTCCGGTCCGGCCCCCCGAGGCACCGTGACGGGGTGACCGACGACAAAGCCCTCTTCACCACTCACTTCAGCCGCCGCGGCTTCCTGACCACCGCCGGTGCGGCCGGTGCCGTGCTCGCGGCGGGGCCGCTGGCGGGCGAGGCCGCCGCCGACCCGGCCCCGGAAGCGACCACCACCGGCGGCGACCCGGCGCGGACCCCGGCCGTCGCGGGCCTGCACCTCCAGTTCGGTGCGGACGCCTCGGCCGAGGTCGTGGTTTCCTGGCACTCCCTCCAGCCCGTGCACCATGCCCGCGCGCTGCTCGGGCACCCCGACGGCCGGTACGAGCGCAGCGCCCCCGCGAAGACGGTCAGCTACACCGACGCCAAGTCCGGCCAGGTCGTCTACGCCCACCACGCGCCGCTGCGGGGCCTGCGGCCGGACACCGAGTACGTCTACGCCGCGCTGCACGACGGCGCCGAGCCGGCGATGGCGACGTTCCACACCGCGCCACGCGGACGCGGCGCGTTCACCTTCACCAGCTTCGGCGACCAGGGCACGCCCACCCTCGGCAAGCGCTACACCCCGCCGCCCGGGGTGACGCTGCCGAATCCGCCGTTCGTCAACGACAACCTCGGCTCGCCCGCCGCGGGTGACACGACCGCGGGCGTCGAGCGCGTCCGTCCGCTGTTCCACCTGTTCAACGGCGACCTCTGCTACGCCAATCTCGCCACCGACCGGGTCCGGACCTGGTGGGACTTCTGGGCGAACAACAGCCGCAGCGCACGCAACCGCCCGTGGATGCCGTCCGCGGGCAACCACGAGAACGAGCTGGGCAACGGCCCGATCGGCTACGCCGCGTACCAGACGTACTTCTCGGTGCCCCCGGCGTCCGGCCAGACCGACGTCACGCGGGGGCTCTGGTACTCCTTCACCGTCGGCTCGGTCCGCGTGATCAGCCTCGCCAACGACGACATCTGCTATCAGGACGCGGGCAACAGCTACGTCCGCGGTTATTCGCGCGGCGCGCAGAAGGCGTGGCTGGAGACCGAACTCGCGGCGGCCCGGCGGGACAAGGGCGTCGACTGGATCGTGATCTGCATGCACCAGGTCGCGATCAGCAGCGCGGACCAGTTCAACGGCGCAGACCTCGGCGTCCGCGAGGAGTGGTTGCCGTTGTTCGACCGCTACGGCGTCGATCTGGTGGTGTGCGGGCACGAACACCACTACGAGCGCTCGCACCCGATCCGCGGCGCTTCACCGAACGCGACGCGCACGCCGGTCCCGGTGTCCACGAAGACCGACGTCGTCGACACCGGCAAGGGAACCGTGCACATGGTCATCGGCGGCGGCGGGACCTCGGCGCCGTCGAACCAGTTGCTGACCACGCCGCCGCGCTGCCGCGTCATCACGGCGGTCGGCGAGCCGGACCCGAAGACCGGCAAACGGCCGCCGGTGTACGTCAGCGAGGACGCCCCGTGGTCGGCCGCGCGGGACGCGGCGCACTCGTACGGCTTCGCCGCGTTCACCGTCGACCCCGGCACCCGGCGCGGCGGGACCACCTCGATGCGGGTCACGTACTACGACGTCGTAGGCCCGGACGGGCAGCTCCAGCCGTTCGAGACCTTCACGCTGCACCGTCGCCGCTCCGACGCCTGAAAAGCTGCTGAAGGGGACTTTCCTCGCATGCGATGCGAGGAAAGTCCCCTTCAGCGCGTCTTACGAGAGGAACGTCCCCTTCAGCACACGGGACCGGGATCACAA
>NZ_JBHYJW010000102.1:0-18484 GCF_042741125.1 Amycolatopsis sp. NPDC058986 | reverse complement strand
CACCCACCCGCCCCGGCGTGCGGCCACCGTTTTCGTGTCCCGCCCCCCCCTGTGGCCGTTCGCCCCCCCGCCGGCGCCCCCCCCGCCTGTAAGGTGGCCTTAACGGCACTTCGGGGGTCAGCGGTGGGTCGGCGTGGTGTCCACTGTGGACGTGTCGGTAGCGGTGGGCGAGCCCGCGGTGCTGGAGCTGCCGCTCGGCTTGCTCGACGGCGGCGTCGGCGTCGAACTCGGCGGGGTGCTGGGGCTGCCCGACGTCGGGCCGGTCGTGGTCGGGTTGCTCGAACTCGGCGGTTCGTCGCTCCGGCTGGTCGGCGTTCCGCCGCCCGGCGTCGTGTGGCCCGGGTTGCCCGGTTGCGGCTGGCCCGGCTGGGGTTGTCCGGGCTGCGGCGGGGCGGGCGGGACGACGACCGTCGTGGTCTCGTGGCCGTCCGCGCCACGGGAAACCACGGTGGTGGGGGCGCTGGACGACGACGAGCTGCCGGGCACCGGTTCCCCGGTGACGGTCATCGGCGCGCCCGGCACGGGCGAACCGGACACGACCTGGATGCCGGCGGGCGAGGTGCCCTGGCCGGGGCCGCCGGTACCGCCGGCGGTCGTGGTGCCGGAACCGGCGAACTGCGCGACCGCGGCGAACGCGGTCGCGACCACCAGGCCACTGACGCCCAGGACGACGTAGCCGGTGCGGCCGGCAAGCCCATTCGCTCCGGCCGGTGGGGCGACGGAGACGCGTGAGCTCGGATCAGACCCGTCGGGGCGGGACATACAGGCTCCTCGGGACGCTGGGGACGTACGGACTCTCGGGAAGAACAAAGCAATTGGCGGGCCCGGGCACCAGACCCGGAAGGCGGGACCCGGCGGGGAGGTTATCACCGCCGATGCCCGGTTCGGGGTGGAGACGAACGAGGACGCTCACCGTCCGGAGTCGCGGCGATGGGGAAGGATGGCCCTCGTGAGTGCAGACGTCAGGCTGACAGCGTGGGTGCACGGACGCGTACAGGGTGTCGGTTTCCGCTGGTGGACCCGGAGCCGCGCGCTCGAGCTCGGACTCGCCGGAAGTGCGCGGAATCTCCCGGACGGGCGTGTCGAGGTGGTAGCGGAGGGTGTTCGGGACCACTGTGAGCGGCTTTTGGCCGCACTGCGGTCCGGGGAATCACCCGGAAGTGTGGACCACGTCGTCGAGCGGTGGTCGGAGGCGAAAGGCGGCCTCACCGGCTTCGTCGAGCGCTAGCAAAGGTCCCTTGCTCTCCCGGCCCGTGATCAGCCCGCGACCTCGCGTGATCCAGTGGCGACTTCGTGTGATTGAACGGAGATCTCGCGTGATTGGGCGAGATCTCCGCTCAATCACGCGAGATCTCCGGCTGGGCACGCGAGATCTCCGGGCGGGACTGTTACGGGTGGGACGGAGGGGGTTGCTGTGGTGACCGGGGTTGTGCTAGGGCGCGCCGGAGGGGGCCGGGTCCCACGGGAGCCGGAGGCCGCCAGGTAACCTGGCCGGATCGAACAGCCAGTTTCCCGCGGCCGGAGGGTCGGCACCCAGTGCACCTGAAAAGCTTGACGCTCAAGGGCTTCAAGTCCTTCGCCTCGGCCACCACGCTGCGCTTCGAGCCGGGCATCACCTGCGTGGTGGGCCCCAACGGCTCGGGCAAGTCGAACGTGCTCGACGCGCTGCGCTGGGTGATGGGCACGCAGGGCGCCAAGGACCTGCGCGGCGGCAAGATGGAGGACGTCATCTTCGCCGGGACCGCGGGCCGCGCGCCGCTGGGCCGCGCCGAGGTCACGCTCACCATCGACAACACCGACGGCGCGCTGCCCATCGAGTACACCGAGGTCTCGATCACGCGCCGGATGTTCCGCGACGGCGCCAGCGAGTACGAGATCAACGGCGACCGCTGCCGCCTGATGGACGTCCAGGAACTCCTCTCCGACTCCGGTATCGGCCGCGAGATGCACGTCATCGTCGGGCAGGGCCAGCTGTCGGCCATCCTGGAGTCCAAGCCCGAGGAGCGCCGCGCCTTCATCGAAGAGGCCGCCGGCGTCCTCAAGCACCGCAAGCGCAAGGAACAGACCCTGCGCAAGCTCGCGAACATGCAGGGCAACCTCGACCGCCTCGGCGACCTCACCACCGAGCTGCGCCGCCAGCTCAAGCCGCTGGGCAAGCAGGCCGAGATCGCCCGCCGCGCGCAGGCCGTGCAGTCCGAGCTGCGGGACGCGCGGCTGCGGCTGCTCGCCCACGACCTGGTCACCCAGCGCGACGCCATCGCCAGGGAAGAGGCCGACGAGCGCGTCGCGCGCCAGCGTCGCGGCGAGGTCGAGCAGGCGCTGGAAGTCGTCGCCGCCGAGGAGACCGAGCTGGAGTCCTCGCTCGCCGAGGACGCGCCGAAGCTGACCGCCGCGCAGGAGAACTGGTACAAGCTGTCCGCGCTGGCCGAGCGGCTGCGCGGCACCGTCCGGCTCGCCGTCGAGCGGCAGCGGCACCTGTCGGCCGACGTCGAGGCGCAGACCGGCGGCCGTGACCCCGAGGAACTGCTCGAAGAGGCCGAACGCGTCGCCGAGCAGGAGCAGGAGCTGAACGAGGCCGTCATGGAGGCCCGTGAGCTGCTGGCGGAGACCGTCCTGCGGCGCGAGGACCTCGAACAGCGGGTCCAGGCCGCCGAACGTGCGCACTGGGCCGCCGTCCGCGCGATCGCCGACCGCCGCGAGGGGCTGGCGAAGCTCACCGGCCAGGTCGAGGCGTTGCGCAGCAAGAACGGCGCCACCTCCGACGAGATCGACCGGCTCACCGTGTCGCTCGACGAGGCCGCCGAGCGCGCCGAGATCGCCCGCGAGGAACTCGAAGAGGCCAAGGCCGAAGGTGGCGTCGAGGAATCCGACGACGCCGATCTGCAGCAGCGGCACGACTACGCGGTCGAGGCGAACAACGCCGCCAAGGCCCGCGTCGAGGAACTGGTCAAGGCCGAACGCGCCACCGAGCGCGAGATCGCCTCCGAGAAGGCTCGGGTCGACGCGCTGTCGATGGGGCTCAAGCGCAAGGACGGCGCGGGCGCGCTGCTCGGCGCCTCGCACGAGCTGCCCGGTCTGCTCGGTTCGGTCGCGGCGCTGCTGACGGTCGAGCCCGGCCACGAGGTCGCGCTGGCCGCCGCGCTGGGCCCAGTGGCCGACGCGGTCGCCGTCGCCGGGGGAGAAGAAGCCCTCGCCGCGCTGAAGTACTTGAAGGACAACGACTCCGGCCGTGCCGGGCTGGTGCTCGGCGCCCCTGAGTCCACTGTGGACACGGCGGGCTGGCCGTATCTCCCCGAGGGCGCCCGCTGGGCCCGCGAGGTCGTCACCGCCCCGCCGCAGCTGCGTCCCGCGGTCGAGCAGGCGCTGGAAAAGGTCGCGCTGGTCGCCACGCTCGACGCGGCGCGGAGCCTGGTCGCGGCGCATCCGGACGTCCGCGCTGTCACCGCCGATGGCGACGTCTTCGGCGCACGCTGGGCGGCCGGTGGTGGCACGCGCGCCGAGAGCGTCATCGAGGTGCAGGCCGCCGTCGACGAGGCGGCGGAACGCCTGAAGGCCGCCGAGGAGACGCTGGAGCGCACCGCCGCCGCGCTGGAAGGCGCCCGCGCCGAGCAGCAGGCGCGCCGCGAAGAGGTCGGCCAGGCCAAGGACGCGCTGGGCGAGGCCAAGGTGCGCAAGGCCCGCTCGTCGGAGCGGCTCAACCGGCTGCAGCAGGCGGCCCGGGTCACCGAGGCCGAGGTCGAACGGCTGCGCGCGCAGCGGACAAAGGTCGAGCAGAGCCGCGAGCAGGCGCTGGAACAGCTGGCCGAGCTGGAGGAGCGCCTCGCCGCGGTCTCCGACCAGCCCGTCGTCGAGGACCCGGACACCGCCGAGCGTGACGAGGCCGCCGAGCAGCTCACCGCCGTCCGGCAGGAGGAGATGGAGGCGCGGCTCGCGCTGCGTACCTCCGAGGAACGTGCCCGCGGCATCGCGGGCAAGGCGGAATCCCTGCGCCGCGCGGCTTTCGCCGAGCAGCAGGCCCGCGAGCGCGCCGCGAAGGCGAAGGCGGCCCGGCAGCGCGGCGCCGAGATCGCGAACGCCGTCGTCAACGCCGGGGAGATCGCGCTGGAGCGCATCGAACACTCCGTGCAGCGCGCGGCGGCCGAACGCGACGAGGCACAGGCGCAGCGGCAGACCCGCGAGACCGCGCTGACCGCCGTCCGCGGCAAGGTCCGCGAGCTGTCCGGCGAACTGGAGAAGCTGACCGACGCCGTGCACCGCGACGAGGTCCTCCGCGCCGAGCAGCGGCTGCGGCTCGAACAGCTGGAAGGCAAGATCGCCGACGACTTCGGGATCGGCCTGACGGATCTGGTCGCCGAGTACGGCCCGGACGTCCCGGTGCCGCCGAGTGCCGGCGAGGTCGCCGAGTACGAGGCGGCGAAGGAACGCGGCGAGGACGTCACCCCGCCGCCCCCGATGCCGTTCGACCGCGACACCCAGGCCCGCCGCGCCAAGCGCGCGGAGAAGGACCTTTCCTTGCTGGGCAAGGTGAATCCGCTGGCGCTGGAGGAGTTCGCGGCGCTGGAGGAGCGCTACAAGTTCCTCTCCACGCAGCTGGAGGACCTCAAGGACACCCGCAAGGATCTCGAAGAGGTCATCAAGCAGGTCGACGAGAAGATCCTCGAGGTCTTCGCCTCCGCCTACGCCGACGTCGCGCGCGAGTTCGAGACGGTGTTCGGCGTGCTGTTCCCCGGCGGCGAGGGCCGGATGGTGCTCACCGAGCCGGACGACCTGCTCTCCACCGGCGTCGACGTCGAGGCCCGGCCGCCGGGCAAGAAGGTCAAGCGGCTGTCGCTGCTTTCGGGTGGCGAGAAGTCGCTCGTCGCGGTCGGCATGCTGGTGGCGATCTTCCGCGCCCGGCCTTCGCCGTTCTACGTGATGGACGAGGTCGAGGCCGCGCTGGACGACACCAACATGCGGCGGCTGATCGGCCTGCTGGAGCAGCTGCGCGACTCGTCGCAGCTGATCATCATCACGCACCAGAAGCCGACCATGGAGATCGCCGACGCGCTCTACGGCGTCAGCATGCAGGGCGACGGCATCACCAAGGTCATCTCGCAGCGCCTGCGCGTCTCCGAAGAGGAACCCGTCCCCGCGAGCTGACGGCTTCAAACGCCCGAATGTGGCATTGGGTGCGTTGGACGCACCGAATGCCGCATTGGGGTTTCTCGGTAGGTGCGGGGGTGCGGTTTTGCTGGTGGGTGCTTTCTCGGGGGCTTGGTGGTGTGGTGAAGGGGTCCTTCGCGGCGTTGAGCGCCGGTAAGGAGGCCTTCACGGCATGCGGTGGGGTTCGGGGTGTGTGTCGTGAACGCTCCGTTCGGGACGTTGATCGTCGGCAACGGAGCGTTCGCGACATCGGGCGAATGGTGTCGGCGAGCGCGCGGTAAGTCCGAGGGACGCCCTGGGTGCATCCACCGCACCCAGGGACGCCCTTGTCGCACCTCAGGCCAGTGCACCGAAGGCGTCCTCCAGCACCTCCGGCAGCACACACGGCCCCAGAACCCTTAGCGAGAAAACCTCATTGGGGCGCTCGACCACGAGCTAGGCCGCCACCTCTTCCTTCGGCGGCTCGGTGTCGAGGGTGTTCGGGTCGGGGGTGCGGTGGCGTAGTGCCATCAGGCCGCCGACGACCAGCGTGATCACCACGCCCAGCAGCGTGTACCAGAACGTCGCGAGTGCGACGAGCGACTTCGTGTTGGCGCCGAACTGGATGTGGATCGCCGCGGTGGCCTTGTCGAACTTGACGAACAGGATGATGAACGCCATCCCGAGCACCGACGCCGCGAAGGCGACGATCGCGTCGGCCTGCCTGGCCCGTTTGATCAGCAGGCCGAGGAAGAACGAGCCGAGCAGCGCGCCGTAGGTGTAGCCGACGATGCCGAGGCCCTGCTGGATCACCGGGTCCTTGGAGTCGGTGAACAGCGAGGCGAACGCGGCGAACACGACCGCCCAGATGAGTGTCCACATACGACCGTGCCGGAGCAGCTTCGAGTCCTCGACGTTCCGCTTCGTGAAGCGCTGGTAGAGATCCGCGATGGTGGACGTCGAGAGCGCGTTGAGCGCCGAAGCGAGCGCGCCCATGGTGGACGCGAGGATGCCCGCGATGAGCAGCCCGGCCAGACCGACCGGCAGATCGTTCACGATGAAGTTCGGGAACACGTCGTCCGGCGCGCCCTTGCCCGCTGCGATGTTCACCGCCGTGGCGCCGGTCTTCCCGCCGGTGTAGACCCACAGCATCGCGCCCACCACGAGGAACAGCCCGAACTGGATGAACACCACGATCGACGAGCCGATCAGCGCGCGCTGGCTGTCGCGCAGGTTCCGGCAGGAGAGCAACCTGCCGACGATGAGCTGGTCGGCGCCGTGCGAGGCCATGGACAGGAACGCGCCGCCGATCACCGCGCACAGGAACGCGTACGGCTGGGTGAGCAGGTTCGAGGTGAAGTCGGTGAACTTGAACCGGCCCTGGTCCGCCGCGATGGTGGTCCAGCCGTCGGGCAGCTTCGTGGCCAGGAAGATGATCGCGCCGATCGCGCCGAGGATGTAGAGCGACCACTGGATGACGTCGACCCAGATCACCGACTTGATCCCGCCGACGAACGCGTACACCACGGTCAGCGCGGTCAGCAGCACGACGATGTGCCAGTACGCGGTGTGGATGCCGTAGTGGTCGAGGATCACCTTGATCGGGATCGCCCCGGCGAACAGCCGCAGGCCCTCCGCGAGCAGCCGGGTGACCACGAACGTCACCGACGCCGTGCCCTGCAGGCCCCGGCCGAACCGCTTGCCGAGGAACTCGTACGCGCTGACGTAGTTGCCCTTGAAGTACTTCGGCAGCAACACGAACGCGGCGATGGTGCGGCCGACGATGTAGCCGAACGCGACCTGCAGGAACAGGAACGCGCTGCCGAAGACGAGGCCGGGCGTGGAGATCACGGTCAGCGTGGACGTCTCGGTCGCCACCACCGAGAGCGTCACCGCCCACCACGGCATGCTGCGTTCACCGACGAAGTAGTCGTTGGCGGACTTCTGTCTCCGGCCCACCAGGACGCCGATGATCGGCATCGCGGCCAGATAGGCGACCACGATCGCCAGGTCGACGGGATTCATGGATTCTCCCTACCGTTGTGCGGCCTTCTCCGCTACCCGCATCCGGGTTACGGCGCCCCCCAGTGGGGCGGGAAGGTTCAGGGGGCCGGCGCCCGGCGTCAGCGCGCCGAGCAGCCGGGGGCCGCGCGCGCCGGTCGCGGACGGGACGCTGGCGGGCACGCCGCACCAGCCGAGCCAGCCCAGCAGCGCGGTCAGGTAGGCCTCCTTGCCCGCGCCGGGCAGGCCGAGGTCGTCGCTCGTCTTCAGGCCCGTCCCGGGCAGATTCCTGGCCAGCGCGGCCATCAGCGCCGGGTTGGCCGCGCCGCCGCCGGACACGATCACCGCGCCGACCCGGTGCCGCCGGCATTCCGCGGCGACGGTGGTAGCGGTGAACTCGGTGAGGGTCGCGAGGAGGTCCTCGGCGGACAGCGGCAGCAGGCCGGTCAGCGCGGCGTCGAGGTAGCCGGCGTGGAAGTACTCCTTGCCGGTGGATTTCGGTGGTGGCGCGGCGAAGTACGGGTCGGCGAGCAGCCGCGCGAGCAGCTCCGCGTGTACCGAGCCGCGCAGCGCGAAGCGGCCGTCGACGTCGCTGCTCTGGGCGCCGCCGGTGACCCGCGTCGCCGCGACGTCGAGCAGCGCGTTGGCCGGTCCGGTGTCGTAGGCGAGCACCTGACCGCCGGTGCGGACGACGGTGATGTTCGCGATCCCGCCCAGGTTGAGCGCGGCGACGGGACGGCCGGTCTCCTCGGCGAGCCCGGCCAGCCACAGCGCGTCGAGCGTGCTGGCCAGCGGTGCCCCTTGCCCGCCCGCCGCGATGTCGCGTACACGGAGGTCGGCGATCACCGGCAGTCCGGTGCGCTCGGCGATCCACGCGGGCTGCCCGAGCTGGAGCGTGCCGCGGGCCGTGCCGTTCTCGACCCAGTGGAAGACGGTCTGGCCGAGTGAGGCGATCAGATCGGTGTAGCCGCCGGCGAGTTCGCGGACACCACGGGCGGCCGCCTCGGCGAAGGCCTGGCCGACCTGCGTGTCGAGGCGGGTGAGCTGTTCGGCGCTGCACGGGTTCGGCGGCAGCGCGCCGAGCAGGCCCGCGCGGACGGGTTCGGGATAGGGGACGTCGAGCTCCCCGAGTGGGGTGAGCACCACGGTGCCGCCCTCGGCGTGGAGGTCGGCCGCCGCGACGTCGATGCCGTCGACCGAGGTGCCGGAGATCAGTCCGATCACGCGCAGTCCGTGGCTCGAGTGGGAGGTCATCCGAGTGGTCTAGTCCAGGTGAGCGAGGTGACGCAAGACATACGGTGAAGACTTCGCCTAATCGGAAAGCGCATTGTTGTCCATTGGCCGCGCATGGGGTGTGTCCGGTGGCCCCCGGGCGTGGATGCGAGGATGACGCACGTGGAAACCCCCTGGTTCTGGATCGTCGTCGTCGCTGTCGTCGTGCTGGTCGCCATCCTGGTCACCGGCCTGCTCATCGCGCGCAAGCGACGTATCAGCCTGGACGCCGCCCGCGACGCGGAACTCGAGCGGAAGCCGCGCGGTGGTGGCTATACCGCGAGCGGCGGGATCGCGCTGGCGCCGGGAGGAACGGCCGAGGCCGGGGAAAAGACCGCGGAAAAGGCCGAGGAGAAGCCGGAACCCGCTGCGCACCCGGTCGAGGACCGGCCCGAGGTCGACGGCCAGCCTGGGGTCGGGGACGACGCCGCGGTGCCCCGGGATTCGGACCAGCGCACGATGCGCGACGTCAAGCTCCCCGAGCCGGAGACGACCGAACCGGAGGTGGCTCCCCGGGAGGAGATCGCCCCGGCGTCCGGCAGGCTGGAGCGGCTGCGGGGGCGGCTGGCGAAGTCCCGCTCGATGTTCGGGCAGAGCCTGCTCGGCCTGCTCGGCGCCGGTGACCTGGACGAGGACTCCTGGCAGGACGTGGAGGACACGCTGCTGGTGGCGGACCTCGGCGCGGCGACCACGACCCACATCGTCGAGCGGCTGCGTGACGAGCTGGCCCGGCGCACCGTCCGGACCTCGGACGAGGCGCGGGCGGTGCTGCACGAGGTGCTCACCGCCGAGCTGTCCACCGACGGGCATCGCGCGGTGCGGGCGCTCCCGCACACCGTCGACGGTGCCAAGCAGCCGGCGGTCGTGCTGGTCGCGGGCGTGAACGGCACCGGGAAGACGACCACCACCGGCAAGCTCGCGCGGGTGCTGGTCGCGCAGGGCAGCAGTGTCGTGCTGGGCGCGGCGGACACGTTCCGCGCGGCGGCGGCCGATCAGCTCCAGACGTGGGCCGAGCGGGTCGGCGCGGAGGTCGTGCGTGGCAAGGAGGGCGCGGACCCGGCGGCGGTCGCGTTCGACGCGGTCAAGCGCGGGATCGACGCCGGTGTCGACGCGGTGCTCGTCGACACCGCCGGGCGGCTGCACACCAAGACCGGCCTGATGGACGAGCTGGGCAAGGTCAAGCGCGTCGTGGAGAAGCAGGCGAAGGTCGACGAGGTGCTGCTGGTGCTCGACGCGACCACCGGGCAGAACGGCCTCGCGCAGGCGCGGGTCTTCGCCGAGGTCATCGACGTCACCGGCATCGTGCTGACGAAGCTCGACGGCACGGCCAAGGGCGGCATCGTCTTCCAGGTGCAGCGCGAACTCGGCGTGCCGGTGAAGCTCGTCGGCCTCGGTGAGGGCCCGGACGACCTGGCCCCGTTCGAGCCCGGCGCCTTCGTGGACGCGCTGCTCGGCTGAGCTACGGCAGGACGATGCGTTCCCCGGTCCGGTAGTCCCGGATATCGGTCCCGGCGAGTACCTGGGCGCGGTGGATCGAACACAGCCGGTCCCGCATGGCGAGAAAGGTGCACTGCGTGGTGCCGACGAACGCGCGCGCACGGCATTTGGCCTTGATCCCATTCGACGAGAACTTGCCCGCGGTGGGAAATTTCTTGATGCCAGTGAACAACGGTGGGGTGTTCGCGGGCGGCGTATAGCGGTTCTTGATCCGGGGCCAGCCCTCGAACTGCTGGGCCGGCGTGGGAGGAATCGGGGGCATGGCGACAGCCTCGGCCGGTGGCTCCGGTGGCAGGTGGAAGACCTCGCCGCCGTCGGATTTCTTCAGTCCGAGCTTCTTGACCAGCTTCTCGGTCGGATGCTGGGTGCCTATGGTGATCTTCGCGGTGTGGTTGTCGGCCACGTACGGCTGAGCCCACCCGACACCTCGCAGGGTCGGCATCGCCCCGCGCTTCCCGGGGAGGTCGATGATCAGCGCGGTGACGAAGTAGTGGTCGCGGGGCAGTGTCACGTGGGCGGTGTCGCCGAGCACCATCGGGAACGTCGTGCCGGTCGTGGTGTCGTTGAACTTCTGGAAGGTCAGGATGATCGGTTTCCGGCCCTGCGCCAGGAGATGATGCCGGACGGCGAAGTCGACGTCGCTGGTTCCCTGCGCTCCGGCGACGGTGAGGTCGTGGCGCCGTACCGGCGGCGGAGCGGCGAACGGCGCCGGTGCTGGCGCGGCGATCCGTGGCCCGTCCACGACCCGATCGAAGATCCGGTCGAAACCTTTCTCCGCGAGGCGCTGCGCCAGCCAGATCAACGCGCCGACCAGAATGGGATCCATCAGGCGCCTCCCCTCGTCCCGCGGGAAGTCTAAGGCGCGTTTTCCGGGGACAGTATCGAATACGCCCGGATGGACGCTTCCGGAAACAGGGTGACGAATTCCCCGGCTATCGGGCACAATTCCGTCATGCCCGGTTGAGTCCGTTCCGCTCGTGCCCCTCCGTTCCGGTGTGCCACCGCGCCCCGCACACCGAACCGAGAGGACGATCATGACCACTTTGCACGGAGCGCTGGTGCGCCTGCGCCCGCTCACCACCGCGGACCGCTCCCGTGTCCGCGAAATCCTTGCCACGCCTGAGGTCTCCCGCTGGTGGGGCGATCCCGACCGCGAGGCCGACGACCTCGTCGACGAGGACGACGAGGACATCACCGTCTACGCCATCGAGTTCGGCGGCGAGACGGTCGGTGTCATCCAGAGCGTCGAGGACAACGACCTGCAGTACCGGCAGGCGGGCATCGACATCGCGGTGCACGCGGACTGGCACGGCCGCGGGATCGGCAGCGACGCCATCCGCACGCTCGCGGGGCACCTGTTCGCCAGCGGCCACCACCGGCTCACCATCGACCCGTCCGCCGCCAACGAGACCGCGATCCGCGTCTATCGCGGGCTCGGGTTCCGGCCGGTCGGCATCCTGCGTCAGTACGAACTCGGGACGGACGGCGTCTACCACGACGGCCTGCTGATGGACCTGCTCGTCGGCGAGCTGACGGAACGCGCGGTGTGACTAGTCCGCGGGGCGCTGGTCGATGACGCTCTGCAGCAGGACGGTGATCTGGTTCATGCCCAGATTGACCTTGGTGAACCCCTCGTCCACCTTGCGCTCGAGCCTGTCTAAGCGCTGGCCTTGTTCGAGCTGCGTTTCGCGGATGGCGTTCAGCAGGCTGGTGTGTCCGTTGAGGGTTTCCCGAAACTCGGCGACGTCGCGGGCTGCCGCGTTGGCGAGCACATGGGCGGCGGTGGAGTCCTGCCGGAGCTGCGCCATTTGCCGCTCCAGCGAGTCCATGCGTGCTTCGAGTTCTTCGAGGCTGGCCACGGTCGTCAGCCTAACGGACACGTCGGCGGACTCAGCTCCGGCGGGTACGCGATTGATTACGCGCGGTTATTCGCTCAGTGACCAGTCGGCTGACTTCCGGCCAGGCGACGCGTCCTTCATCGAGCTGGGTGACGACCGGCTCGCCGGAGTAGGCCGTCAAAGGGTTACGCCGGGTCGGCGGGGAGGTCGAAGACACCGAGTTTGTGGCCCTGTGTATGGGAATCCCATTCCGCGTGGGTGAAGGAGAGAGTGCCCGCGTCAGGGCGGAGTGAGTTGCGGACGAGGACCTCGTTCTCGGTGAGCAGGACTTCGACACAGCTGCTGCCGTTGTCGGAGTACTTGGTCCACACGTTCGGCTGCAGAGACATGGGCGGGGACTCGATTCGCTAGCGGGTGCTGAACTCCTCCAGCATATCGAGGCTTGTCAGTGGATCGAGAGCCTTGAGCCGGACGTCATCGAACTTCATAGTCGCTTCGGCAACCGCCGAATCGCGATCGAAGAACTGGTCTCCCAGTGTCGTGTCCACGCTGGCGATCTCGTCGATCTGGTCGTCGAACTTGTAGATGGTCACCGTGGCCCCGATGAGGTAGTGCTCACGGGTGTCGAGCGGCAGCACCTGCACGGTGACATTGGGACGTTCGCGGCAGAGCTGGGCGACGTGCTGGAGCTGGCGGCGCCGAACCTCTTTGCCGCCAACGTTTTTGTGCAAGGCTGCCTCGCCGATCACGGCCCACAGTTCAAGCGGCTGCTCGTCGCGGATCAGGGCGTCGGCAAGGCTCAGCCGGAACCGCAGCCGGGTCTCCAGTTCCTTGGTGACATGGCCGGTCGGGGCCATGATCGCGCGGGCGTAGTCCGCCGATTGCAGCACCCCGTGGAACACTTCGGGGCTGTAGTGGCGCATGCTCCTGGCCGCCTTGATCAGGTCGGCCGCGCGACGCTGATGCGGCTGGATGTCGGTGCCGCCGGTGACCCGGCCGACTTTCCGGTGCGCCTCCTTGTTGAGGGCCAGGAGGTCCGCGGTCTGGTCCTCCGGCATGCCGTAGAGCCGCAGCAGCGCGGTGAGATCGCCGTGGCTGATCTTGGTCCGGCCCTGCTCGATGTTGCCCATGGTCGTGACGGTGCAGCCGAGTGTCTCGGCGGCGGTTTCCCGGCTGACCTTCGCCTCCGTCCGCATGCGCTTGAGTGTCGCGCCGATCTGGATGCGCTCGGCGGTGCGGAGCTGGCCCTGTGCCATGACTTCACCCTTTCAGGTGCGAGACAAATTCCTGTACGCACCTTAGCCTAGTCGTCGCAGGTCGGAAACCTGCGAAGGCAAGCGTAGGCATCAGGCAGTTACCCGATAGAGGAGCACGGCATGTCACACAGCGGAGTCGAAGTCAGCGCCTGGGTCCGGATCGACAACTGCGGCATCGAGTACCGCCTGTGCGACGGCGCGGTCGAATTCTCACTCGGCGGGCGGATGGACGGGTTCCAGTTCGACGCCACCGAACGCGGTCTGGAGCAACTCGTCGAGACCGGCTCACAGGCGCTACGCGCCCTTCGCGCGGCCGGTCAGGACAGCCCCGGTCTCTGAAGGTCACCTTCAGGGACCTAGACGCCCTCATGGTGGCCTTCAGAGACTTACGCGTCGACGCTCACGAGCCGTTTGACGTCGCCCATCGCCGTCCGCTGTCAGGGTCGGCATGCCAGATGAGTTGCTCATCAGGGGTGATCGTGAGACCGAACTCGTGGCACGCGGGTTCCTTCAGTGCCGTCCAGTCTTCCCAAGCCATCTCGACGTTCTGCCACAGGGAGGTGGGGCCGGCCTCGCGAACCGGGCGCAGGCCGTCTTCACCAGGTTGGCGAGCGACTTCGCACCAGGAACCGTCCGGCGACGCCAGGTAGGTGACGGGTTCGCCGGCGTCGTTCATCCGGACGCTGCGGAACATGCCGGCCGGCAAGCTCAGCTGGGCCACGAACGCGAAACCTCCCTCCAGTGCGGCCGGATCCACCGCTGTGCTCCTGGTGGTGGGCCGGTCCGCGCTCGGCTCGGGGCGAGGAGCGCCCGTGACAGGGCCCGCGGCTGTGCGTCGTCGCATGAAGCAACCCCACCACGGCAGGAAACGGCCCTGGAGGGTCGGCCGCGCTGATTCCCGGTACAGGGCGGCCAGATTGCCGGCGCCGAGCGGCCCTTCGACGTGCGCGAGCACCATGCCGCCCGGGCGGAGTTCGTGAATCCACGGGGCCGGGACGGTGGGGACCGAGCAGGTGGCGATGATGCGGTCGAAGGGGCCAAGGTGCGCCAGGTCGGCGGCACCGTCGGCGGCTACCAGAGACGGGTGGTAGCCCAGCTGGTCCAGTCGCGCCCGCGCGGTGTCGACGAGGCCGGCGTCGATGTCCACGGAACATACCTGGCGGCTACCGAGCCGGTGAGCGAGCAGCGCGGCGTTGTACCCGGTGCCGGTGCCGATCTCGAGGATTCGCATTCCGGCGCTGACGTCGAGGAACTCCAGCATCCGGACCATCAGGTCGGGTTTTGTCGAACTGCTCACCGGGATCTGGACACCGCGGTCGGCGTAGGACGCCACGTCGGTTACCAGAGTGGTGGGCGAGTAGACCAGATCCAGCCATTGCCGGGTGCTCACGGTGTCGTGGGGTTCGTGCAGCACCCAACGCGACGGCCGGGCGCTGGTGTCTTGCAGGTAATACTTCGGCACGAACACGTGGCGAGGTACCGAAACCAGTGCTTCGTACCAGGCAGGTGAACGTAGGTCGCCGCGGTCTGTCAGATCCTGTGCGAGCTGTTGCGCGTGCGCCCGCCAGACGGGAGTCTCGACCCTCATCGTCCTGCTGTCCTCCCTCGTGCCAGCAGGGTGACCAGGCTTTCGGTGATCGGCACGCCCGCCTTGTTCTCAAGGAAGCCGTACTGCCCTCCGACATTGCATTCGAGCATGGTCACGACCTCGCGTTCGCCGGGTTCGTGTGCATCAGGTCCGAGAACCAGGTCGAACGCACCGTAGACGATGCCGAACTCGGCCATGAACATCCTCAGACCGGTGGCGACCGTTTCTGGTAATTCGATGACTTCGTAGGACAGCGCGGGAAAGTCCGAGCGCCAGTCGATGTGGGACGCGGCTGACCCGGCCGTGAGGGCGACAGCGTGGATCTTGCCGTCAACCACGACAGCACGGCATTCCCGCACTTTGGGGACCCAGTGTTGAAGGTGGGTAGCCGTTACGTCGACACCACGAAGATCCGCGAGATCATCGGATGTCAGCGGGTGGGTGTAGCCCATTTTGTACGTGCTGTCTTCGAAGATCAGGTTCGTGGTGAGCGGCTTGGCCACCAGTCCTGTCGACGAAGACCGCGCGAATCGGCGCACCGCGTCCGGTCTGTTGGTTATGAGCGTCGGGGGGATCCGTAAGCCGCAGCGTGCCGCGATGGCGTATTGCAACGGTTTGTACGCCGCAGTCGCGGCCAGATCGGGCCTGTTGACCCACAGCACGTTCGGCAGAGCCAGGAGAATGCCGGTCAAGCCGATCTTCGCTTCCCTGCGAGCGTAATCCGCTTCCACGGGCGTCATACCTTCAGGCATCCGGAAGAGCCCAGGGGACCGGACCCAGATGGACTTGATCGACGCGAGGTCGGCGGCGTGCTGGTCGGTGCGCAGGCAGCCTTGCCACGCCCCGTTGCGGAACTCGGCGTCCACCGTCAACTGCTGAGGAAACCAGGCCAGGTCGACGCGCATCACGTGCCTGCCGCGCTCGACCAGACCGGTGATGACGGCGTCCGCGGTGCGATCGAATTCCTGGGCGAGTACCAGGATCGTCACGCGGTCACTTCTGGGGTTTCGGGACGTCCGGGACTGTTTCCCAGTCGTAGTCCTTGGACGGTCCCTCATCGCCGTCCTTGTGGTTGACCGTGGTCCATTCGAGCTTGTTCAGCAGGGGCGCGGGCAGGCCAGTGGCGACATCGATCGAGACTTGCCGACGAGGGCAGTACCGGGTGGCAGCCGGCTGGCGGGGAACTCCGAGTTCGGTCAGCCATCGCAGCCCGAAGGGACGTGTCGACGGCGCTGACGGCGGCTCGCTCACGGCGGGCACCTCGAAACCCGATGGCGCGGTGGGAAACCGCTCGGAGACCGATACCAGCGGATCATCAGCGAAGCGCGAACCAGCCACGGCTGTCCCTCCCTGCCAAGGGTGCTCAAATCGAGCGTAACCGTGACTCCCGCGTAGAGCTATCACCGCAAAGAGGGCCGCTTAGGCGTCGGCTTCTTGGAGGTGCGCGCCCAGTGTCTTGGCGATGCGCTGGACGGCGGGTGCGATGTGCGCCACCGCGTCGGCGGTGAGCCGCCCGGACGGGCCGGACACCGAGACCGCGGCGGGCACCGGAGCGCCGGGGACGGCGACCGCGACACACCGGACGCCGAGTTCCTGCTCCGCCTCGTCGAGCGAGTAGCCCTGCTGCGCGATCTTCTCCAGTTCCCGCAGCAACGCGTCGGGCTCGGTGAACGTGTGCTCGGTGTAGGCGGGCATGCCGGTGCGGGAGAGCAGCGCCGTGACGTCCTCGGCGGGCAGCTGGGCCAGCATCGCCTTGCCGACACCGGTGCCGTGCGGCAGCAGCCGCCTGCCCACCTCGGTGAACATCCGCATCGAGTGCTTCGAAGGCACCTGCGAGACGTAGACGACCTCGTCGCGTTCGAGGACCGCGAGGTTCGCCGTCTCGCCGACCTCCTCGACCAGCTCGGCCAGCAGCGGCCGCGCCCAGGTGCCGAACTGCATGCTCGCGTTCTCGCCGAGCCGGATCAGGCGGGCGCCCAGCGCGTACCGCCGGTTGGTGTTCTGCCGGACGTAGCCGAGGTCGACCAGGGTGCGGATGAGCCGGTGGATGGTCGGCATCGGCAGCCCGGACAGCGTCGCGAGCTCGGACAGGCTCGCCTCACCGCCGGTGTCCGCGAGGTGTTCGAGCAGGTCGAACGCGCGTTGCAGGGACTGGACGCCGCCATCTTTCACTGCCACGGGTGGCTCTCCTAACGTTCACGTTGAGCTTCCGCTATGCAGAAACTATAGTCCGATATGTAAAAACCGTATGGACGTCTTTCTTCACGATCCGGGGTGTTTCGCATGTCTGAAGTCCAGGTGCTCGGTGATCCGGTCGAGCGTGGTGACGAGATCCTGACGCCGGACGCGCTCGCGTTCCTCGCGGGCCTGCACGACGCCTTCGCCGCGCGGCGCGACGAGCTGCTGCTGGCGCGGGGCAAGCGCCGCGAGGAGGCCAGGACCACCGGGAAGCTCGACTTCCTGCCCGAGACCAAGGCGATCCGCGAGGGCGACTGGCAGGTCGCCGGCGCGCCGCCCGCGCTGCGCGACCGGCGTGTCGAGATCACCGGCCCGACCGAGCGCAAGATGACGATCAACGCGCTGAACTCCGGCGCCAAGGTGTGGCTCGCCGACTTCGAGGACGCCAACACGCCGCACTGGGCGAACGTCGTCTCCGGCCAGGTCAACCTCGCCGACGCGATCCGCGGCACGATCAGCCTCGACTCGAACGGCAAGCACTACGAGCTGAAGTCCGATGTGGAGCACGCGACCATTGTGGTCCGTCCGCGTGGCTGGCACCTCGACGAGCGGGGTCTGTCCTTCGGCGGCCGTCAGGGTGTCGGCGCGCTCGTCGACTTCGGGCTGTACTTCTTCCACAACGCCGCCGAGCTGCTCAAGCGCGGCAAGGGCCCGTACTTCTACCTGCCGAAGATGGAAAGCCACCTCGAAGCGAGGCTGTGGAACGACGTGTTCACCCACGCCGAGAAGGCGCTGGGCATCGAGCACGGCACCGTCCGCGCGACCGTGCTGATCGAGACCATCCCGGCCGCGTTCGAGATGGAGGAGATCCTCTACGAACTGCGCGAGCACGCCTCCGGCCTCAACGCCGGCCGCTGGGACTACCTGTTCAGCGTGATCAAGTACTTCCGCGACGCCGGTGAGAAGTTCGTGCTGCCGGACCGCAACTCGGTCACCATGACCGCGCCGTTCATGCGTGCCTACACCGAGCTGCTGGTGCGCACCTGCCACAAGCGCGGCGCGTTCGCGATCGGCGGGATGGCCGCGTTCATCCCGAGCAAGGACCCGGCGGTCAACGAGGGCGCGTTCAAGAAGGTCCACGACGACAAGGCGCGCGAGGCGGGCGACGGCTTCGACGGCTCCTGGGTCGCGCACCCGGGCATGGTTTCGCTGTGCCGTGAGGAGTTCGACAACGTCCTCGGCGAGAAGCCGAACCAGCTCGACCGCACTCGCGACGAGGTCAGCGTGACCGCCGAGCAACTGCTCGACGTCGCGTCGACGCCCGGTGCCGCGACCGCCGCGGGCCTGCGTGCCGCGGTGGACGTCGGCATCCGCTACATCGCGTCCTGGCTCGGCGGGAACGGCGCCGCGGCCATCCACAACCTGATGGAGGACGCGGCGACCGCGGAGATCTCGCGTTCGCAGGTGTGGCAGTGGGTCAAGAACGGGACCACTTTGGACAGTGGCGACGTCGTGACCCGCGAGCTGGTGCGTGGTGTCGTGGCCGAGGTCCGCGGTGAGCTGACCGCGGAGATCAAGTCCGAGCTGCTCGACCCGGCGGTGGAGCTGTTCGAGCAGGTCGCGCTGGCCGACGAGTTCCCGGACTTCCTCACCCTGCCCGCCTACGAGCGGATCAAGTAGTGCCCGGACGTCTTCCCGAAGACGTCTACGCCGCCGCCGACGCGCGCCTGGCT
>NZ_JBHYJW010000101.1:0-19386 GCF_042741125.1 Amycolatopsis sp. NPDC058986 | reverse complement strand
GTCCAGCGCACCGAACGCCACATTGGGGCGCATGAGCCCGCTGCAGGACCTACCGGCGGGCCTTAGGTTGGAGGCATGGTGAAGGGGCGGGAGGTCGCGGGCGGCGGGCGCGCGGTCGAGGTCGCGCCGGAGCGGCTCGAAGGCTGGTTCGCCCGGTTCGGGGCGCGCAACGACGGGGTGCGGTCGACCCTGCTCGGGCCGGACGAGGTCCGTGTCACCGGCGGCACCGGTGTGACCGCGACGGCGACCGTCCCTTTCGGACCGCTGACCGCCGAGGGGGAGTACCCCGGGCTGGCGGTCGGCCCGCTGGTCGAACACGCCCTCGTCCCGCGCCGGATCGCGCTGTTGCTCGTCCGGCTCGGCGGGCACAGCGTCGGCATCGCCGTCGGCGGCGTGGTCCGGGTGTCGCGGACCGACCGGCATCTCGTGCACGGCCGGTCCGCCGCGGGCGGCTGGTCGCAGCAGCGTTTCGCGCGGCGGCGGGCGGGCCAGGCGCGGTCCGCCCTGCGCGCTGCCGCCGACGACGCCGCGGAAGTCCTCGTCCCCCGACTGTCCGAAGTGGACGCCGTGGTCCTCGGCGGCGACCGTCGCGCCCTCGACGAACTGCGGGAGGACCGGAGGCTGGCCCCGCTCTTCGCCCGCGCCGAACCCCGCGTCCTCGACCTCCCCGAACCCCGGCGCAGCGTGCTGGAAGACGCCGCCGAACGCGCCGTCGCCGTCGAAATCACCCTCCGCGGCCCGGAGCCGGGGTGAGGCTGGACACGGTGGGGGAAAACCGGTCGACAGCGGTCCGTACACTGGGTGCGTGGAAATCCTGCTGGAGTAGCTGTCGCGCCGGACCGTGCCCACACGGTGACCGGTGCTCGACGCTGTCCTCCATCCACCCCCGTCCAGGGAGTTCTCTTGATCACGGCCACCGGCCTCGAGCTGCGCGCCGGCTCGCGCATCCTGCTCAACGAAACCAGCCTGCGCATCCAGCAGGGCGACCGCATCGGCCTCGTCGGCCGCAACGGCGCCGGCAAGACGACCTCGCTGAAGGTCCTCGCCGGTGAAGGCGAACCGCACGCGGGCGAGCTGCGCCGCAGCGGCGAACTCGGCTACCTGCCACAGGATCCGCGCGAAGGTGATCTTTCGGTCACCGCGAAGGATCGTGTGCTGTCCGCGCGCGGGCTCGACACCCTGCTGCGCGACATGGAAAAGGCGCAGACCGCGATGTCCGAACTGGTCGACGAGCGCCAGCGGGACAAGGCGATCACGCGCTACAGCAAGCTGGAAGAACGGTTCGCCTCCCTTGGCGGGTACGCCGCGGAGAGCGAGGCCGCGCGCATCTGCTCGAACCTCGGCCTCGCCGACCGGATCCTGCACCAGACGCTGAAGACGCTTTCCGGCGGTCAGCGCCGCCGGGTCGAGCTGGCCCGGATCCTGTTCGCCGCGGCGGAGGCGGGCGCGGGCGGGAAGTCCGAGACGATCCTGCTGCTCGACGAGCCGACCAACCACCTCGACGCGGACTCCATCAACTGGCTGCGCGGATTCCTCAAGCAGCACGACGGCGGCCTCGTGGTGATCAGCCATGATGTCGAACTGCTGGCCGACGTGGTCAACAAGGTGTGGTTCCTCGACGCCACCCGCAGCGAGATCGACCTCTACAACATGGGCTGGCAGCGGTATCTGGACGCGCGGGCCACCGACGAGAAGCGCCGCCGCCGCGAGCGCGCGAACGCCGAGAAGAAGGCGTCCGCCCTGCAGCAGCAGGCCGCGAAGCTGGGTGCGAAGGCGACGAAGGCGGTGGCGGCCAAGAACATGGCCCGCCGCGCGGAGCAGATGCTCTCCTCGCTGGAGGAGACCCGCCACGCCGACAAGGTCGCCAAGATCAAGTTCCCCGAGCCCGCGCCGTGCGGGCGAACTCCGCTCACTGCCGAGAACCTGTCGAAATCGTACGGCTCGCTGGAGATCTTCACCGGTGTCGACCTCGCGATCGACCGTGGTTCAAAGGTGGTCGTGCTCGGATTGAACGGTGCCGGAAAGACCACTTTGCTGCGTCTGCTCGGCGGAATGGAAACTCCGGATACTGGCACGGTCGTACCGGGTCACGGATTGCGTTTGGGCTATTACGCACAGGAGCACGAAACTCTCGACCACGAAGCGTCGGTGTGGGAAAACATCCGACATCTGGCGCCGGATACCGGTGCGCAGGAGTTGCGGAACCTGCTCGGTTCCTTCCTGTTCAGCGGCGAACAGCTCGAGCAGCCCGCCGGAACGCTTTCCGGCGGCGAGAAGACCCGGCTCGCGCTCGCCGGGCTGGTCTCCAGCGCTGCCAACGTGTTGCTGCTCGATGAGCCGACCAACAACCTGGATCCGGCCAGCCGCGCACAGGTTCTCGACGCACTGCGCAGCTTCGAAGGCGCCGTCGTACTCGTGACCCACGACCCCGGCGCGGTGGAGGCGCTCGAACCGGAGCGTGTCATCCTGCTTCCGGACGGTACCGAGGATCATTGGTCGGCGGATTACCTGGAGCTTGTGCAGCTGGCGTGACGGATGCGTCCATTCGGGTGCAAAGGCGGTGCCTTTGGGGCACTGGAATGGCCCAATGTGATCGCAGTTTCGGTTGTTTTACCCATGTCGTCTGGCATTCCGGCGCTCAGTGTTCGATCATTGCCCCGGCAGGGGCCGAATGTGGCCCAGAACACTCTCGGCGGGAAGGCGATCGACGTGGCTGATCTCAAGAAAGGCGCGCGGATCACCGGCAACACGCGCGACAAGCTGGCCGCTGACCTGAAGAAGAAATACGAGAAGGGCTCGAGCATCAGGGCCCTCGCGGAGTCCACCGGGCGGTCCTACGGTTTCGTCCACCGGGTGCTCTCCGAGTCGGGCGTCCAGCTGCGTGGCCGTGGCGGGGCGACCAGGGTCAAGAAGAAGTAGCGGGCTGCTCCGCGGGGGGCGCAGTCCGTTCGGCTGACCGGAAGGTCAGCTGGGCACCGAGCAACACGAGCGGGTACACGAGGTAGCCGTAGCGAGTGGCCGGGGTCAGCAGGATCAGGGTGCCGAGTCCGACGGCGATGCGCAGCAGCGCGTCCGAGCCGGTCGCGGGGGGCCGGCGCACCAACCAGGCCAGCATCGCGAGCGCGGCGATGCCCACGAGCGCGAACGCGAGTACCAGACCCGCCTGACCGGTCTCCGCGATGAGGTGACCGGGCAGGGGGCTCGCAGCGGGCGAACGCACCACGCCCATGCCGAGCGGGAAGCGGATCACGTGCTCGAGGAACGCTCGGGGGTCCACGAGGTACACCGGGAGGTGCACCAGCACCGTCGTGGCGAGCAGCGCGGCCACGAAACGGCCCAGTGCCGCCCAACCGAGGCGGTCCTGCTTCCGTGCTCTGACGAGCACGAAGATCGCGAGCACTGCGGCCGCCGGTGCGACGATGAGCTTCGCGCTGATCACCAGCGCCAGCACCAGCCCGGACAGCACGTTCCGGCCGGTCGCGGCGAGTGCGCAGGCGAGCACCAGTAGTCCGACGATTGCCAGGTCCGGCCCGGCCACCGCCCAGGTGAGTGTCGTGAGTGGACACGCGAGCGCGAGCTGGGCACCGAGCACCGGGATCTTCGGCCAGCGCAGCAGCCGCAGCGTCAGGAGCACGCACGCGACCGCCGCCAGCGCGAACATCCAGCGCGCGTCGGTCAGCGCGTTCGTGAGCGGGCTGCCGCCGAACAACGCCCTCGGCAGGCCGAACACCGTCATCACCGGGCCGTAGGGCGTGTAGTCGTTGACCTCCGGGAGCCTGCCGAGCGCGGTGACGTCGACGTAGGGCGTGCCGTGCTCCAGCAGCAGCGACGCCGAGCGCTCGATCACCCACACCTCGGGCTGCGCGGCCCAGGAGAACGGTGTGATCAGCCAGTCCACCCCGGTGAGCCGGCGAATCACCAAGATCACCAGCGGGACGATCATCGCCAACACCGCGATCGCGCCGAGTCCGAACCGGCGTGAGCCGAGCACACCGCCGGGCGTGCGGCCGCGGCGAGCCGACACCAGCAGCCAGCCGCTGTGCGCGGCGGCCAGCCCGTAGCCCGCGATCGCGCAGTTGCCCCAGACGCGGTAGCCGTAGAACTCCGACTTGACGGCGGTGAGCACGGCGAAGACGAGGCAGCCGAGGGCGAACACCAGGTCCCAGCCCAGCGCGCGGCCCGGCCGCGCGGCCGGTGGCCGGACGGGCACCGAGAGCAGTCGCACCCCTTGTGCCCCCTCGTGTCGCGATCGGATCCCCGTCAGGCTACCGAGCGGGCGAACAGGCGCCCGAGGCGGGAGAAGAAACTTCGGGAAACGGGAAGTAATCTGTGCGACGCCGTGTTGTGCAGGGCATATCCGGAGAAAAGTTCAAGTAACATAGAGGTTTTGGGTGGGACGGGGAAGAGGGCTTCATGGACAACACGTGGGCGTTGATGAGTTCGGCGATGCGCTCCGCCGACACGCCGAAGGCGCTGACCCGCGGCACAGTGCGCCGCGTCGCGCGCTTCGCGAGGCCGCACTGGGGAAAGCTGCTGATCTTCCTGGTCCTGACCGTGGTTTCGGCGGTGCTGGCGGTGACGACGCCGGTGCTGGCGGGCAAGGTCGTCGACGCGATCGTCGCCGGGCGCGATCTGCCGCTGGTGATCTGGCTCGCCGTGGTGATCGCCGTGCTGGCCGTCCTCGACGCCGGGTTCGGCCTCGTCGAACGGTGGCAGTCCGCGCAGATCGGCGAGGGGATCATCTTCGACCTGCGGCGCGCGGTGTTCGAACACGTACAGAAGATGCCGATCGCGTTCTTCACCCGCACCCGCACCGGCGCGCTGGTGAGCAGGCTCAACAACGACGTCATCGGCGCGCAGCGGACGTTCACCGCGACGCTGTCCGGGCTGGTCACCAACGTGATCCAGCTCGCGCTCTCGCTCGTGGTCATGATGAGCCTGTCCTGGCAGGTGACCCTGCTCGCGCTGGTGCTGCTGCCGATCTTCGTGCTGCCCGCGCGCAGGCTCGGGCGGCGCATGGCGGGGCTGCAGCGTGAGGCGGCACAGCTCAACGCCGGGATGACCACCCAGATGACCGAACGGTTCTCCGCGCCGGGCGCGACCCTGGTCAAGCTGTTCGGCAGGCCGCGCCAGGAACTCGACGAGTTCGGCGTGCGCGCGGGCCGCGTCCGCGACATCGGCGTCCGCACGGCGATGCTGACCCGGTGGTTCATGACCAGCCTGACGCTGGTTTCCGCACTCGCGCAGGCACTGGTCTACGGTCTCGGCGGCTATCTCGCGGTGACCGGGCAGCTCGCCGCGGGCACCGTGGTGGCGCTGGCGCTGCTGCTGACCCGGCTCTACGCCCCGCTCACCGCGCTGGCGAACGTGCGGGTCGACGTCATGACGGCGCTGGTGTCGTTCGAGCGGGTCTTCGAGGTCCTCGACCTGGAGCCGATGATCAAGGAGAAGCCGGGCGCGCGTGCGCTGCCCGCCGGCGCGGGTGTCTCGGTCGAGTTCGACGACGTCCACTTCGGATACCCGGCGGCGGACCGGTACTCGCTGGCGTCGCTGGAAGACGTTGCCACGCTTGACCATCGCGGTGGCGAAGAGGTGCTGCACGGGATCTCGTTCCGCGCCGAACCGGGACAGATGGTCGCGCTGGTCGGCTCGTCCGGCGCCGGGAAGTCGACCATCGCCTCGCTGCTGCCGCGGCTCTACGACGTCGATTCCGGCGCGGTCCGGCTGTCCGATGTGGACGTCCGGGAGCTGAGTTTCGCGGCGTTGCGGGAAACCGTCGGCGTCGTGACCCAGGACGGGCATCTGTTCCACGACACCATCCGCGCCAACCTCGCCTACGCCAGGCCCGGGGCGACCGACGACGAGATCTGGTCCGCGCTGGAACGCGCCCGGCTCGGCGAACTCGTCCGGTCGCTGCCCGACGGTCTGGACACCACAGTGGGGGAGCGGGGCTACCGGCTTTCCGGCGGGGAACGTCAGCGGCTCACCATCGCGCGCCTGCTGCTGGCCCAGCCACGCGTCGTGGTCCTCGACGAGGCGACGGCGCATCTGGACTCGGAGTCCGAAGCCGCCGTCGGCGAAGCGCTGACCGACGCGCTCGAAGGCCGGACGGCGCTGGTCATCGCGCACCGGCTGTCCACCGTCCGCGCCGCCGACCAGATCCTGGTGATCGAGGCGGGCCGCGTCGTCGAACGCGGTACCCACGAGGAACTCCTCGCCGCGAACGGCCGCTACGCCACTCTCCACGCCACCCAATTCGCCGACGACCCCGAAGAACTCCCCGCCGCCTAACAGCGATCTCGCGTGATCAGAGGCGTAACTCGCGTGATCAGACGGAGATCTCGCGTGATCGGGCGAGATCTCCGCTCAATCACGCGAGTTAGGTCTTCAATCACGCGAGTGCTCTGTTCGATCACGCGAGATCGCCGGTTCGGACGGGGAGTGTCAGCGCAGGGCGGGGACGCGGGGGGTGTATTTCGCCAGGAGAGCGGCGTTGGCCTCGTCGCCGCCGACCACATTGGAGCTTCGCCACAGCGGGACGTCGATGTCCTCGGCGGTGCCCTGGTCGAAAACCCTTGCCAGTACGAGGTTCCACAGGAACGCATTGACCACAGTGGACAGTGGAGCGGTGCGCGGCGCGTCCGCGGGATGACTCGCGTCGCCGGGGATCACCAGCGAGTCGAGTACCACCGAGGCCTCTTCGACCAGCGTCGAGGCAGCTCGCCGGGGAGCGGCCGCGACGCACTCGCGCGAGGTCACCGCGACCACGGCGGCGCCGCGGGCCCGCGCGGCGGCGGCCAGCTCGACCGGGTACGGGTTCACCCCCGAGGTCGAGAAGACGACCAGGACGTCGTCCGGACCCGGCGCGCGCTCGGCGAGCACCTCTTCGGCCAGTCCGCTGCGGCGTTCGGTCCTGGTGCTGTGCTGCGCACCGTGCAGCGGCAGCAGTTCGGGGTGATACAGCGGGTACACGCAGGCGAGCCCGCCCGCGCGGTAGAACGTCTCGGCGACCGCGGCCAGCGAGTGCCCGGCGCCCGCGGTGAACACCAGCGCGTCCGCCCGGATCACCCCCAGCACCAGCTCCGCGACCTTGCCCAGTTCCTCGGCGTTGGCCGCCTCCACGGCCGCCAGCTTGTCGGCCACACCGGTCCAGTTCCGCGTGGTGTTCACCACACCGCCCTTCAGTCTTCTACGGGACACCCGCAAGACAACGTTGACGTCGACGTACCGACCGCAGAATCTATCGCGCCACCGCCCGCCCGGGGTGGAATAGCGTGGACCAGTAACGAGGTTGACCCGTTCGGCGACCGGGACGTCCCGGAGACTGGGAGACGAGCGTGAGCGAAGCCGAGCCGAGGCAGTCCGTGTGGCGTGCACGCGGACGGACCAGGGCCGTCGTGCTGGTGCTGCACGGCGGGGCCGAGCACGGCTTCGGCGGCGTGCCCCCGTGGCGGCTGGCCTACCTGCGGATGGTCCCGCTGGCCAGGGCGCTGCACCGCGCCGGACGCGACCACGGCGTCGAGGTCCGCCTGCTGCGCAACAGCCGCTACGGCTGGAACGGCGCGGCCGAGCACCCGATCCCGGACGCGCGCTGGGCCCTCGCTCGCGTCCGTGAGGAACATCCCGGCGTCCCGGTGGTCCTCGTCGGGCATTCGATGGGCGGGCGGGTCGCGCTGCGCGTGGCCGACGACCCGGCGGTGCGCGGCGTGTGCGCGCTCGCGCCGTGGACGCCGCTCGGTGAGCCGGTGGACGCGCTCGCCGGCCGGGACGTCCTCATCGCGCACGGCACCCGCGACCGGATGACCGATCCGGGCGAGTCCCATGCCTACGCCGAGCGCGCCGGGACCGTCGCCGCCCGGCTTGTCCGGTTCGAGGTCACGAACGAGGGACACGCCATGGTCCGGCGCGCGCCGGTCTGGACCCGCCTGATGTGTGCTTTCACACTGGAAGTGATCACGGACGTGGAGAAGGACGAGACTTTGCGGCACGCGTGGTCCCGGCCCGCGCCCGACCGGCTGCGGGTTCCGGTGTGACCACGCATCTCGCAGGCGCGGCATGGGTCCGCCCGAATTACCATCGAGTCACCGGCGCAGGCCGGCCGGAGGGAGTGTCTTGACCACTTCGAGCGTTGACCGGATACCGACCCCGTTGGGCGAATCCGAGGAGTCCCGCTGGCCGGGGCTGTCGACCCCGCCCAGATCCGCGGTGCGGGCCCGCGTCGCCGAGACCCTGTTCCGCCGCGCGGTGCGCCCGCTGGCCGTCCGGGTCAGTTTCCCGGACGGCACCGTGCTGGGCGCCGGCGGCCCGGACGCGCCGGAGATGCGGATCCACCGCCCGGCGGCGTTCTTCCACCGCCTCGGCGTCGACGCGAAGATCGGTTTCGGCGAGGCCTACATGGCGGGCGACTGGACCGCCGACGACCTCGCCGACGTCCTGACGCCGTTCGCCGAGCGGATGGCCACCCTGGTGCCGCCGGTGCTGCAGAAGTTCCGCCGGATCGCCGAGCGCACCCAGCCGGAGACCGAGGAGAACACCCTCGAGGGCGCGCGGTCCAACATCCACCGGCACTACGACCTGTCCAACGACCTGTTCGGCACGTTCCTCGACGAGTCGATGATGTACTCCTCGGCGCTGTTCGGGCCCGGCGACACCCTCACCCAGGCGCAGCACCGCAAGATCGACAGCGTGCTGGACTACGCCGGGGTCCGCGAGGGCAGCGCGGTGCTGGAGATCGGCACCGGCTGGGGCGAGCTGGCGATCCGCGCGGCCGCGCGCGGCGCGCACGTCACGTCGCTCACGATCTCCGAGGAGCAGCGCGCGCTGGCCACCGCCCGGATCGCGGAGGCGGGCTTCGCCGACCGCGTCGACGTCAAGCTGACCGACTACCGCGAGTCCACCGGCGAGTACGACGCCGTCGTCAGCGTCGAGATGATCGAGGCCGTCGGCGCCTCGTACTGGCCGACGTTCTTCGCCACGATCGGGCAGCGGCTGCGGCCGGGCGGGCGGTTCGGGCTGCAGGCCATCACCATGGACCACGACCGGATGGTCGCGGCGTCCAAGGCCTACACCTGGGTCCACAAGTACATCTTTCCCGGCGGCATCATCCCGTCGGTCGAGGCGATCGAGCGCGGGATGCGGGAGAACACCCGGCTGAAGCTGCAGGGGATGCGCGAGTTCGGCCAGGACTACGCGCGCACGCTGCGGCTGTGGCGTGAGCGGTTCCTCGGCCGCTGGAGCGAGGTGGCGAGCTTCGGCTTCGACGACGTCTTCCGGCGGATGTGGGAGTTCTACCTGGCCTACTCCGAGGCGGGATTCCGGTCCGGGTACATCAAGGTGCACCAGTTCGGGTACGCCGAGGGCAGCCGGTAATCGGTTGCGCGGCGGGCGAGGAGACAACCCGATACCGTGTCGCACGTCTTGTCATGAGGAGCGGTTGACGGGACTTTGACGGATTCGCCGGTATCGGGGACGGGTGATGTGAGATGACGTACGGAGGCGACGGCGGCGGGCGGTGGGTGCCGCCGAGGCCAGCGCAGCCTTCTGGACGCCCTCGGCAGCACCAGCCTGCCCAGATGATGCCCCTGCCCGGCCGCGGCCGCAGCCCGTACGACGAGCGGACCCGGCCGATGGGGTCGCGGGGTGAGCAACCACCCCCGCCACCCCCGCGCCAGGCGCCGCCGCGGGGGCCCGAGGGCGCGCCTGCGCCACGTCCCCGGCGCCGTCGCAGGTGGCGTCCCGGCCGCATCCTGCTGACGCTGCTCCTGGTCTTCGTGGTGTTCCTGGCGGGTGTCTGGGTCTACCTGGAGTTCTCGATCAAGCGCGTCGACGCGATCGCGAACTACGACGGCCGCCCGGCCGCGGCGTCCGGCACCAACTGGCTGATCGTCGGCTCGGACAGCCGCGAAGGACTGTCCAAGGAGGACGAAGCGCGGCTGGCCACCGGTGACACCTCCGACGCGGGCGGGACCCGCACCGACACGATCATGGTCGCGCACATCCCGGACAACAGCACCAAGCCGACGCTGCTGAGCCTGCCGCGCGACTCGCAGGTCAAGGTGCCCGGCCACGGCACGACCAAGATCAACGCGGCGTTCTCGCTCGGCGGACCCGCGCTGCTGACGAAGACGGTCGAGGGCGCGACAGGGCTGAGGATCGACCACTACGCCGAGATCGGCTTCGGCGGGTTCGCGAACATCGTCGACGGGATCGGCGGCGTGGACATGTGTGTCGACAAGGACATGAACGACCCCATGACCCACATCGACATCAAGGCCGGCTGCCAGACGCTGGACGGGCGTTCGGCGCTCGGGTTCGTCCGGACGCGCTACGCCGAGGCGACCCCGCGGTCGGACCTGGACCGGGTGGCGAACCAGCGGAAGTTCATCGGCGCCATGGTCAGCCAGATGGCGAGCGCCGGCACGCTGCTGAACCCGTTCCACTTCTTCCCGCTGCTGTCCTCGGCGCCGGACGCGCTGACCATGGACTCCGGCGATCACGTGCACAACCTCGTCGGCCTCGCGCTGGCGATGCGCGGGATCTCCTCGGACGGCGTGGTCACCACGACCGTGCCGGTCACGAGCGCCTCGGCGGAGCACTGGGACAAGAACAAGTCCCAGAAGCTGTTCGATGCGCTGCGTGGTGACACCGAGATCCCGGCCGACGTGATCATGAAGTAGCCCGCCGGAAAATCGGCGGCGGCGGCCGGGGTTTCCGGCGACCATGGAGGACATGGAGATCCCGGCCGAAACCCTGACCGACGAAGACCTCGTGCTGACTCGCTGGCGGCCGTCCCGGCTCGGCGAGCTGGCCGCGACCGCGGGGGAGTCGGCCGGGTACATCGGCGTGTGGCTGCCGTGGGCGATGAACGGCTACGGCGAACGCGAAGCGGCCGAATTCCTGAAGACCACCGCCGAGCGGTGGGAGCGTGGTGAGGCGTACGAGTACGCGGTCACGCTGGCGGGGACGCTCGTCGGCGGCTGCGGGCTGATGGCGCGGGAACGCGGGATGGAGATCGGCTACTGGCTCGGCGAGCCGTACACCGGCAGGGGCGTCATGACCCGCGCCGCCGCGCTGCTGACCGCCGAAGCGTTCCGGACCGGCACGCCGTACGTCGAGATCAAGCACGACGAGCGGAACACGCGCAGCGCGGGCGTCCCGGCCCGGCTGGGCTACCGCCGGGTGCGCACCGAGGTCGCGGCGCCCCCGCTGCCGCCCGCCTGCAGCGGCACGAACGTGGTGTGGCGCAAGGATTCCTGACCCCGTCAGGCGACGGCGGTGCGCTGCCGCAGCACCGCCAGCGAGCGGTCGCCGTGCACGCTGAAGTCGTGCTCGTTCCGGATCACCTCGACGATCCGGTGGTCATCGTCGATCACGAACGTGTGCCGCTTGGCTCGCGACGGCAGCAGCGCCCGCCAGACACCGAACAGCCGCGCCACCTTACCGTCCACATCGGACAGCAAGGGGTAGTCGAAGGCGTTGGCCGCGGAGAAGGCCCGCAGCTTCGTCACCGAGTCGGGGCTGATCCCGACGCGGTGCGCGCCGATCGCCCCGAAGCCCGCGGCGAGGTCGCGGAAGTGGCAGGTCTCGGCGGTGCAGCCGCCGGTCATGGCGGCGGGGTAGAAGAACAGCGCGACCGGCCCGCTCGCGAGGAAGTCCGAGAGCGTCCGCGGCGTGCCGTGGTCGTCGGGCAGTACGAAGTCGGGGGCGACGTCTCCGGGGTTCATGGCGGTCCTTTCGCGCTGAGCATGATCCTCGTCCGGCATTCGAAGCGGCCGGGCACCCGGATTGGCGCGGCGGAACCCCGTTTTCAGCCCGCGTGCCGCGCGATCAGCTCGTCGACCTCGTCCCCGGTCGCCGAATCGGTGACGAACGGGCCGCGTGCGGCGAGCACGCCGATGTCCCGCAGCCGCGCGGCGTGCCCGTCGGTGCGCACTCCTTCCGCGCCGATCCGCAGCTTGAGCTCCTTCGCCCTGGTGACCAGCCGCTGCAGATGCCGGACGTCGGTCTCGGCAGGATCGTCGGCGAGCACGTCGATCACCGGACCGCTGAGGATGACGTGGTTGACCGGCAGCCGGTGGTGCGGGATGAGCTCCAGATCGGCCGAGCCGGACACGGTGAGCACGATCTGCGCGCCGAGGTCGGCCAGCACCGCGAAGGAGTCGAGCACCTCACCGTGCGGGTCGAGCACCGACTCCGGGTCGGCGCACAGCCGCAGCGCCCTGGCGGGCAGGCCGTGCCGGTCGAGCTGTTCCTTCACCAGCAACACCAGATCGGGCTCGATGGCGAGCCGGTTCGGGAGCCGGACGCAGACGTCCGGGGCGGCGTCACCGAAGCGCTCGCGCCAGCGTGCCGTCGCGGCGAGGGACTCGGCCAGCAGCCATTTGCCGAGCGGGATGGTCATCCCGGTGGTCTGGGCGAGCGGGTAGAACTCGTCGGAGTCCAGCTCGCCCTTCTCCGGATGGTTCCAGCGCAGCCCGGCGTTGACGGCGGCGATCTCGTCGGGCCTGGCGAGCTTGACGGTCGGCTGGTAGATCAGCGAGAACTCGCCGTTCTCCAGCGCACCGGCGAGCACCGCGCCCAGCTGGTAGCGGCCGCGGTCGCGCGCGTCGAGCTCGGGGTCGTACAGCATCCACTGCGCCTTGCCCGCCTCCTTCGCGCGGTGCAGCGCGATCTCCGCGGCCCTGGCCAGATCGGAGGGCTCACAGCCCGCGGTGGGCCGGACGACGATCCCGGCACTCGCGCTGGCGCCGATGCCGTGCCCGTCGAGGTAGATCGGCTCGCGAAGATCGTCCATCGCCTGCTCGACGAGCTGGACGACCGCGTTCGGCGTCAGCTCGCCGTGGAGGAGGACCGCGAACCCGTCACCGGCGAGCCGGGAGACGTGTCCGTCGTAGTGGCCGGTGAAGGTCGCCGAGAGCTTGTTCGCGATGCCGCGCAGCACCTTGTCGCCGACGCCGGCGCCGAGCCCGTCGTTGATCACCTTGAAGCCGTCGATGTCGAGGTAGACCAGTGCGACCTGCTCGCCGGTGCCGGTCCCGACGACGGACTCCAGCTTGGTGGTGAAGGCGGCTACGTTCGGCAGGCCGGTCAGCGCGTCGTGGACGTTCTGGTGCAGCAGACGTTCCTGCAGCAGCTGGTTCTCGTGGGCGTCCAGCGCCATCAGCACCGGATAGACCGTTCCGGCCCGGTCTCCCGGCAGCCGGACGAGCGTGACGTCGGTCCAGAGTGGACCGTCCTTCGCGTGGTCGAGCCGCAGCCGCTCGGTGTACTGCTCGGTGGTGGCGCCCAGCTGCGCCAGGCCCGCCCGCAGCCGGGTGGTGTCGTGCTCGTCCGCGCCGAGATCGCCGAGGTGCCTGCCGCGCAGCAGATCCGGGTTCGTGCCGAGCAGCCTGCCGAGCGCGGCGTTGGCCTCGACGACGACGCCGTCGGGACCGGCGAGCGCGATCCCGACCGGCGCGGCCGCGTAGAGCGCGGTGAACCGCCGCAGCGCGCCCTCGTGGGCGGTGTCGAGATGCGGCGCGGCGTCGAAGGCGAAGCGGTGCAGCAGCTGTTCGAGCTCGTCCGGGGGAAGCGTTACTCCTTTGGTGTCGGCCAGCGTCGCGGCCCATCGGCGCGCGACGCTCACCAAGCCTGGTGAGCCACCAGGATCAGGCACACTCCACCTCTTCTTACACGAACTAAGGCCAGCTCAGGCGAGGTGTGGGGAATAACGAACCCACACCGGGTACGAGTTGGCCGCGATTGATGCCACGGCATCACGCGCGAAACGGGGTGTCTACCGGCTGAACGAGTGAACGGTACTACACAACTGGTGACCAGCCGTCACCATGTGTGTCTGACGGTGTCGCCCCTACCTCGGGTCCAGCTGAACGGGCAGTCCGTCGGCCGGTACCGGCAGGGCGGTGTAGTCCCAGCGCGCGGTGTAGCCGCCGGGCACCGACCAGCGGTAGGCCCGCAGCATCTCGTGCAGCAGCGCCTTGACTTCCAGGCTCCCGAAGTGCAGCCCGATGCACTTGTGCGCCCCGCCGCCGAACGGCATCCAGGCGAACCGGTGCGAGCGGTCCTCGCGGCGTGGCTCGGCGAAGCGCTCCGGATCGAACCGCATCGGGTCGGTCCAGCAGCCGGGGGAGAAGTGGTTGACGGTCGGGGAAACCCCGATCAGCGAGCCCGCCGGGAGGTAGTGGCCGAGCACCTCGGTGTCCTTGACCGTCTTGCGTGCCATCGACGGCACGGGCGCCACCAGCCGCAGCGCCTCCTTCATCACCAGGTCCAGGGTTTCCAGTCCCTCCAGCGCTTCGATGCCGGGCACCGCGTCGCCGAGCGCCAGGGACTCCGCGCGGGCGCGTTCCTGCCATTCGGGGAACTTGGCCAGGAAATACACCATCGCGCTGCTGGTGATCGTCGACGTGTCGTGCGCGGCCATCATCAGGAAGATCATGTGGTTGACGATGTCGGTGTCGGTGAACCGGTCGCCGTCCTCGGTGGTGGCGTGGCACAGCGCGGAGAAGAGGTCGTCGCCGTCGCCTTTCCGCTTGGCGGGGAGGTTTTCGGCGAAGTACCGCTCCAGCACCTTGCGGCCGTGCAGCCCCGCCGCCCAGCGGCCGCCCGGCACGGGGTAGCGCACGATCGCGCTCCCCGCGCGTACGGCGGCGATGAACGCCCGGTTGATCCGCGCGGCGTCGTCCGGGCCGCGCATGTCCATGAACACCCGCGTCGCGACGTCGAGCGTCAATTGCTTGAGCGCCCAGTACAGCCGGGGACGGGAGCGGCCGGACCAGGACGCGACGCCTTCACGCAGCGTCGGGCCCATCTGGTCGACGTAGCCGCTCAGCCGGGGACGGGTGAAGGCCTGCTGCATGATCCGGCGGTGCAGGTGGTGCTCGCCGAAGTCCAGCAGCATCAGGCCGCGCTCGAAGAAGTTCTCGATGAAGAACCGCCAGCCCTCTTGCGAGAACGCCTTGTCCTTGTTCACCAGGGCGATCTGGGTGGCCTCGGGCCCGGACAGCGCGACGATGCGGCGGCCGAAGCCGCCCATGAACGACACCGGCCCGTACATCTCGTAGCGGCGCAGGCCGAACTCGATGCCGAACCGCATCATCTCCGGGACGTGCCCGACCAGCGGCGGGCCGTCGTCGCCGAGCACCGGTTTCAGCCCGCTGCCCGCCGGTGGCGGCGCCAGCTCGCGGACCGGCCAGCGCGCGTCGAGCCAGCGGTCGTCCACGGTGCGGGGCAAGGGAATCGAGGACAGCGGCGGTACGCGCTCGCGCAACGCTTCGGTGACCTTCCCGACCGTGCTCACCATCGTCACCATCTCCTCGCTGAGACCTTGCCCACCACCGTCCTGCATTGTTGGCCGATTGACAACACCTGCGGTCAACTTCGCCTGAAAGTGCGCCCCAATGTGGCATTGGGTGCGTTGGACGCAGCGAACGCCACATTGGGGCGCTTGGGCCCCGGGATCAGGCGAGTTCGGCGCGGACCTGGCGGGCCGCCGCGACCAGGTTCCGCAGCGCGGGCTCGACTTCGGCGTACCCGCGGGTCTTCAGGCCGCAGTCGGGATTAACCCAGACGCGTTCGGGCGCCACCGCGCCCACGGCCGTCCGCAGCAGCCCGCTCACCTCGCCGACGTCGGGGACGCGCGGCGAGTGGATGTCGTACACGCCCGGCCCGACGCCCCGGCCGAACCCGGCCGCGCCGAGATCGGTGAGCACCTCCATCTTCGACCTGGCCGCCTCGATGCTGGTGACGTCGGCGTCGAGCGCGTCGATCGCGGGCAGCACCTCGCCGAACTCCGAGTAGCACATGTGCGTGTGGATCTGGGTCGTGTCGGCGATCCCGGCCGTCGCGAGCCGGAAAGCCCTTACCGCCCAAGCGAAATACGCCTCGTGCCCGGCCGCGCGCAGCGGCAGCAGTTCGCGCAGTGCGGGCTCGTCGACCTGGACGATCCGGATCCCGGCGGATTCGAGGTCGTGGACCTCGTCGCGGATCGCCAGCGCCACCTGCGCCGCGGTGTCGGATAGGGGCTGGTCGTCGCGGACGAACGACCAGGCCAGGATCGTGACCGGCCCGGTGAGCATGCCCTTGACCGGACGTTCGGTGAGCCGCTGCGCGTACGTCGCCCAGCCGACCGTCATCGGCGACGGTCGTGAGACGTCGCCGTACAGGATCGGCGGCCGGACGCAGCGGGAGCCGTACGACTGGACCCAGCCGTGCTCGGTGGCGGCGAACCCGGCCAGCTGCTCGGCGAAGTACTGCACCATGTCGTTGCGCTCGGGCTCGCCGTGCACGAGGACGTCGAGCCCGAGTTCCTCCTGCAACCGCACGACGCGTTCGACCTCCGCGCGCATCGCCGCGGTGTAGCCCGCGTCGTCGAGCGTGCCCGCCCGATGCGCCGCGCGCGCCTTGCGGACGTCCGTGGTCTGCGGGAACGAGCCGATCGTCGTGCTCGGCAGCGCGGGCAGGCCCAGCGCGGCCTGCTGTGCCTCCGCCCGCCGCGGGTAAGGCGCGCGGAGAAGGTGCTCGGGACGTAGCGACGCCAGCCGCGCCCGGACGCGGGAATCGACCAGTTCCGTCGCGGTGGCACGGTCTTTCACCGCCGCGCGGGCCGCGGTGAGGTCCGCGGTGTTTTCCCGCAGTGCCCTGCCGAGCAGGACGACCTCGTCGACCTTCTGCCGCGCGAACGCCAGCCAGCCCCGGAGCCGGGCGTCGAGCGTGGTTTCCCGCTCGACGTCGTAGGGCACGTGCAACAGCGAGCACGACGTCGAGACGCTCACGCGTGCCGCGGTGCCGAGCAGGGTCGCCGCGCGGCCGAGCGCGCGGTCGGGGTCGGTCCGCCACACGTTCCGGCCGTCGACCACCCCGGCCAGGACCTCCTTGTCCCGCAGGGCTCCTTGCGCGGCCACCTCGTCCACAGTGGACGGATCGGTGACCAGGTCGACGGCGATCGCGTCGATCGGGGAGCGGGCCAGCACGCCCAGGCCCCGGCCGAGGCCACCGAAGTACCCGGCGACCAGCAGCTTCGGCCGCGCCGTCGCCTTCGCCAGGACGTGGTAGGCGCGGGTGAGGGCGTTCAGCTCCTTCTCACCGCGATCCCCGGCGAACGCGGGTTCGTCGAGCTGGACCCACTCCGCCCCGGCGTCGTGCAGCCGCTCCAGCAGTTCGGCGTAGCGCAGGAGCAGCTCGTCCAGCAGCTCCAGCGGCCGGAAGCCCTCGGGTGCGTCGGCGGCGGGCTTCGAGAGCAACAGGAACGTCACCGGTCCGATGAGCACCGGCCGCGTCTCGAACCCGGCGGCCTTCGCCTCGCGGTACTCGTCGAGCGGTTTCGTGCCGGCGAGGGCGAACGTCGTGTCCGGTCCCAGTTCCGGGACGAGGTAGTGGTAGTTGGTGTCGAACCACTTCGTCATCTCCAGCGCGGGCGCGTCCTGAACGCCTCGCGCGGCGGCGAAGTAGGTGTCGAGCGGGGAAAGGGCCAGGCCGGTGAACCGGGCGGGCAGCGCGCCGAACAGCTCGGCGGTGTCGAGCATCTGGTCGTAGTGGGAGAACGTGTTGGACGGGATCGAGTCCAGTCCGGCGGCGGCCAGCTCCCGCCACGTCTCCGCGCGCAGCTCCCGGCCGGTCTCCCGGAGGGTGGTTTCGTCGGTCTTCCCGGCCCAGTAGCGCTCGACGGCGCGTTTGAGTTCCCGGTCCGCGCCGATGCGCGGGTAGCCCAGCACGGTCGTCCCGACGGGGTTCTTCCGGTTTTCGGTGACGCGGTCTTCAGGCACAGCTCTCTCCTCGCGAGCTCGTCGAAGGAGCCCGTGCGCGCGCAGGAGTGACCGTGTTTCGGTCGTGCCCATCCCGCGAGGCCCGGACTCACGCGCGCCGTCGGCGCACGTACCACGGGCAGGTCTTCGGACTCGTGGGCGTGCTGCTCGCGCCTACCGGCCGTCGCTTCCCGGACTGTGCTGATGCGTTCTCGGCGTTGAAGCGTGCCTCGAACTGGTGTCCAGTGCTTTACCGTGTCTCGCACGGTGACGGCTTTCGTTCCCACATACCGCTGCGGGGCAGTCCCGGATTCCCACCGGGTTCCCTGTCGCCTCTCCCGGACACGGCGCACCGCGCCCGGCAGAACCCATGGCACCCCGAGCTTAGCCGTCCCGTCCGGCCCCGGCCAAGCATTCCGAGGTCAGTCCCAGTCGAGGGCGCCGCCGGACTGGTACTCGATGACGCGGGTCTCGAAGAAGTTCTTCTCCTTCTTGAGGTCCATCGCCTCCGACATCCACGGGAACGGGTTCTCGGTCTCGCCGAAGATCGGGGCGAGGCCGATCTGCTGGGCGCGGCGGTCGGTGATGAAGTGCATGTACTGCTCGCACAGTTCGTGCGACAGCCCGAGCATGCCGCGCGGCATGGTGTCGCGGGCGTAGGCGACCTCGAGCTCGCACGCCTCCTGCAGCATCCCGCGCACCTCGGCCTGGAACTCCTCGGTCCACAGGTGCGGGTTCTCGATCTTGATCTGGTTGATGCAGTCGATGCCGAAGTTCAGGTGGATCGACTCGTCGCGCAGGATGTACTGGTACTGCTCGGCGATCCCGACCATCTTGTTCCGGCGGCCCAGCGAGAGGATCTGCGCGAAGCCGGTGTAGAACCACATGCCCTCGAAGATCACGTAGAACGCGACGAGGTCACGCAGGAACGCCTGGTCGGCCTCCGGCGTCCCGGTCTCGAAGTCCGGGTTCTCCAAATTCTGCGTGTACTTCAGCGCCCACGCGTCCTTGTCCGAAATGGACGGAACCTCGCGGTACATGTTGAACAGCTCGCCCTCGACGAGGCCGAGGCTTTCGCAGATGTACTGGAAGGTGTGCGTGTGCACGGCCTCCTCGAACGCCTGGCGCAGCAGGTACTGGCGGCACTCGGGGTTGGTGATCTGGCGGTACACGGCGAGCACGATGTTGTTGGCCACCAGCGACTCCGCGGTGGCGAAGAAGCCGAGGTTGCGCTTGAGCATCGTGCGCTCGTCCTCGGTCAGCCCGTCGGCCGACTTCCACAGCGCGATGTCGGCCTGCATCGCGACCTCGGTCGGCATCCAGTGGTTGTTGCAGCCGGCGAGGTACTTCTCCCACGCCCAGCGGTACTTCATCGGCAGCAGCTGGTTGACGTCGGCGCGGGCGTTGATCATCCGCTTGTCGTCGACGTTGATCCGGGCGGCGCCGACCTCGATCTCGCCGAGGCCGGTGGCGTCCGTGGTCTCCAGGTTGGTCACTTACGGCTCCAATGGGGGTTCGGGGGCAGGTCCGTGAATGCCACATCGAGAGACTCTGGGTCCCTCCGTGGGGGCATAACGGGCCACCCGGGGCTTTCTGGGCGGCGTCGCAGTGGGGGGGGTCGGTGCGGGCGGCGGCGCCGTCGGTG
>NZ_JBHYJW010000100.1:0-19697 GCF_042741125.1 Amycolatopsis sp. NPDC058986 | reverse complement strand
CCTTACGGGCGTCCGACGCCCGTAAGGTGGCCTTAACGGCATTAGGCCGCGGTCAGTCCCAGTCGATACCGAAGATCCCGGGGCCGAAGTCGAGGGCGACGGCGTGCACCCCGTCGCCGCCGTCGAGCTTGAGCCGGCGCCGGGCGAGCGCGCCCTCACCGCCTTCGCGCGAGTACTGCCAGCACCGCTCGGGCGCGGTGCCGGGCGCGAACCGCACCTCCAGCAGGTATTCCCGCACCGGGCGCCGGAACTCGCGGTAGTAGGTGTTCTGACACTCCGGGTACGGCGGTCCGGCGTTGATCAGGGAGTACTCGATGAGGTGGGTTTCGCCGCGGTCGATGGGGCGGTCGAAGATCAGCTCGGCGACGGTGAGGCCGTGGGTCTCGTCGACCTCGGCGCGGCCGACCCGGCAGTTCCGGACCGCGTGCAGCGCGGGCGGCCCGGCTTCGGGGTTGCCCTGCGCGTAGACGAGCAGCCAGCGGTCCTGGCCGTCGGCGCCCGCCTGGAACACCGCGCGGGCGGTGACGGCGCGTTGCCCGCCGTCCTCGGCGATCTCGCACTGGTCGTGCAGGCCGACGAGTTTCAGCTGGTGCTGGCGGTCGAGGGCGTGGGGTGCGCCGACGCGCTCGAGCAGCGGTTGAAGCGTTTCCCTGGTGAACGTCAGCGGTTCGGCGCCGCTCGTCTGGCGCCGGGCTCCGCCGCGCGGGCGGGGAGGCGGCAGCAGGCCGAGCAGTGAACCCGCGGGCACGCCGAGGATGTCCTCCAGTACCCGCACGGCCGACAGCGAGCCCTGCCGCTCGGGCTGGCGTTTGCCGGACTGCCAGTAGCTCAGCGCCGTGACGCTGACCGTGGCGCCGCGGGCCCGTAGCCGGGCCTGGACGCGGTCGAGGCTCAGGCCACTGGCGGCGATCGCGTTCCGCAGCGCGATCGCGAACGCCGTGCGCTCGCCTTCGTGGTCACCCTGGCCCGCCGTGCTTCCCGCCATTGTCGTGACCCGCCCCATGTGTGCCGTCCCGGTACTACGACTGCGAGAACGTTAGCAGTACGCGGTGACATGGCCACACCTTGTGAGCAGCCCACATCCCGCGGCGGCCGACCGGTATTGGGTCGAACGGACTAGTACTGGCAACTGGGAATCGTTGCCCCCGCCCCGGCGCGCACGTTTGTATGGCTCAGCGGCCCGGTGCCCGCGCGCCTTCCCAGGTTACCGGGTCGTACAGGTCAGGACCGTGCAAACGGATCCGGCTCCGGCCGCCGACCGTGTCCGATCACCGGGTGCGGCAGGCCGTTCGAGGACCGGTGGCCCGGCGACGCCCCCAGCGCCGGGCCACCGGTCACTCCTCCCCGGATGGGGAAGACACCGTTGTTACTTGCCGGTAGGCTCCGGCGTATGGCTCTGCGGAAGAACATCCTGATCACCGGCGCCAGCTCGGGACTCGGCGAGGGCATGGCGCGCCAGTTCGCGGCGCGGGGACGCAATCTCGCGCTGTGCGCGCGGCGGACCGAGCGGCTCGACGCGCTGGCCGAGGAGCTGACGGGCGCCTTCCCCGGTATCAAGGTCGTGCCCCGGCCGCTGGACGTCAACGACCATGATCGGGTGTTCAGTGTGTTCGAGGAGTTCCGTGCGGAGCTGGGCTCGCTCGACCGCGTGATCGTGAACGCGGGAATCGGGAAGGGACAGCCGATCGGCAAGGGCCGGTTCGACGCCAACCGCACGACGCTGGAGACCAACTTCGTCGCCGCGGCCGCCCAGGTCGAGGCCGCGGTGGGGATCTTCCGCGAGCAGCGGGCCGGGCACCTCGCGGTGATCTCGTCCTTCAGCGCGATCCGCGGGTTCCCCGGCAACCTCACGGCGTACGCGGCGTCGAAGGCGGGCATCTCGACGTTCGTCGAGGGCACCCGGATCGAGCTGCGGCGGACACCGATCAAGGTGACCGACATCCAGCCCGGCTTCATCGAGTCGGAGATGACCGCGCGCAACGATGGCGTCCCGCTGGTCGCCCGCGCGGAGGTCGGGGTGCGGGCACTGGTCAAGGCGATCGAGGCGGAAGGCGCGAAGGTGTACGTCCCGAGCTGGCCGTGGACGCCGCTCAGCCTCGTGGTGCGGCTGGCCCCGGAGGCTCTGCTGAAGAAGTTCCTGTGAGCAGCGCCGGAAACGCCACGGTCGAGGTCCGTGCCGAAGACGCCTTCGACGCCGCCGCGGTGCACGCGTGGCTGAGCGAGCGTGTCGACGGGCTCGGTGCGGAACCGCCACGGGTGCGGCAGTTCCCCGGCGGGGCCTCGAATCTGACGTATCTGCTGAGCTATCCCGGTCGCGACCTCATCCTGCGGCGTCCGCCCGCGGGGCACAAAGCCGCGTCCGCGCACGACATGCGCCGCGAGTTCCGGGTGCAGCGCGCGCTCAAGCCGGTGTTCGGTTACGTGCCCGAGGTGCTGGCCTTCGGCGACGATCCGGCCGTGCTCGGCGGCGATTTCTACGTGATGGAGAAGCTCGACGGGCTCATCCTGCGCGGCGATCTTCCCGACGGCCTCGAGCTGAGCCCGGAACGGGCACGGGACTTGTCCGGCCGGGTGGTCGACCGGCTCGTCGAACTGCACGCTGTCGACGTCGATGCCGCGGGGCTCGCCGACCTCGGCAAGGGCGCGGGGTACGTCGAGCGGCAGATTCGTGGCTGGTCGGAGCGGTTCGCCCGGTCACGCACGGACAACGTCCCCGACTTCGCCGCGGTGATGGCCTGGCTGGCGGAAAACCAGCCAGGCGAGGTGAAGATCTGCCTCATCCACAACGACTATCGCCTCGACAACCTCGTGCTCGACGGTCCGGACACCCTCGACATCGTCGGCGTGCTGGACTGGGAGATGGCCACGCTCGGCGACCCGCTGATGGAACTCGGCAGCACGCTCGCGTACTGGGTGCAGGCCGATGACGACGACACGATGAAGCTGAGCCGTCGCCAGCCGACGCACCTGCCCGGCATGTACACGCGTGAAGAGTTCGTGGCGCACTACGCGGAGCGTACCGGGCTGAAGATCGAGGACTGGCGCTTCTACGAGGTGTACGGCCTCTTCCGGCTCGCCGTGGTGTTGCAGCAGATCTACCGCCGCTATCACGACGGCCAGACGCACAACCCCGCGTTCAAGGATCTCTGGCAGTTCTCCGGGTATCTGGACTGGCGCTGCCGCGAGATCATCGGGAAGGGAACGGCCTAGTGGGCGCCATCTACCTCGTCCGGCACGGGCAGGCGTCGTTCGGCGCCGAGGACTACGACCAGTTGTCCCCGCTCGGGTTCGAACAGTCCACTGTGGCCGGTGCGGAACTGCTGCGGCGCGGTGTCGAGTTCAGTCAGGCGCGCTCGGGATCGCTGGCCAGGCAACGGGACACCGCGGCCACCGCGCTCAAGGTGCTCGGCTCGGGCATCGCGGTGACCGAGGACGCGCGCTGGAACGAGTACGACCACGTCGACATCGCGCGCCATCACGCCGGTGGCGCGCCGCAAGAGGATTCACGGGCCTACCAGGCGACGCTGGACGCCGCGCTCACCGCGTGGACCGAAGCGGGCGCGGACGGGCCGTGCGCCGAGACCTGGCCCGCGTTCCTGAACCGCTGCCGGGGCGCGCTCGCCGATCTCGTGGCCTCGCTGGGCAAGGGGGAGCACGCGGTGGTGTTCACCTCCGGCGGCGTGATCGCGACGCTCTGCGGGGCGCTCATGGGTACCCCGGAAGCCGGGCTGCTCAAGCTCAACCGGGTCACCGTGAACGCCGGGATCACCAAGCTCGTGTCCGGGCGGGGCGGGGTGACGCTGTTGTCGTTCAACGAACATCCGCATTTCGAGGCGGACGCGGCAAAGCTGTTGACCTACCGGTAGGCGCGCGTCAGGACAACGGCGTCGTGCCGGTCGCTCAGTTCGGGAGCACCTCGGTGACCTTAGCGGTGAGGGCTGCCTTCGAGTTTTTGGTCCCGATCAGCTCGCTGTCCTTGATCGTCGCTTCGCCGCCCTCCATCCGGAAACTGCCGTTCCGGACGTATTCGCCGCCTGTGATCTCGTACAGCACCGTGCACGAGGGCAGGCACAGGCTCGTCGACTTCGGCTCGATGCGGTAGCGGACATTGCACCCGGCCGAGCCGAAGCACTGCTTGTCCAGGATCTTCACCGCGATCGTGAAGTCCTCCGGGCTTGCCTTGACGGTCGGAGGCGCGAAAGTACTTGTCGTGGCCGAGGGAACCGGATTGCTGGTGGAGGCGGGACCGGCGACCTGGTTTCGCGGTCGCGTCGACCCATCGGCCGATACCCAGGTGTCGCCCGGACCGACGCACGGCACCTTTTCGGCGGGGTTGGCGCATTGGCTCGTTGCCGTCCTGGTCACCACGACCACGATCGCGATGCCGGTTCCCGCGAGGACACACACGCCCACAATGAGCCACGGCCACCATTGCTTCCAGCGTCGCGCGGGAGGTGACGGTTCCGCTGCGGCTGTGGGAAATGGGAAAGTCATGCCACACTCTCGTGTCGATCTCGGATCGCGTTACGTATCACCCTTCACCCGCGTCGCGGTCGCTCCCGTCCGTCCGAACCGGACTGGTCGTGCTCCGGCACACCTGCGAAAGATGCGGCGACTCGTGCGTTTCAAGCCCGGGTGAAGTCACAGCCGGACACCTGCAGATACTCGCCTTTGCCCACAGTCACGCGGGCCGTGCCGTGTGTGATGTTGTTAGCGATGATCGCGTCGGGCGAGCCGGAGTCGTTCTTCATCCGTGCCCAGTAGCAAACCGAACCGTCCCGAGGACCCGTGGATTGGTACGCTCCGGCCGTGATATCGGTACCCACCAGGTAGGTTCCGTCCCCGAACTCCGTTTTCGGCCCTGCGGGCCTGGCGGTGGTCGAGGGCGGCTCGGCAGGGGAGGCGGTGACCGTTGCGGTAGCCGTGACCGAGGTCGTGGCGGTCGTCGTCGCTCTCGTCGTCGAGGTCGCAGTCAAGGTGGTCGTGGCGGGAGCCGTCGGCGTGCGGCCAGCTGACGCTGCCGGGGCGGGCGCGGGCGACCGGCCCGCCAGCCCGGTCGCGAGCCCGAGGGCGAGTGCGGTGAGAATGCCGAAGAGCCATGGCCACCGCCTCGGTTTCCTTCGGGTGGCCTGCGGTACCGGCGGCTGTCGAAAGGAGGGCTCAGTACTGCTCATTGTGGCTCTTTCGCTGCGGCGACGGGGTCTGCAAGAGGCCGTCGCAGGGCTACGCCGAACCGCAACCGCCGCGGGAGAGCGTGATTCGTTCGTGGCCGGTTCTGTGCCCTTCCGCGATCAGCGACCGAGGACGGGGCTCATCGCAACGCCGGGGGTTTCCCTTGCGGGGCACCGGTTTCCCAGTCCCAGCCGGTGATCAGTGCGCGCATCAGCCTGGCGGCGCTGGAGAGATGACTCTCGGCGCCCCAGAACAGCGTGACCGTCCGGCGGCACCCGGGATCGTCGACGGCGATCCAGGCGACCGCGTCGTTGGTGGCGGTGCGCCGGGCGAGGGCGGGGACGAGGCCGATGCCGAGCCCCGCGCTGATCAGGCTCGCGATGGCGCTGTGTTCGTCGCCCTCGCAGACGATCTTCGGGGTCAGGCCCCGGCCGGCGAAGAGCCGGTCGAGGAGTCCGCGGACCCAGTGTCCCTTGCGGGAGGTCACGAAGGGCTGACCCGCCAGTTCCTCGACGCTCACCGACGCGCGGCCCGCCAGCGGATGGTCGTGCGGGGTGGCCACCCACACCGCCTCTTCGAACAGCGGCGCCGAGTCCAGTCCCTCGGCGCGGATCGGTTGTGAGGCAACGCAGAGGTCGACGTCCTTGGCCCGCAGGAGGCGGCCCATGTCCTCGGCGGGTGTCCAGCGGAGTTCGACCTCGATGGCGGGATGGGCCCGCTTGTACGCCGCGAGCGGGCCGGTGAGGGTGAGAAAGGTTTCCGACGCCAGGCGCACGGTGCCGAAGCCCTCGCTGGTGGCTTCGGCGACGGCTCGCCGTCCCGCGTCGAGTTCGCCGAGGGCGCGTTCGACGTAGCCGAGGAAGAGCTTCCCGGTGTCGTTCAGCCGGAGCCGTCCCGCGCGATCGAACAGCGGCGTGCCGAGTTCGTTTTCCAGCCGGGCGATGGTGCGGCTCACCGAAGGCTGGGCGACGCGGAGTTCGTCGGCCGCGCGGCTGAGGTGCTCCAGCCGTGCCACGACACGGAACTGGTTGAGCGTGTTCAGGTCCATGACCCATGCCTCCGACGTCATAACGGCATAGCAATATTGATCTTAGACAGGATAGCTCAGCAGTCATAGCTTCGAGAGGTGAAGCAAAACGGGGAAGACGCCTTCGCGGTCAGCGGAGGGGTATTGCGGGCCGTCGTCAGCGCGCATCTGGTGGGGATCATCGGCCAGCCGGTGTTCGCCGGGGTGTACCTGAGCGGGGACTACGACGGCCTGGGCTGGCACGCGACCGGTGCCGACGTCGTCACCTCGATCGGCTACCTGCAGCTGATCGTGGCGGCCGTTGTGTGGGTCCGGCTGCGCCGGGCCTGGCCGTTCCTCACCACGCTGGCGCTGGTGGCGGCCGAGACCGCGCAGTATTTCGCCGGGCTGGCGGGCGCGCTGTGGCTGCACCTCCCGCTGGGCGTACTCACCATCGCCGCGCTCGTCGTCCAGTTCATCGCGGTGTGGCGGCAGCCTTTCCGGCGGCCCGCCCGGGAGGTGCGGGCCGATGCGTGACCACCGGATCAGCAGGCGCCGGGTACTGGAAATCGGCGGGGCACTCGGGCTGCTGGCGGCCACCGGGCTGTCGGGCGCGGCCGCGTTGTCGCGCCGCCCGCCGGTCACCGGTGCCGAACTGCGCAGCGCCGTGCCGCTGCCGCCCGCGTTCAGTGTGCCGTTGCCGATTCCCGCAGTGCTGGCGCCGGTCAGCACCTCCGGCGGTGTCGACCGGTACGCCGTCACGCAGCGCGAAACGAGCGCGGAGATCCTGCCGGGCGTCCGGACTCCACTGTGGACATACGGTGGCACTTTCCCCGGCCCCACCATCGAATCGCGCCGGGGCAGGCCGATCACCGTGACGCATCGCAACGAGCTGCCGGTGCCGACCGTCGTGCACCTGCACGGCGGCCGGACCCCGGCGGACTCCGACGGGTACCCGACCGACCTCGTCCTGCCCGCGGGATGGCCGGACGCCGCACACCACGGCCATGGCGGCCACGCCATGGCAGGCATGTCGGATCCGCGGGCGGTGCAGGCGAAACTGAGCCGGGACTACACGTTCCCGATGGACCAGCGGCCGGCTTTGCTCTGGTATCACGATCACCGGATGGATTTCACCGCGCCCGCGATCTGGCGGGGTCTCGCGGGCCTGCACATCGTGCGTGACGACGCCGAGGACGCGCTCGGGCTGCCCGCGGGGCCGCGGGAACTGCCCCTGATGATCGCGGACCGCGCGTTCGCCGCGGACGGAAGTCTCGACTACCCCGCCCTCGATCCCACGCTGCGCGGACAGCCCGGGGTTCAGGAGTCCTACCTCGCCGGAGTGCTCGGCGACGTCATCCTGGTCAATGGCGCTCCGTGGCCGGTGCACGAGGTCGACGCGGCCCGCTACCGGCTGCGGATCCTGAACGGCTCGAACGCGCGGCACTACGAACTGGAAGCGGTGCTCGACGACGGCCGCCGGCTCGATCTCGTCCAGATCGGCGCGGACCAGGGGCTGCTCGCGGCGCCGGTGCCCCACGCGTCCCTGCCGATCGCGCCCGCCGAGCGCTACGACGTGATCGCCGACTTCTCCAGTGTCCCGGTCGGCAGCCTCGTCAAGGTCGTCAACCGGCTGGGCTCCGGACGCACCCGGGACGTCATGGCCTTCCGGGTGGCGCGCAAGGCCGCCGACGACAGCCGCGTTCCGCCCGTCCTCTCGACCGATCTCCCGACGTGGAACCGGGCGGACGCGGTCCGGGTGCGCGAGTTCTCGTTCCGCGCCGGGCAGCTGAACGGCGGGCACGGCTGGCTGATCGGCGGGCTGCCGTTCGACCCCGCCCGCTCCGACGTCACCGTCGGCCTCGGCGACGTCGAGGTGTGGCGGTTCGTCGCCGACGTCCACCATCCCGTCCACCTGCACCTGGTCGGCTTCCAGGTGCTCTCGCGCGGTGGCAGGCCGCCGCTCCCGCACGACGCGGGACTCAAGGACACCGTGTCGCTGCGGCCGGGCGAAGCGGCGGAGATCATCACCCGGTTCGACGGCTATCGCGGCCGCTATCTCTTCCACTGCCACAACGCCGAACACGAGGACATGGGCATGATGGCGAACCTCGAAATCGTCTGAACCGGTTCGCGGGTCAGGGTTTCAACCGTGTCCCGGTCACCCACGCGCGGACGAACGCGACCAGCCACGTCGCGAGCGCGCCCGCGGTCACCAGGACGAACGCGGGGCCGGGGCGGCCGCTGAGCGTCCACCACACGGCCGGGACCACGAGCAGCAGAGCGGCGGAGAGCACCGTGAGCAGCACCGCCCACGTGCGGTGGATCGTGAGGCGCCGGTCCGCCTTCGCCCGTCGGAGAACATCCACATCAGGTGGGTCGTGGTACAGGCCCGGAGTGCAACGGTCGCGGTGCGGTGTAATGCTTTCGTGGCCCGTTCGTGCGTGCGGACGCGATCGGGTGACCGCTGGTGGCAGGAGGTACGCATGCGGTTCGGTGACGTGACGCTGATCCCGGTCAACGGGTTCGGCACCGAGGACGTGGTGGTCGACGCCGGGGGCCGGATCTACACCGGGGTCGTGGACGGCCGGATCCTGCGGGTCGCGCCGGACGGCAGGCGCATCGACGTGCTGGCCGACACCGGCGGACGGCCGCTCGGGATCGAGTTCTTCGGCGAGGACGAACTGCTGATCTGCGACGCGCACGCGGGCCTGCTGACCGTGCCGATCGGCGGCGGGGACGTCACCACGCTCGCGACGTCGGCGGCGGGGCTGGAGTTCGTCTTCTGCAACAACGCCGCCGTCGCCGCGGACGGCACGGTGTACTTCACCGATTCCTCGCGGCGCTTCGGCATCGAGCGCTGGCGGGACGACCTCATCGAGCAGACCGGCGGCGGGCGGCTGCTGCGGCGGACCCCGGACGGGCAGATCGACCAGCTCGCCGACGGCTTCCAGTTCGCGAACGGCGTCGCGCTGCCCCCGGACGAGTCGTTCGTCGCGGTCGCCGAGACCGGTGCGTTCCGGGTCAGCAGGGTGTGGCTGCACGGCTCCCGCGCGGGCAAGGTGGACACGCTGATCGACGATCTCCCGGGTTTCCCGGACAACATCTCCACCGGCAGCGACGGGCTGATCTGGGTGACCCAGGCCAGCCCCCGCGTCGCGGCGCTCGACGTCGTCCGCAGGCTTCCCGCTCCGCTGCGCGCGCTCGTGCGTGCGCTGCCCGACGCCGTTCAGCCGCAGCCGGGGCGTGAGGTGGGTGTCCTCGGCGTCGCCGCGGACGGTCTGGTGGAGCGCGAGTTCCGGGGCGAGATCGCGGACTTCCACATGCTCACCGGCGTGCGCGAGCGCGACGGCAAGCTGTACTTCGGCAGTCTCGCCGACCCGGCGATCGCGGTCACCAGCCGCTGAGTGGTGCCGGTGGTGCTGAAGGACGCTTTCAGTGCGTTGGGTGCACTGATGGCGTCCTTCAGCACCATCAGTGCACCGAAGGCGTCCTTCAGCACACCGTCGCTACCGGCCTGTCCACTGTGGACTGCGCCCGGCCGACCATGCGGCGTAGAACTCGTGGTGGTCCTTGCTGGTCATGAGCAGCGCCTGGGTGATCGCCTCCAGCTCGATGGAGCTGCCGAGATCCATGTCCAGTTCCCGGGTCAGCAGGACCTTGGTGGTGGCGTAGGCGAGTGCCGGACCATCGGCCAGCCGCCGGGCGAGCGCCGCGGCGGCGGCCGGGAGTTCCTCATCGTCCACAACGGACGAAGCGAGGCCGATCGACTCGGCGCGGACGGCGTCGACCTTGTCGCCGAGCATCAGCAGTTCGGTGGCCCGGCCGAGGCCGACCAGCCGGGGCAGCAGGTACGCCGAGCCCATGTCCGCCCCGGCGAGGCCGACCTTGGTGAACAGGAAAGCGAACTTCGCCGACCGCGCCAGCAGCCGGAAGTCACTGGCCAGCGCGAGCACCGAACCGGCACCGGCGGCGACACCGTTGACGGCGGCGATGATCGGCAGCGGGCATTCCCGCATCGCCTTCACCACGGCCCCGGTCATCCGGGTGAACTCCAGCAGTTCGGCGGTCTCCATCTTCTGCAGCTCGCCGATGATCTCTTCGACATCACCGCCGGAACAGAACCCGCGCCCGCGTCCGGTGAGCACGAGCACCTTCACGTCGCCCCGGTGCGGCAGTTCGGCGAGCAGGTCCCGCAGATCGGCGTAGCTGTCGAAGGTCAGCGCGTTGAGCTTGTCCGGCCGGTCCAAGGTGACCGTCGCGACGCCATCGTCCACAGTGAACTCGAAGTGCTCCCATTCCGCCGTGATCGGGGGAGTGGCACGGAACGGGCTCATGACTGGATTCCTCCACCGTCGAGTACGAGAGTCTGGCCGTTGATCGCGGCCGCCTCGGGCGCCGCGAAGAAGGTCACCGCGAAGGCGACCTCGTCGGGTTCGAGCAGTCTGCCCAGCGCGGACGCGGCGGCGAGGGCGGCTTCGGCGGCGGCCTCGTCCCGTCCGGTGCGTTCCCGGATCCGGGCCACCGACGTGGCCGTCATATCGGTCCGCACGAACGCGGGGCACACCGCGTTGGCGGTGACGCCGGTGCCCGCCACCTCCGCGGCCACCGCGCGCATCAGGCCGACCGCCGCGTGTTTCGACGCGGTGTACCCGGCGGTGTAGCGATAGCCGACGTGCCCGGCGGTCGAGGCGACGGTGACGATCCGGCCGTGGTCGCGTTCACGCATTCCGGGCAGGACGGCGCGGGTACACAGGAACGCTCCGGTCGCGTTGACCTCGAACTGCGTTCGCCAGTCCTCGACACTCGTCGCGTACACGGGCGCGCTCGTCGACACCCCGGCGTTGTTGACCAGTACGTCGATCGGGCCCGCTTCGGTGAAGAACGCCTTGACCGCCGCTTCGTCGGTGACGTCGCATTCGGCGCGTCCTGGCGCGAGAACGGTGTCGCCCGCTGCGCGGAAACGGTCGGCGATCGCGGCGCCGATACCCCGGGTGCCACCGGTGACGACCACGCGGCGGCTCATGACGTTGTTCATGACCCGGCCATCGTACGCAGCGCCCGCCGGTCGAGTTTTCCGTTGGCGGTACGGGGAAGTTCGGTCACGAACACGACCTCTCGCGGGTACTTGTGCTTGGCGAGGTGAGCACGTGCGAAGTCCTTGAGCGCCTCCGGTTCGACCGTCGCCCCCGTTCGCGGGACGACGTAGGCGCGCGGGAGCACGAGTCCGTCCACTGTGGCCCCCAGGACAGCGCAGTCCGCGACGTCCGGATGCCCGAGCAGGCAGTCCTCGATCTCGCCCGGCGCCACGAAAACGCCGCCGACCTTGAGCAGATCGTCGGCGCGGCCGTGGTGGTGGTAGAAGCCTTCGGCGTCGCGGCTGAACAGGTCACCGGAGGTCAGGGTGTCACCGTCGAAGGTCTTCGCGGACTTCTCGGCGTCGCCGTAGTACTCGAGCGCGATCGTCGGCCCGGTGATCCGCAGTGGTCCGATTTCCCCGTCCGGCAAGGGATTCCCGCTCTCGTCGACGACCTGAGCGGTGTAGCCGGGGACCTCCTTGCCGAGGCTGCCGTACCGCGCCTCGCCCGGCCGGTTGGACAGGTAGATGTGGTAGGCCTCCGACGAGCCGATGCCGTCCACGACCGGGACGCCGAAGGCCGCGTCCCATTTGCGGTGCAGTTCCGGGGGCAGCGCCTCGCCCGCCGACGTCGTCAGGCGCAGACAGCTCAGGTCCTGTTCGGACGCCGCCGGATGGGCGATCATGGCGCTCATCATCGTCGGCACGTTGACCAGCACGGTCGGCCGGTGCCGCGCGATCAGCTCGAAGATCAGGTCCGCCGTCGTCCGCTGGGGGAACACGATCCCGGCGGCGCCGACACCGAACGGGAACAACGCGGCGAGATCGCGCGCGTACCCGAAGAAAAGCTTGGGCACGGCGAGAATCCGGTCGTCCGCACGTAAACCGAGGACGCCGAGCGCGTAGCGTTCGAAGCTCTCGATGGGACTGCGCAAGGGGTGCACGCAAGCCTTGGGGGAGCCGGTGCTGCCGGTGGTGAACTTCCAGATCCCGATATCGTCCAACGTGGTAGGTGCGGTGTCCAGCTCATCGGGCGCCTCGGCCGCGAGTGTCCGCAGTGGACGTTCGCCGGGCCGTAGGTCTTCCGGCGGGACGTCGGTGACAAGCAGGTTCCGCGCGCCCGCCTCGCGCAGCGCGGGCAGCGTGACCGCGTCCGCGACCACCACGACGGCTTCGGTGTAGCCGAGGTAGTAGGCGTAATCCTTGGGCTGCAGGAACGGATAGACCTCGGCGGTGATCGCGCCGATCTTCTGCGCGGCGTACCAGGTCGCGACGAACTCCTCGCCGTCGCTCAGTGCGAGCAGCACCCGCTGTCCACTTCGGACACCCGTGTCGCGCAGCACATGTCCGATCCGGTTGACGAGCTTCGCCAGTTCGGCATAGCTGACGGTTTTCTCGCCACACAGCAACGCCGTCCGCTCGCCGCGGCCCTCCTCGACGTGGCGGTCGATGAAGTACGTGGCGAGGTTGACCGGCGCACTCATGTGACGGCCCCCAACTCGCGGATGGCTTCCACCAGCATGTCGGTCAGCACGCCGAAGGTGGCCTCGCCCTCCTCGGCGGTCGATTCGGCGGGGGAGCCGCAATACGCGTCGGACATCCCCAGCTCTTGGAAACCGGAATCCGGCGAGGCCGCGGCCAGCGTCACCGGCACATGCGGCAAGGTCCGCATCAGCGATTCGTCGACGAGTTCGGGCCGGTCGGCCAGCACCAGCGAGGTCTCGTACCGTCCGGCGTGGCATTCGCCGCTGCGGAACTCTTCGGTGAGCCGCTGCGCGTTCCGTCGCCGGACCAGATCGAGGTGGGCGACACGGCCGCCGTGCTCGGCGTTCAGCGTCTCGGCCGCATGGCGCAGCGTCGTCAGATGCGCGGGCTCGAAGTGGTTGTTCACCAGCAGGATCCGCGGCAGGCCCTGACCGATCAACGCCACCCCGACGTCGACGAGCAACCCGTGCAACGTCTCTTCGCCGATGTGGATGCCTCCGGCGAACCCGGCGGCGAACCGCGTCACCCCGTACGGGAGCGCGGGAAGGACGAGCACGCGCACGTCCGGATCCGCGTCGAGGCGGTCCGCCGCGCGGGCGCACATTCCGTGCGAGATCAGCGGATCCGTGCCGAGCGGCGCGTGCGGTCCGTGCGGCTCGATCGCGCCGAGGGGGAGCAGCAGCACCGGCGTGCGCGCACCAGCCGGCAGCTCGGCCACCTGCCGGGACGTGAGATCCGCGAAGAACGTCACGAGAATCAACCTACACCGCAGCGGCCTGAGGTGTATAGAGTTGGGGGCGTGGCCGTCGACGGATTCGAGCCGAGCCCCCAGGAGCTGGTCATCACGCTGCTGGGCAGCTACGTGCACCCGCGCGAGACCCGGCGGATCTGGTCCGGCGGGCTCGTCGCGCTGCTGGCCGAGCTGGGTTTCTCCGACGGCGCGGCGCGGATCGCGCTGGCCAGGCTCGCCCGTCGTGACCTGCTGACCCGCCATCGCGCGGGGCGGCATGTGCACTACTCGCTGACCGCCCGCACCGTCGCGCTGCTCGCCGACGGCGACCGGCGGATCTTCTCCCTCGGTCGCCGGGAGAGCCCGGCCGGGACCTGGACCGTGCTGTGGCAGAACATCCCGGAAAACCGGCGTCCCGCCAGGGAGCGGCTGGTCCGGCGCCTGCGGTTCCTCGGCTTCGGCCCCTACACCGACGGCACCTGGATCGCGCCGCACGACCGCGAGGACGAGGTGCTCGCCCTGCTCGCGGAACTCGACGTCACCGAGTACGCCGGACTCTTCCTCGGGCGGCCGTCGGCGGGTCTGGACGTCCGTCGCTTCGCCGGGCGCGCCTGGGATCTCGACGAACTGTCGGCCCGCTACGACGCGTTCGTCCACGAGTTCGGCGGGCACGAGCCCGGCGAGCTGGACGATCCCGGCGCGTTCGGGGTGCGGACCCGGCTGGTGCACACCTTTCGCGCGTTCCCCGCGCTCGACCCGGAACTGCCCGCGGACCTGGTGCCCGCGCCGCGGCGCCGGGCGGCCGCGGTCGAGCTGTTCCACGATCTGTACACGGCGCTGGCCCCGGCGGCCCAGCGTCATTTCGACAAGGTGGTAGCACCATGAGCGAAGCTTGCGAGCGAATCATAGACATCATGCGCCAAAAGGGATCAGGCGCTGTCTCGCGAAGCGAGGCGATCGCATGACCGACACCGAGCAGGCGCTGAGCTACACCTCCTACCTCGCGCTGGACGACCTCCTGGACGCGCAGCGGCCCCGGTCGGACGAACACGACGAGCTGCTGTTCATCGTGATCCACCAGGTGTACGAGCTGTGGTTCAAGCAGCTCCTGCACGAGACGCGCTATCTGCAGGAGAACCTCGAAGCGGGCCGGACGGCGCACGCGATCCGCACGCTGCGGCGGATTCTCACCGTGCTCAAGGTGGTCGTCGAGCAGATCGACGTCCTCGAGACCATGACGCCGAGCCAGTTCAGCAGCTTCCGGGCCCGGCTGGACGCCTCCAGCGGCTTCCAGTCGGGGCAGTTCCGGGAGCTGGAAGCGGTTCTCGGTAGGCGGGACGAAAGTGTCCTAACCCACTACCCGGAGGGCTCTGAACAGCGGAAGCGCATTTCCGACGCGCTGAGCAGGCCCTCTCTGTTCGATTCGTTCCTCACCTATCTGGCGGAAAGCGGTTACTCGATTCCCCGCCGCACCGACGTCACCCGACCGGTGGAGCCCTCGCCCGAGCTGCAGGCGGTACTGCTGAAGATGTACCGCGACGACAGCGGTCAATCAGTGGTCGCCGAGCACATGGTGGACCTGGACGAAGGGATGCAGGAGTGGCGCTATCGTCACGTGAAGATGGTCGAACGCACCATCGGAGACAAGACCGGGACTGGTGGGTCCTCTGGCGCGACCTACCTGCGGACTACCTTGTTCCGTCCGATGTTCCCGGATCTCTGGGCAGTCCGGAGCCAGCTGTGAGCACCCTCGACGACATCCGCACCAGCCCCAACGCACTGGCCGGGTCCTACCGCCGCTTCGCGGTGGCCGACCGGCTCCTGCTGACCGGACATTCCCATCAGGCGTGGCCCGACGTCGCGGAGGAAGGGTTGCTCGAAGCCTTCGCCGACGCCGCCCGTGACGTCGACGCCAAATGGGACCGCGCGTTCGCGAAGGCCGACGAACTGCGCGCGGGATTCCGCGTCCTGCTCGGCGACCGGCGCGGCGAGTTCGCGCTAGGGACCAGCACGCACGACCTCGTGCTCCGCTTCCTTTCCGCGGTGGATCTGCCCCGGCGACCCCGGCTGGTGACCACCGACGGCGAGTTCCACACCCTGCGCCGCCAGCTCGCCCGGCTGGAGGAGGAGGGCGTCGAGGTCGTCCGCGTCCCGGTCGAACCGGTCACCACGCTCGCCGAGCGCGTCGCCGACCAGGTCGACGGCGGGACCGCCGCAGTGCTGATCTCGGCCGTGCTGTTCGAGACCTCCCGGCTCGTGCCGGGGCTCGCGCACCTCGCCGACGTGTGCCGTGGCCGCTCGGTCGAACTCGTCGTCGACGCCTACCACGCGCTCGGCGTCGTCCCGTTCTCGCTGCACGACCTCGGGCTGACCAACGCCTGGGTGCTCGGCGGCGGCTACAAGTACCTCCAGCTCGGCGAGGGCAACTGCTTCCTGCGGCTGCCCGCGCACGCGCAGGAGCTGCGGCCGGTGATCACCGGCTGGTACGCCGAATTCGGCGCGCTCGCCGACGAACGGCGGCCCGGCGCGGTCGCCTACGCACCGGGCAGCGACCGCTTCGCCGGCGCGACCTACGACCCGACCAGTCACTACCGGGCTGTACGGGTGCAGCGGTTCTTCACCGAGCAGGGGCTGACCCCGCGGTTCCTGCGCGAGGTGTCGCAGCACCAGGTCGGCCTGCTCGCGCGTCACTTCGACGAACTGGACCTGCCCGAAGACGTCGTCACCCGCGACCGCGAGACGCCGTTAGGCATGATCGGCGGCTTCCTCTCCCTGAGGTGCCGCGACGCCGCGGGCCTCCAGGCCGCGCTTGCCGAACGCGGGGTGCGCACCGACGCGCGCGGCCCATACCTGCGGTTCGGCCCCGCGCCCTACCTGTCGGACCTCCAGCTCGAAACCGCGATGGCGACCCTCGGCGAGGTCGTCCGCGGACAGTGACTCCGGGGCCGCGCGGCGTAGGCGGCCTTTCGGGCACATTCGGCGTCCAGAACCTGGGACCAGCCTTGGCCGGTGATCAGCCGGGGCCTTAGGTTGACGGGGTGAGGCACCGGCCGACGGGCGACCCCCGTCGGCCGGTGCTTCGGACCATCCACCAGGTGCGCAGCGGCCACAGCCGTGCGCGGGTCGACGAAGGAGTCACCACCGTGACCGAAGGAGTGTTCGGCCGGAACACCGGCCATGAGCAAGTTGTGTTCTGCCACGACCAGGCCAGCGGCCTGAAGGCCATCATCGGTATCTACTCGACCGCACTGGGCCCCGCGCTCGGCGGCACCCGCTTCCACCCCTACGAGTCCGAGGACGCCGCGCTCGCCGACGTCCTCGCGCTGTCGAAGGGGATGGCCTACAAGAACGCGCTGGCCGGGCTCGACCTCGGCGGCGGGAAGGCCGTGATCATCGGCGACCCCGCGACGCAGAAGACCGAGGCGCTCCTGCGGGCCTACGGGCGTTTCGTGCAGTCGCTCGGCGGCCGCTACATCACCGCCTGCGACGTCGGCACCTACGTGCGGGACATGGACGTCGTGGCCCGCGAATCGCGGTTCGTCACCGGCCGCTCGCCGGAGGACGGCGGCGCCGGCGACTCCTCCGTCCTCACCGCTTTCGGGGTGTACCAGGGCATGCGTGCCTCCGCCGAGCACGTCTGGGGCGTGCCGGAGCTGACCGGGCGCCGCGTCGGTGTCGCGGGGGTCGGCAAGGTGGGGCACATCCTCGTCGGGCATCTGGTCGAGGCCGGTGCGCGCGTGGTGGTCACCGACGTGTCGCCTGCCGCGCTGGACCGGGTCCGCGCGGCGTACCCGAGCGTCGAGGTCGTGTCCGATGTGGACACTCTGATCCGGTCCGAACTGGACGTTTTCGCGCCGTGCGCGCTGGGCGGGGTACTGAACGACGACACGGTGGCCGCGCTGCGGGCGCGGATCGTGTGCGGTGCGGCGAACAACCAGCTCGCGCACCCCGGGGTGGACAAGATGCTCGACGACCGCGGCATCCTGTTCGCGCCGGACTACCTCGTCAACGCCGGCGGCGTGATCCAGGTCGACGACGAGCGGCACGGGTTCGACTTCGAACGGGCCAAGCGCAAGACGACGGCGATCTTCGACACCACGAAGGCCGTGTACGCGCTCGCGAAGTCCGAAGGCGTGCCGCCCGCCACCGCGGCGGACCGCCTCGCCGAGCGGCGCATGGCCGATGTCGGCCGCCTGCGGGGAATCCTGCTCTGACTGTTCAAGGCTGGGTTGGTCGGGGCCAACCCAGCCACAAGGTCGACGAGTGCGCGCAGCGCGCGAGGAGACTTCACGGTCGAGCGCCCTCTTTTGGCCGATAGGCCCCGCTATCACGATGACAGGGCGCCCCTTCCGCGACGGTGACATTCGTCGAGAAGGAGCGCCCTGGCAGCGTGATAGCGGAAGCGCTCGATGAAAAACTCAGCCGCTCTTGCGGCGGAACTGGCGCTTGTTCGCGGCGGGGCCGTGCGCGTGCTGGTTCTTCGGGCCACCGTTCTCGTGGGAGGAACCCGACCGCGCGTGGGCCTGCTTGCGCTCGAGTGCCTCGCGGAACTTGCGTTTGACGTCGTCCTCCTCGCCGCTCTGCCGCGACGGTTCCGGTTCAGCCATGCTTACCTCCGAGGTTACGACGTGTGACCGTTCCAGCCTGTCAGGTGCGTGCCGCGTTGGCGAGCGGATTTCGCCCCGGCGTCGGGAGAATCACCGATCCGGTGTGGGCATCTGGACCGGGCCGCCGAAGCGGATCCGGTCGCGGACCAGTGGACGGCCGCAGTGGTCGCACAGCAGCGTCGGAACCAGCCGGTTCCCGCATTCGTCGTGGTAGAGCGTGAGGTCCGCGTCCTGGCCCGGTACCTCGAAGCCGCGGGCCCACTCGACGATGAAAGCCAGCGCGGGGAAGAACGCCAGTCCCTTCGAGGTGAGCCGGTAGGCCCTGGCGTCGGCGCGGGTCGCCGCGGTTTCGGTCCGTAGGACGCCGACCTCGACGAGTTTGCTGAGCCGCCCCGACAGCACGCTCGGGCCGATGCCGAGTTCGCGTTCGAACTCCGAGAAGTGCCGCGCGCCGAGCATCGCCGAGGACACCAGCCCGGTGGACCACCGGTCACCGAGCAGTTCCATGGTGTCCGGGAAGAACATCACCGGGTCGTGCGCGAGCGGTTCGGCGTCCTTGCGGCGGAAGCGTTTCGACGCCGTCGCCGCGCCGATCCCGGTCGCGTCGAGCCGTTTCGCGCTGATGTCGCGCGCGTCGACCCGGCAGCCGCAGGTGCCGCAGCCCAGCGGCGCCGAGGTGGTCAGCCCGCAGTCGAGGTGGATCAGCGTCGGCAGGACCTCCCGGCGACCGGGGATCCATTCGCGCTCCCACGCCCAGATCGAGATGAACAGCGGCCACAGTTCGAGGCCGCGTTCGGTGAGCCGGTACTCGTGCCGCGTCCGGTTGGTGTCGCGGTAGGGCGTCCGGAGCAGGACTCCGTTCTCCACCAGGGCACCGAGCCGCCCGGACAGCGCGGTCGGGGAGATGCCCAGCCGCAGCCGAAGCTGCTCGTACCGCCGGAAGCGCAGGAAGACGCCTTGCAGGATGAGCAGCGTCCACTGGTCGCCGAGCAGCTCGAGTGCTCGGCGGACCGACTCTCCTGCCGGTCGGACACGGTGTGCGGTCGCTTCGGTCACCGGGGACCCCTCTTTCCGTCGTGGACCCAGCTTAGCTGACTACACCTAGAGAAGCCTATTGACAGCTGGGTACACAAATCATAGTCTCGTCCCCGTCAGCCCGCACCGCAGGGGAGAGCTCGATGGTCAGCACTTCCGCACAGTCGCCCACGGTGGCCCGGACGGCACCGGACGCTCACGGAGCCGAACAGGTCAACCGGTGCCCGCGCGACGCCTATGCGCTGGGTGGCATCGAGATCGGCAACGCGGCCCAGGGGGTCGCCGGAGACTGCCCCGCCCGGCCGCTCCCGGCCGGGCCAGAGGGATCGACCCGCTACGGAAACGGTAGCCAGGTCGGAGTGGCAGGCCCGTGGCCTGCGGGTTTCGCGGTCGCGAAAAGCGCGGCCGGGATGTCCGGATAAAGGCACCTCCTCCGGCACGCGCCCGGCAGGACCGGGAGCGTGCGGGAGGAGGCCGGCGGAGGCCGAAGCAAAGCATGGAAGGGCACACGTCGCCCTGCGGCGTGTGGGGGCCGTGCTGTGCTCTCCGCCGGAACCCGCCGCACCGATCGCCGCGCGCGATCGG
>NZ_JBHYJW010000099.1:0-20400 GCF_042741125.1 Amycolatopsis sp. NPDC058986 | reverse complement strand
ACAGCACGTCCGCGACACCACAACCTGACCATTACCCCACCCCGTCAACCCCACCCCACCAGCACAAACCAGGATGAAAAATCCCCATTGGGGCGTTCGTCCTCAGCGCTTCCGGGCCCGTACCGCTTCGATGACGTCGTCGTCCCAGCGGTGCGTGCGGATGAGCCGGTAGCGTTCGCTCGCCACCCACATGTAGGCCTCGGCGTCGGTGCGTGTGCCGATCATGTCGGCCTGCCGCAGCATCCCGACCACCGGCACGAACTCCTCGTCGAACCAGCGCTGCGCGACGCTCGCCCGGTCGCAGTAGCGGCCTTCGTCCTGCATCAGCCGGAAACCCCACGCCTCGACGTGCTCGCCGAGCAGCGCGTAGTCCCACGGGTCCGACACGATCACCGACGCGCGGGCGTGCCCGGTCAGCGGGACGCGTTCGAGGAACAGCCGCCGGTAGTCCTTGACGATCAGATCGCCGCGGAAGCGGATTCCGCTCGGGTCGAGCTTCGTCCGCACCACGATGACCTGAGCCTCTATTGTGGACAGTCCCTGCGCGTGTGCGACGGAAACCCGGTGGTGCCCGTCGATGATGAAGTGCAGCTCGCCCACGCGGTACACCTCGATCGGCGGGATCTCCTCGCCCCGCCGCGCGGCCAGCGCGAGCCGTTCCCAGCGTTCCCGGACCCGCCCCGACGTCGGCCGGAAGCGCCGGTCGAAATCGCGGCCGCGGTCGACACTGCCGACGATCGAGTCCAGCGAGATCACCCGCAGCCCGATCCGCCGCTCGCTGAGGTAGCCGAGCGCGTCCACGACTTCGTTGAACGGCAACATGATGTTCACGTCGTCGGGCTCGCCACGCAACCACTTCGCCAGCCGTGACAGCACCTGCCGCCGCCGTGCGCGCAGGAAGTCGTGCTCCGCGTCGGCCCTCGGAAAACCGGTGCCCCTGTTGTTCATGCGATCGCCTCGCTCCGCGAGACAGTGTCCAATTCCTTATGGCGCATGATATCGATGATTCGCTCGCAAGCTTCGCTCATGAAAACTCCATGATCTGGTGGCCCACCACGTTGCGAACGCGGGTTTCGCCCAGCCGCCGGTCCGGGACCGGTGCGCCGTGCGGATGGATGTGCCCGTGCAGCAACCACTTCGGCCGTAACCGCTCGACCGTCCTATGCAGACAGTCGAACCCGTGGTGCGGAAGATCCGGCCGGTCGCCGAGATCCCGGGGCGGCGCGTGGGTCAGCAGGATGTCGACGCCCCGGCCGTCGCGGCGCCGCCGCCACCCGGCCCGCCGGACAACCCGCCGCGCGCGGCGTGCCTGCTGCCGTTGCGTCCACTGGTTCGGACCGTCGTTGTAGCGGACGGACCCGCCGAGCCCCGCGAACCGGAGCCCGGCGACGTCCACGACGCGCCCGTCGGCGTTGATCCCGCCTGCCGGGCCGGGCCACGCCGCCGGGAAACCGTCCTTCATGGACAGTCCGCCGTATCGGGTGTAGCCGCTCAGATCCGGGTCGTGGTTGCCCGGGACGAACACGCAGGGCGCATCGAGCGCGCCCGCCAGGAACTCGAGGTACTCGTAGGGCAGGTCGCCGGCGCCGATGACGAGGTCGACCGAGCAGGCGCGGACCGCGTCGGTCCACAGCCGCTCGTCCACCTCGTCCGCGACGACCAGCGCTTTCGGCATGCGCTCAGGGTACGGCTCCCGAGCTCACTTCATCGCGGCCTCGGGGTGGGTCACGATGATCGTGGTGATGACGACGAGCCAGCTGAGGCACAGCACGAGCGCCCAGAACTTGAGGTTGGTCAGGATGCGGGACATGGGAAAGCCTCCTACTGCTACCGGGGGAAAGACGGGGTCGGGGAGGGAGCTACAACCAGTCGTTCTTCCGGAATATTCGGTACAGCATCAGGCAGATGGCGACGATGACGCCGAAGATCAGCGGATAGCCGAACTTCCAGTGCAGTTCCGGCATGAAGTCGAAGTTCATGCCGTAGATCCCGGCGATCATCGTCGGGACGGTGATGATCGCCGCCCACGCGGTGATCTTGCGCATGTCCGTGTTCTGCTGCAGCGAGATTTTCGCGACGGTCGCGTCGACCAGGGTGCTCAGCAGTTCGTCGAACGCGGACACCCGCTCCGAGACCGTCGCGAGGTGGTCGGCGACGTCGCGGAAATACGAGCGGACCTCGTCCGGCACCAGCCGCGTGTAGCCCTCCGAGAGCCGCTGCACCGGCGTGGCCAGCGGCAGCACCGCGCGGCGGAGTTCGAGCACTTCCCGCTTCATCAGGTAGATCTGTTCGGCGCTGACCTGCGAGCGCGGCGCGAACACCTGCGCCTCGATCTCGTCGATGTCGGACTCGATCCGCGTCGTGACCTCGAGGTAGTGGTCGACGACCTGGTCGGCGATCGCGTGCACGACGGCGGCGGGCCCGAGCGCGAGCTGCTCCGGGTCCTCGTCCAGCTCGCGGCGCAGCCTGGCCAGCCCGGAGTGGTTCCCGTGCCGCACGGTGACCACGAAGTCCCGGCCGAGGAAGAGCATCAGCTCGCCGGTCTCGACGATCTCGTTCGCGGTGGTCGGCGACTCGTGCTCGACGTACCGCACGGTCTTGAACACCATGAACAGCGAGTCGTCGTAGCGCTCCAGCTTCGGCCGCTGATGCGCCTCCAGCGCGTCCTCGACGGCCAGCTCGTGCAGCCCGAACGTGTCCGCGACACCCTGGATCTGCTCGGCGTCCGGCTCGTGCAGCCCGATCCAGACGAAACCCTCGTGGCGTTTGCGGACCTCTTTGATCGCCTCGGAGTGCGTCCAGCGGCCTGGCAGGCGGCGGCCGTCGACGTATACGGCGCAGTCGACGACGTACGCCGACAACGGCACCGGCAGCGCGCGTACCGGTGTGCCCTTGGCGCGGTCGTCACCGCGGCCGCGAAGGCCGCCGAGCGAGGGAATGGCAGGCATGGGATCTCCTGGGCTGCGTCGTGCGTGTTCGTGCGCGAAGACGACGTGCCTGGCGGACTCGTGTCCGTCCGGCGTTCACCAGCGTTCCCGGGGTGTTGCCTGGCCTAGCGGGAAGAGAGCAGGCCGGTCATCGAAGGGGGAACGCTGCGACTACTAGGAAGCGGACTATCGCCACTACTACTCATGGGGTTCCCTCACCTCCTTCGGGCCGGCGCTGTCGTGAGACGCGGAGAGTGGCAGGGCTCGCGTTGACGCGCGAACACCAATGGTTGAGGGTACTCCTCACCACGAATACGTGTCGTACCAGGCTCATGGGGCGTTACGCGGACAGGAGGACGTCGGGTGCAGTTCGGGCGTTATTACGAGGAATTCGAGGTCGGTGCGGTCTACAAGCACTGGCCGGGGAAGACGGTCACCGAGTACGACGACCACCTGTTCTGCCTCATCACCATGAACCACCATCCGCTGCACATGGACGCGCACTACGCCGAAGAGACCACCGACTTCGGCAAGAACGTCGTGGTCGGCAACTACATCTACTCGCTGCTGCTCGGCATGTCGGTTCCGGACGTTTCCGGCAAGGCGATCGCGAACCTCGAGGTCGAATCGCTCAAACACGTCAAGCCGACGTTTCACGGCGACACCATCTACGGCGAAACCGAGGTGCTCGACAAGACGCCGTCGAAGTCGAAGGACGACCGCGGCGTGGTGTACGTCGAGACACGCGGGTACAAACAGGACGGGACGATCGTGTGCGTCTTCCGGCGCAAGGTGATGGTGCCGAAGCGGTCCTACGGGGACACCCGCGGCGGGGAACAGCCCGGCCGCCCCGTGCCCCACGAATGAGCGAGGAGTCCCGATGGGGATCGCCCTGGACGAGATCAAGCGGAGACTCCGCACTTTCGCGGAAGTCGAGGCACGCGGCGTCTCACCGCTCTACGACCACCTCGCCACGCAGGCGGCCGAGGACGACGACGTCGCGGGGCTGCTGACCGACGCGCGGGGCGGCGAGGCGCGCGGGACGCTGCTCCTGGCGACCGCGCACCGGCTCGTCCAGGCCGACCCGATCCATCCGTTGTCGCGCTACTACCCGTCGGTGGGCGGGTTCGACGGCGTCGACGCGGACACCTGGCCGCTGTTCCGTTCTTTTCTCCTGGAGCGGGCCGAGCGCGCCCGGGAGATCATCGGGACCCGGTTCACACAGACGAACGAAGTGCGGCGCGCGGCGCTGCTCTACCCGGCGCTCGCGCAGGTGGCGAAGGAAGCGAAGCGGTTCGCGTTGCTGGAAGTCGGCTGCAGCGCCGGGCTCCTGCTCGGTCTCGACCGGTTCGCCTACCGGTACCAGTGCGACGGCGGTGAGCAGCTCGTCGCGGGCCCGGCGAAGGCCGCGGTCGGCCTGCACTGCGCGATCGACGTCGCGCCGGGCGCGGTGCTCCCGAAACTGCCGAAGAAGCTGACGATCGGCGCGCGGGCGGGGCTCGACCGGGCGCCGGTGGACCTGCGGGACGAGGAGGAGCTGGCCTGGCTGGAAGCCTGCGTGTGGGCCGATCAGCCGGACCGGTTGCGCCTGCTGCGCACGGCTGCCGCGGAACAGGCGCGGCACACGCCGGAGCTGGTGGCCGGCGACGCTGTCGACGACCTCGACGCGGCCGCTTCGCGGTTGCCCGATGCGTTGCCGCTGGTGGTGCTGACGAGTCACGCGCTGGCGTACCTCGGCCCCCGGCGCGCCGCGTTCGTGGAGGCACTGGCGGCGCTGGCCGAGCGACGGCCGGTGTGGTGGGTCAGCGAGGAGGCGTACGGCGTCGGCCTGGAGGCGGTCCTGCCCGGCCGTGACGACCTCGCGCGCGACGCGGACGGGAGCGGCGGGCTGTGCGTGCTCGGCGTCGTCCGCTGGGAAGGCGGGAAGCCGGACGCCCAGGCCCTGGCGCGCACGGCGCCGCACGGACAACGCATGACCTGGCTGCCGGTGTAGTGCACGCTCCGCGTACGAGTTTCCTTCACGGCATAGGGGTCCCGAACGAGCCGTTCGCGACGTGCCCAGCCTCACCCCAGCCGAGGCAGCCCCCTCACCTCCCGAGGATGCCGTTAAGGCCACCTTGCGGGCGTCAGACGCCGCAAGGTGGCCTTAACGGCATTTCCGGCCCCGCCTCGGCCTGGGGAGGGGGAGCGAGGGACCTTTGCTTGCGTTGGTTAGCGCGCTAATCGTTGGCATGCTCGGGAGCGTTAGCAAAGGTCCCTTGCTCTCGCATCGTGGGCGGCCCGGTCAATTGCGAGGAAGAACACCCCAATCACGCAAGGTGACGAAAAGGGCTTCGGTGAGCTGGTTCGCGGCATCGAGTGACGCGAACTCGCTGGCGTCGACCCAGCGGGCGTCGGCGGCATCGTCGCCGGGTTCGAGGGTCCCGCCGATGATCTTGCAGGCGTAGTCGTGGATGTCGTACCGGCCCCTGACCACCGAACCGACACGGGTACGCAGAGTGACGTCGAGGTTGGTTTCTTCCCGCAGTTCGCGCACCAGGGCTTGCTCGTCCGTCTCGCCGGCCTCCACCTTGCCGCCGGGCAGCGTCCACAGTCCCGCGCCCGGCTCGTGCGCGCGCTGGACCAGCAACAACCGGCCCTCGCCGTCGTGCAGGATCGCGCCGACGGAGCGGATCGAACCGCGCGGAGAGTCGTCCATACCGGTCAGCCTAGCCGCGAATCCCCAGCTCCAGGCCGCTTCTGTACACGGAGAGTAGCCGTGCGGTACACTTCCGACGGCCCACTGACCCAAGCGCGGGACTTTCCTCCCGTGTGGGTGTTCAGTGCGGTACAACGTAGAACGTCAGGATTTTGACAGACCGGTTGTCGCCGTAAGAGACGGGATTGATCGCGGTGAACGTGAAAAAGATTGCGATTCTCGCAGGTGTCGCGCTTGTGTTGTTCTTCGTGATCGCACAGCCTGGCCAGGCCGCAGGTCTCGTTGGCAACATCATCGACTTCCTCCGCAGCTCTGCCGAATCGGTGATTACCTTCGTCAGCAACGTCTTCAAGGGCTAGCCGGCGGATACCCTCGACGTATGTTCGCCCCACGCGACCCCGACGAGTACCTACTCGACACCGAGCGGCGGGTCATCCGGATCCGCCGGCATTGGGCCGTGCTGACCTGGGACACCTTCGAGGCGGCCGCGTTGCTGGCCATCTGCGTGCTGGTGTCGTATCTGCTGCCGCCGTCGCTGTGGGTGGTGCAGAACATCCTCTGGTACGTCGCCCTGCTCGTCGTCCTCCGCTTCGCCTACGTGGTGATGGAGTGGTGGGTCGAGCGGCTGGTGGTCACCGACAAACGGTTCGTCATGACGACCGGGGTGTTCACCACGAAGGTGCTGATGATGCCGATCAGCAAGGTCACCGACCTCACCTACGAACGCACCTGGAACGGCCGGATGATGGGCTACGGCACGATGATCGTCGAGTCCGCCGGACAGATCCAGGCGCTGAACCGGATCGACTACCTCCCGCGGCCGGAGGAGTTCTACGACACGATCTCCGAACTGGTCTTCGGGGACAAGCAGAAGCAGGCCGAGCGCTTCTCCATGATCAAGGCGCAGCGCGCCGCACGCGGGAAGAAGGCGGTCGGCTGAGCCGATGCGCCCTCAGCGGTAGAGCGTGCTCCGGGCTGGGCTGCCCGGAGTCGCTGTGACGTAGCGCATCGTCGAGAATGGACGCGATGCGCATCGATCTGCACGCCCACTCCACCGCTTCCGACGGTACCGACACCCCGGCCGAGCTGGTCGCGGCCGCCGTGCGGTCCGGTCTCGACGTCGTCGCGATCACCGATCACGACACCACGGCGGGCTGGGCCGAGGCCGCCGCCGCTGTCCCGCCGGGGCTGAAACTCGTGCCGGGCGCGGAACTCTCCACGATCTGGGCCGAGCCGGGGACGGGGCGCGAGATCAGTGTGCACCTGCTGGCCTACCTCTTCGATCCGACGGCGCCCGCGCTGGTCGCCGAGCAGACGCGGCTGCGTGCCGAACGGCGGATGCGGCTGCGGGTGATGGCCGAGCGGATGGCCGCCGACGGCCTCCCGGTCGACGCCGACGAGATCTTCGGGCGGCTGGCCCCCGACGTGCCCGCCGGGCGCCCGCATCTGGCGCAGGCGCTGGTGCGCGCCGGTCTGGTCACCAGTGTCGACCAGGCGTTCGCGGAGTATCTGGGCGCCGGCCGCGGCTACTACCTCGCCCGGCACGACACGCCCGTCGAGGAGGCGATCGACATGATCGCGGCGGCGGGTGGCGTCACGGTCGTCGCGCATCCGTTCGCGCACACCCGGGGCTGGACGATCGACGAGGAGGCGCTGGCGACACTCGCGGCGCGCGGCCTCACCGGCGTCGAGGTCGATCACCCGAACCACGACGACCGTGCCCGCAAGCAGCTCTTCGGGCTCGCGGGGGAGCTGGACCTCGTGCGCACCGGATCGAGCGACTACCACGGCACGAACAAGACGATCGCGCTCGGCCAGGAGACGACCGACCCGATTCAGCTGGAGGATTTGGTGGCGCGAGCGACCGGCGCCGCGGTCGTGGTGGGCTGACACATGAACGTGGCGGCCTTCTTCGACGCGAAGCTGTTCATGAGCGCGACGATCACGTTGATCGTCATCATGGACCCGCCCGGAACGGTGCCGGTGTTCCTGAGTCTCGTCGGCCGCAAGCCGATGGCGGTCCGCGCGCGGGCCGCACGACAGGCAGTGCTCGTCTCGCTGCTGGTGATTTCGCTCTTCGCGGTGGCGGGGCAGGCGATCCTGTCGTACCTCGGCATCGGCATCCCGGCGCTGCAGGGCGCGGGCGGGCTGCTTCTGCTGCTGATCGCGTTGCAGCTGCTGACCAGCAAGAGCAATCAGGAACCCGAGGCCGTCGAGGACGTCAACGTCGCGCTCGTCCCGCTGGGCACGCCACTGCTGGCGGGACCGGGCGCGATCGCCGCGACCATCGTCTTCGTGCGACAGGCCGATGGCCATGTCGGTGCGTATGTCGCGCTGGCACTCGCGATCGTCGCCGTGCACTTCGTGCTCTACACCTGCATGCGTTTCTCCGGCGTGGTCATCCGGCTGATCAAGGAAAGCGGCATCACCCTGCTGGCCAAGATCGCCGGTCTGCTGCTGGCCGCGATCGCCGTCGAACTGGTCGCCAACTCGGTCCGCGGGTTCATCGCGGGCGGCTGAGGCCGGTCACGCACCCGCGCCGGAAAGTGTCGGTGGTGGTGCGTAGCGTGGACACCGGTCGGAGCGAATGGGGTGGCGTGAAAGAGCAACTGGGTTTCGATTTCGGTGTCGAGCAGCCGCAACGGCTGACCAAGGTGTCCCCGGCGCGGCTGGCGACGTTCGAGGACTGTCCCCGCCGCTACCGGATGACGTACCTGGAGCGGCCGGCGCCGCAGCGCACCGGTCCCTGGGCGCACAGCACCCTGGGCGCGGTGGTGCACAACGCGTTGCGGGCCCTGTTCGACCTGCCGGTGGCGAAGCGGACGCCGCAGCGCGCGGTCGCGCTGGTCGCCGAGCACTGGAAGGACGCGGGCTTCGCCGATCAGGAGCAGGCCGCGCGGTACCGCGCGCGGGCGAAGGGCTGGGTCGCCGAGTACGTCGAGGATCACGACGTCAGCGACGATCCGATCGGCCTGGAACGCTGGGTTTCCGCGCCGGTGAGCACCGAAGAAGGCAGCAGCAGGCCGACGATGATCATCGAGGGCAGGGCGGACCGGATCGATCAGCGCGGCGGCGAGCTGGTGATCGTCGACTACAAGACCGGTCGCCGCGAACCCGACGAGTACGAGGCGCGCGCGTCGCAGGCACTGGCGATGTACGCGGTTGCCGCGTCGCGGACATTGCGCATGCCGTGCACCAAGGTCGAGCTGCACCACCTGCCGACGGGAACGGTCGCGGCCGCCGAGCACACCGGGGACAGCCTGCGTCGGCATCTGGAACGCGCCGGGGAGACTGCCGGGGATCTGCGGCTCGCGACGGATACCCTGGACGCGGGCGGAGACGGTGACGTCCTGTTCCCCGCGCGGCCCGACCGGCGTTGTGCGTGGTGCGATTTCCGGCCCAGCTGCGCTGTGGGCCAGGAAGCGGCCCCCGCCGCGCAGCCGTGGGATCTGCTGGCGCCCTGACCCGGCCTTCCCCCGAACCGACCAGGATTGGACAGACGAGAACGTGGCGTCCCCCGACACCGAGGAACTGACGAGCGCGCCGCTGCCCGTCGGCCCGGAGACGGAGTCCCCACGGGCGGAGCCGCCGCCGCGCGACGACGCCGAGGACGCTGGCCTTGCTGCTGCTGGTGGCGACGGCGGCCGTGGCAAGGAATCCGGCCGATGGTGGCGTGGGCTCACCGGCTCGCTCGCGGCCGGGCTCGTGGTACTCGCGCTCGGCGTGCTGGCCGTCGCGGGTGTCTGCCTGTTCACCGGCGCGCCCGGTCCGGCCGTGCCGATGCTGGCCGGCCATCCCGTCGCCGCCCTGCTCGCTGTGCTGGGGCAGCGGGTGGCCGATCGCCGCAACGGGCTCGTTGCCGGTCTCGCGGGCGTCGGCGTCCTGGCCGTCGTCGCCGCCACGCTCATCCTCTTCTGGCTCAACTGACCTCGTCCGGCCCTCTCACCTGGGCAACGAGAGCAGGGGACCTTTGCTCTCGTTTACTGAGCGACGCTAACCAAGTGAGAGCAAAGGTCCCCCGCTCCCGCGCGGCGTGAGTAAAGGTCCCCTGCTCTCGTTCCCGGCGTGGTTGGGCACCCGGGAAAGGCGAGGGAGGGAGCTAGCGCAGGGCGGCGAGGAGGTCGCCGCGTTGTTCCAGCAGCACGGGGCCGAGGGCGGTGAGCCGCACCGGGCCGGTGTAGCCGCGGCGGTCGACGCCGACGGTGCGGATCGTCGAGCCGTTGGCCTCGTTCAGCACGGCGAGGCCGCCCTTGATGGGCACGACCAGCTGGCTCGCGTAGGTGATCCCGGGCCCGCGGGTGCCGTCCAGTGACCAGCGTGGGGCGAGGTCGTCGCGGGACAGGGCGATGGTCTTCGAGCCGGTGAACCAGTACAGGGCCTCGGCCGTCCGGGTGGTCTGCTCGACGCCGCCGGGCGGGTCCTGCGCGAGGTCGCCCGCGGGCAGGTCCAGCGGGTACGCGGTGCGCTGGGTGCCGTCCGGTCCGTAGATGACCAGCAGCTTCTGGTCGGGCAGCGCGACGGCGGCGTAATCGCCGGACATCGCCACCAGCCGTGCCCGCTTCCCGGCGACGACCACGCTGTAGGTGGTCTGCGGCTCGTCCTCGTGCTCGGCTTTCGCCTTGTAGACGGTGAGGCGGTCGGCGGGGTCGCCGGGGCAGCGTTCGATGACGCCGATCTTGCTCGCGGCGGCCGCCACCGTGCCGTACGTGCAGCCGACGCGGGGCTGCTTGTCGTGGTTGACCATGGCCGGGACCTGGCCGTACTCCATGTCCTTGACCAGGTCGTCGCGCCAGGTGTCGAGCAGCTTCTTGCCGGTGGTGGTGACGTGCGAGCCGTCGCTGACCAGCTGCGTGCCGAGTTCGGCGTCGCCGTTGCGCTGCGCGGTGATCCGCCCGGTCGCCGGGTCGAGCTGGGTGACCTCGCTGCAGCCGAGGCTCTTGCTGAACACGGCGTTCACCCGGCCCCACGCCGCCCCGGCGGTGCACAGCGACAGGTTCGTCCGCGTGTAGTGCCAGCGCACCTGCCCGGTCAGCGGATCACGGCCGTCCACGGCGTTGCCGTCCGCGGTGACGACGGTGTTGCTCTCGCCCACCGGCACCGGGGTCGCGCCGCTGCGGGCCTGCCACAGCTCGGTGAGCGACCCGGGCACCGCGGCGGGCGCCTTCGGCAGCGCCGGGGACGGCGCGGCGGTCGAGCGGTCGGTCGCCGCGCTGTCGCTGGTCACCGCCACGACCAGACCGGCGGCCGCGACCACGACGACGATCGCGGCCGCGACCAGCTTGTCCCGGCGGCGATTCCACGGGGAACGCCGCGCCCTGGTGGGTGCCTGGTGCTTCGGAGTGTTCTCGGGCTCGGACGGCGTCAGCACGTCCTCGTCACCGTAGGCGGGCGCCGGGTCGTGCTCCGGCGCGCCGTCCGAGCGCTCGCTCACGAGACCTGGCTCCCCACTGTCGGCGCGGTATCGCGGTCAGTCTGCCGACGCAGGTGTATCAGACGTGTTGGCTGCCGTGGCAGGCTTCCGCCGACGCCGCCGCCGCGCGGGACGTTCGGCGTTCTCGCCGGCGTCCTTCTCCACGGGGCCGGTGGCCTCCGGGTTCGGCTTCGTGCCGCCCCGGGTACGCCGCCGCGAGCGGGCACGCGTGGATTCACCCGACTCGGCGGACACCGTGTCGGTGCCGCCCTCGGCCTTCGCGGAGTCCGCGGCTTCGATCGCCTCGGCCGCGCGAGCGCCGCCCCTGGTCCGCTTGCGCGGGGCGCGGGTGCGCTTGCGCGGAGCGTCCTCCGAGACGGTGTCGCGGCCACGGCCGCGCGGGCCGCGGCGCTTGCCGCCCAGGTCCTCTTCCTCCTCGGCGGCAAGGCCGGCGCGGGTGCGCTTGGCCAGCGGCAGCCTGCCGGTGGTGCCCTCCGGGATGCCCAGGTCGGCGAACAGGTGCGTCGAGGACGAGTACGTCTCCACCGGCTCCGGCATGTCGAGGCCGAGGGTGTCGGAGATCAGCTTCCAGCGCGGCTCCTCGTCCCAGTCGACGAGGGTGACCGCGACACCGGTGCGCCCGGCGCGGCCGGTCCGGCCGATCCGGTGGACGTAGGTCTTCTCGTCCTCCGGGCACTGGTAGTTGATCACGTGCGTGACGTCGTCGATGTCGATGCCGCGGGCGGCGACGTCGGTGGCGACCAGCACGTCGACCTTGCCGGAGCGGAACGCGCGCAGCGCCTGCTCACGGGCGCCCTGGCCGAGGTCGCCGTGCACCGCCGCCGCGGCGAACCCGCGCTCGACCAGGTCGTCGGCCACTTTCTGCGCGGTGCGCTTGGTGCGGCTGAAGATCATCGTGAGGCCGCGGTCGGCCGCCTGCAGGATGCGGGCGATGACCTCGGGCTTGTCCATCGAGTGCGCCCGGTAGACGAACTGCGTGGTGCGTTCGTGGACCGCGCCGGCGTCGTTCTCCTCGGCGCGGATGTGCGTCGGCTGCCGCAGGAACGTCCGCGCCAGGGTGATGATCGGGCCGGGCATGGTCGCCGAGAACAGCATCGTCTGCCGCTCGTCCGGGACCATCCGCAGGATGCGCTCGATGTCGGGCAGGAAGCCGAGGTCGAGCATCTCGTCGGCCTCGTCGAGCACCAGGCCGCGGACCTTGCCCAGCACCAGGTGCTGCTGCTCGGCCAGGTCCAGCAGGCGGCCGGGTGTGCCGATGACGACGTCGACGCCCTTGCGCAGCGCCGCGATCTGCGGCTCGTACGGACGGCCGCCGTAGATGGCCAGCGTGCGGATGCCGAGGTGCTTGCCCGCGCCCTTGAGGTCGTTGGCGACCTGGATGCACAGCTCGCGGGTCGGGACGACGACCAGCACCTGCGGGGTGCCGTCGCCGGGGACCTGCACGCGGTGCAGCAGCGGGACGCCGAAGCCCAGCGTCTTGCCCATGCCGGTGCGGGCCTGGCCGATCAGGTCGTCGCCCGCCATGGCGAGCGGCAGGGTGAGCGCCTGGATCGCGAAGGTGCGCTCGATGCCTGCCTCGCCCAGGGCCTTCACGATCTCCGGCTTGACGCCGAAGGACGCGAAGGTCGGGGCCTCCGGCTCGACCGGGGCGCCCGCCTGCAGCGGATGCGACGTGTCGAGCGCGGCGGGGCCAGTCTCGCTGTGTTCCAGCGCGACCGCGGCGGGCATGTCTTCGGTTGTGGATTTCTGTGCGGTCAGGGTGATCGCCTCTCTCGTGACCAGCGCGCACAGCCCTGAAGTCCGTCCGACACTCGACCATGCGAAACGCGGCTCGCTCCGCGCGTTCGGCGCCGGAGCCGGTCCTGCACGGGAATGCCGCTAGAGGCGTGCACGCACATTTCAGTACGTCGATGAACCCTGGGATTCACCTTTTCCCTGGCGGCTCGAGTGGACGTACCACCCGGCTCGCCGTTCCCGCTCGTGAGAGCGCCCGGCCGCCGGCGGCCTCGGGGCCGCGTCGTGGCGGGGACGCCGCATCGGTGTGCGGAAGTCTAGTCGATATCGCTGTCAGCATACCTGGTCAGCAGTTTTACAACAGTACCCGCCGCGGCGAGCCGACGTGGGATCGGTCTCTTCGCGGCGCCCGGAGCCCCGTCGGCGATACCCTCGTCGCCGTGACCGAGGCCAAACAGATCAGCGAAGGCGTCGTCGACCTCCTCGGCGTGATCGCCTATCTCGAACTTTCCGCGTTCGATCGGATGGCGGAGGACGCGCGCAGCGCCCCGACGCTGGCCGGCCGGGCCAAGCTGGCGGCCATGGCGGCCGCCGAAATCGGTCACTACGACCTGCTGTCGGCGCATCTGTCCGCGCACGGCGTCGCCATCGAAGACGCGATGACGCCGTTCGTGAACCACATCGACGACTGGCACGCCTCGACGCCGCCCAAGTCGTGGCTCGAATCGCTCGTCAAGGCCTACGTCGGGGACGGCCTCGCCGCCGACCTCTACCGCGAGATCGCGCACTGGCTCGACCCGGAGACCAAGGACCTCGTGCTGACCGTGCTGGCCGACACCGGGCATTCGGCGTTCGCCGAGCGCGAAGTCGCCGCCGGGATCGAGGCCGATCCGAAGACGCGGGACAAGCTCGCGCTGTGGGGCAGGCGACTGCTCGGCGAGGCGCTCACGCAGGCCCAGTACGTCGTCGCCGAGCGGGACGGTCTCGCCGAGCTGATCATCAGCGGATCCGGTGACCTGTCGGGAATCGCCGCGTTGTTCCGCCGGTTACAGCAGGGGCATACCAAGCGCATGCAGGCGCTCGGCCTGGGCTGACGCGGTGCGGTACCAGGACTCGGCCGCGTCGTTCCGGGTGGACGCGCGGCACCGCGAGGACGCGGTTCGGTTAGCCTTGCCGGGTATATCCCTTACGAATTTCCAGCGGAGGTCCCACGTGGAGGTCAAGATCGGCATCAAGGACACCCCGCGCGAGCTGGTGGTGTCCAGTGGCCAGTCTCCCGAAGAGGTGGAGAAGCTGGTCGCCGAGGCCCTGACTGCAGGGGACGGGCTCTTCCGCCTCAACGACGAGAAGGGCCGCAAGTACATCGTGCCGTCCGACCGGATCGCCTATGTCGAGATCGCGCCGTCCGACGTGCGCAAGGTCGGCTTCGGCGTCGCGGACTGACGCTCTCGTCACTGTGGCGTCACCGCCTGATCTCAGCTAGCTCTCAGGCTTGATCGTCACCCTCTTCGGAGGGGACGGCGGGGACGAGCCGAGAGAGAAGGTGGACGGCGTCACTGTGGTGCGGACGGTTCCTTCCCGGAACCGGGAATTCCTCGAGCCGGCCGGTCGTGCCCCCCGCGGCGGATCGGCCGGTCGGCTCACCGGCGTGGACGTCGCCCGTGGCCTCGCAGTGCTCGGCATGTACGCGGTGCACATCGGGCCGAACCCCAACGACGGCGGCTTCGCGGTGCTCTTCAAGCCGTTCGAAGGGCATTCGGCGGCGTTGTTCGCCGTGCTCGCCGGAGTGTCCGTCGCGCTGATGTCCGGCGGGACGCGGCCGAAAACGGGCCGCTCCCGGACCCAGGTCGCGCTGCGGCTGGCCACGCGGGCGCCGTTGCTGGTCGCGCTGGGGCTGCTCATCGCCGGGCTGGACACCGGGTACATGGTGATCCTCGCCTACTACGGCGCCAGTTTCCTGCTCGCGATCCCGTGGCTGCGGTTCGGTGCCAGGACGCTCGGCATCGCGGCCGTGGTCACCGCGCTGGTGGCGCCGCTGCTCTCGTTCGTGCTGCGCTCGCAGTTCCGCCCGCGTGACCTGATCTTCTTCGCGCCCGACGCGTCGTGGTCGGACTTCACCTCCAGCGCCGGGCTCATGCACGCCTTCGTGGTGCTGGTGCTGACCGGCACCTTCCCCGCGCTGACGCTGATGGCCTACATCTTCGCCGGGATGGCCATCGGCAGGCTGAACCTCGCCTCGCCGCGGGTCAGCCGCCGGCTGTTCTTCGGCGGGTCGGCGCTGGCGACGGCCGGCTATCTCGGTTCGTGGCTCGCGACCGACGTCCTCGGCGGTATGCGGGCGGTGTACCGCTCACTGGAGCCCGCCGCGACCCAGGCCGGGATGAGCCCGGTGGAGTTCTTCCGTATCAACGACACCTGGATCCACGGCACGCCGCCCACCACGACGTGGGCGTGGGAGCTGGTGCCGACCGGTGCCTCGTACACCCCGTTCGACCTGCTGATCTCGATCGGGATCGCGGCGGCGGTGATCGGCCTGTGCCAGCTGGTGATGCCGTGGCTGGGCCGGGTCCTGTGGCCGCTGGCCGACCTCGGGGGCCGCGTGCTTTCGGCCTACGTTCTGCACTTCGTCGTGATCTGGCTGATCTGGGACGAGCCGGAGAGCGGGCAGGACCTGTTCGGCGTGTGGCACTTCGTCGAGTTCTGCGTGGTCGCGGTCGTCGCCGCGGTGGCATGGCGGAAGTGGATCGGGCGCGGACCGCTCGAGTGGCTGCTGAACAAGCTGTCGAGCTGGCCGAAGTACGTGGTCCCGGTGGGGCGCGTGCCCGAGCCGCGGCGGGCGGAGCAGTAGCGAGGGACCTTTGCTCTCGTTCGTTAGTGTGCTAATCGTTGGCTTGCTCACGGACGTTAGCAAAGGTCCCTTGCTCTATTTCCGCAGGTCAGAGGTATCCTCGCGGCGCTTGTGCTGAAGGACGCCTTTAGTGCGCTGGACGCAGTGAAGGACGCTTTCAGCGCGCTCAACGCACTGAAAGCGTCCTTCAGCACTTCCGGGCAGCGCTCAGGCGTTGAGTTCCGCCAGGCTGGTGGGCACGTGGAAGGGCGGTGTGCTGGTGCCCATGATCCGGTAGCGGCCCCACGGGTCGGGGTCGGAGATCTCACCGGACGCGCTGCGCTCGCCCGCGCGGATCTCGACCGTCTTCTTCTTGCCGCCCGCCAGCTCGGTGAGCTTCTCGTCGGCGGCGATCCGGCCGTACCAGCGGTAGTAGCCGTCGATCGGCTGGAAGTAGCCCCGCAGATCGACCTTCACCGCGAGTTCGGTGCCGTCGACGACCAAGGTGGCCTCGCCGTTGTAGCCGTCTTCGTCGTGCTCGCTCATGTGATCCTCCGTGGGGGTCAGCCGGCGTCGCTGTCGGCTGCGGATTCCTGCTTGGCCCTGCTCATCTGGATGACCTTGTTCGCCTCGAGCGGCACGTTCGGGTCGATGATCACGCCGTGCTGGCGGGTCAGGCCGTCGATCGCGGCCCAGATGATCTGCGTCAGGTACTCGACGACCGAGTCGCGGCCCATGGACTGCCGGTCCAGCCACCATTCACCGGTGTTCTGGACCATGCCGACGATTCCGTACGCCCACGGCTCGGCCGCGCCGGAGTCCATGTTGAACATCCGCATGTAGTCGCCGAGCAGTGCCGACAGCGCGGTCGCGATGAGTTCCTTGTCCTCGGCGACGACGTCGGAGTCGCCCGCCTTCTCCTGCGTCGCGCCGCGTGCGAGCAAGCGGTACAGGTTCGGGTGTTCCTCGATGACGGTGAAGAACGCGTCGAGCGCCATCCGGATGCGCGGGACCGGCGCGAGCTCGGCGTTGATGGCCGGGATCAGGCGTCCCAGCAGGATCTCGGTGCCGCGCTGGCCGAGGGCGACGTAGAGGTCGGCCTTGTCGTCGAAATGCCGGTACAGCACGGGTTTCGTGACGCCCGCTTCGGCGGCGACGTCCTCCATGCCCAGCTCGGGGCCGTGTTTGTCCAGCGCGCGGAGCGCCGCTTCCACGAACTCCGCCCGGCGGGCGATCCGGTGCTTGCGCCAGCGGTCGCGCCGGGCGTCCCCGGTGTCGGCCTCCCCGGCGGGGGCGCGCTTGCTGGAGTGCTTGCTGGAGCGCTTGACACGTTCGATCACGGTCGTCATGCTACCAGAGGTAACTGTTACTAGTGGTTACAGAAACCTGCGTCACGAAAGGGGTGTGTCGCAATGACGCGGACGCTCAAGGATCCCGGCCGCGAAAAGACCGCGGACCGGCTGCTCAAGTCGTCGGCGAACAAGTTCTACGACCCCGAGGTGGACATCGACTGGGATGCGCCACTGGTCGAGGGTAAGCGATACATCCCCGAGGAGCGTTCGTCCCTGTACGGGACCGAAATCTGGGACCGGCTGACCCCGGAACAGCGGATCGAGCTGGGCAAGCACGAGATCGCCAGCGTCGCGACCACCGGGCTGTGGTTCGAGATCCTGCTGATGCAGATGCTGCTCAAGGAGGTCTACGAGCAGGACCCGACGACCTCGCACGCGCAGTTCGCGCTCACCGAGATCGCCGACGAATGCCGGCACTCCACGATGTTCGCGCGGATGTCGGCGCGGCTCGGCGTCCCGACCTACGGCCCGGTGCCGTGGCTGCGCCGCCTCGCCAAGCTGATGCCGACGATCTCCTACGGGCCCGCGCGCTACGGCGCGATCCTGGTCGCCGAGGAGGTCCTCGACCGGCTCCAGCGCGAGCAGATGAACGACGAGGGCATCCAGCCCCTGGTACGGATGGTGAACCGCATCCACGTCCTCGAAGAGGCGCGGCACGTCACGTTCGCCCGCGAAGAGGTCACGCGTGGTATGGCGAAGCTGTCCCGCGGCGAGCGCGTCTACCAGCAGTTCATCATCGCGCTGATCTCGTACTTCGTGACGAGGGCGTTCATCAACCCCAACATCTACAAGGCCATCGGCATCCGTCCGCGCGACGGTGTCGAGGCGGCGCTGAACAACCCGAACTGGCAGAACACGATCGCCTGGGCGGGGGAGAAGATCATGCCGTTCCTCGACGAGTCCGGGCTGGTCGGCGCGCCGGGGATGTACTTCTGGCACAAGTCCTTCCTGCTCCCGGCGGGCCGATGACCACCGCCGAGCGGCTGCGGGACCCGGCCCGCGCGCACCGGTTCGTCACCGGTGACGGCACCGCGCTGCACCTCGAAACGTGCGGACCGGCCGACTCCGCCGCCACCCTCGTCCTCGTGCATGGCTGGACCCAGGACCATCGGACCTGGGACTTCGTGCTGCCGCAGCTGGACCCGGCGATCCGGATCCTGCGCTACGACCTGCGCGGCCACGGCGGATCGGCCCACGCGAAGCCGGGTACGGCACGGATCGAGCGGCTCGCCGACGACCTCGCCGAGCTCATCGCCGACCGGGTGCCGACCGGTCCGCTCGTGCTTGCCGGGCACTCGATGGGCGGGATGACGCTCATGGCGCTCGCCGAGCGGCATCCGGAGCTGGTGTCCTCGCGGGTGGCCGCGGCCGCGTTCGTGGCGACGTCCTCGGGGCAGATGGACCAGCTGACACTCGGGCTGCCCGGCCTCGCCGGGCGCGGGGTGACCCGGCTCGAACCGCGCGTCGCGAAGTTCCTCGCGCGGATGCGGGCGGAGAACTTCCGGCTGTCGGGGAGCATGGTGCGGTCCGCCGCGCGGGTCCTCGTGTTCGGGGACCGGCCGCGCCGCGCGGAGGTCCGCAGCGTGGCCGAGCAGATGTTGTGCGCGCATCCGGCGAGCGTCGGCGAGTTCATCGACGCGATCGCGCGGCACGAGGGCCGGGTCGGGCTCGGCGCGCTGCGGGACATCCCGGTCGCGGTGCTCGCGGGCGAGAAGGACCGGCTGTGCCCGCTGCCGCACGCGAAGGTCATCGCGGATGCCTTGCCGGACGCGGAGTTCGTCCGCTACCCGGGTGCCGGGCACATGCTCCCGCAGGAGCGGGCGGGCGAAGTGGCCTACCGCGTCAATGCCCTGATCCGGTCGGCCGTCCGGACCGGATGACGTGAACGGGCAGGTCCCGGGTCCACAGGGGGATCCGGGACCTTCCCGGTAACGGCGCGTATCGCTAGCGTGATCCTCCGTCTCGTCGGCAGACCTGGGGAGTGATCACGATGCGGCAAAGACCCGCGTTCGGCGTATTCGTCCTGACCTTGGCGCTCGTCCTCGGCGGAGCCCTGCTGGTGGGCCTCGGCCGGGGTACCACCGATCCGGCAGCGGCGGACGCCTTCGACGGCACCGGCCGCGTCGTCGTCCGCGGCGCCTCGATGGTGCTGACCATGGACCCGAAGGCCGGTGAAGGCCCGCTCGGGCAGCTTTCCGACGCCGACGTCCTGCTCGAAGGCGACCGGATCAAGGCCGTCGGCAAGAACCTCGACACCGGCGGCGCGCGCGTCGTGGACGGGCGCGGCAAGATCGTCCTGCCCGGGTTCGTCGACATGCACAACCACCTGTGGCAGTCGCTGATCCGCGGCTGTGCGGGGGACAAGGAACTCAACGGCTGGCTCGGCAAGTGCGTGCTGCCGCTCTACAGCAAGCCGATCACCGAGGCCGACGGCTACGCCGGTGTTCGTCTGTCCACTATGGACGTGATCGGGACCGGGATCACCACGGTCACGGACTGGTCGCACACCTTCAACAAGCCCTTCGCCTGGGGGAATCTCCGCGCGCTCGCCGACTCGAAGATCCGGTTCGTGTTCGCCTACGACGCGGGCTCGGACCCGGCGCTGCAGGACGCCGTCCGCGCGGCGAATCGGGAGTTCATCGAGCCGAACCCGTTGGCGCACCTGCAGGTCGGGTCGCATCCGGCGCTGGACAACTTCGGCAATCTCGACGCGTCGGCCAAGCTCGCGCGCGAACTCGGCGTCCCGCTCAACGTGCATCTGCTGGAGTCCAAGGCGGATCCGGCGACCGGGCAGATGGAGGCGCTGCGCAAGGCGGACGCGCTGCGGCCGGGGCTGGTCGCCGACCACGTCATCCACGCGACCGACGCCGACCTCGACGAACTGGCCAAGGCCGACGTGCGGGTCGCGCACAACCCGTTGTCGAACCAGCGGCTCGCGTCCGGGATCATCCGGCTGCCCGAGATGCACCGGCGCGGGATGAAGGTCGGGCTCGGGCTGGACGGCGGCACGAACGACACCAGCGACATGTTCAACGTCATGCGCGCGGCGGTGAACCTGCAGCGCGCCGTGGCCACCGATCCGTCGGTCTACCCGGTGGTGTCCGACGTGCTGCGGATGGCCACGCTCGGCGGCGCCCAGGCGCTGGGCCTCGACGGTGAGATCGGCTCGCTGACCCCGGGCAAGAAGGCGGACCTGCAGGTGATCGACGCCCAGCAGGTCAACTTCGCGCCGCGGGTCGACTGGGTCAACCAGGTCGTCTACAACACCCAGCCCGCGAACGTGCAGTGGGTGTTCGTCGACGGAAAGGCGCTCAAGCGCGACGGCCGGGGGGGGGGGGGGCCCCCCCCCCCCCCCCACCCCCACCCCCCGGCGGCCCCCGCGCACCGCGCAACCACTAGCTAATAAAAAAATAAAGAGGAGGACGAAGAAG
>NZ_JBHYJW010000098.1:0-22348 GCF_042741125.1 Amycolatopsis sp. NPDC058986 | reverse complement strand
CCTTACGGGCGTCAGACGCCCGTAAGGTGGCCTTAACGGCATGTCGGAACGGTCGGGAACTCAGCCCTGCTCGGCGATGTCCGCGAGCACCGCGGAGATCGTGCGGACCGGGACGCCGGTGCCGCCCTTGCCGGTGTAGCCCCACGGCGAACCGGTGTTGAACGACGGGCCCGCGATGTCGATGTGCGCCCAGGGCAGGCCCTCGGCGACGAACTCGCGCAGGAAGATCCCGGCCGCGAGCATGCCGCCCCAGCGGTGGCCGGTGACGTTGGCCAGGTCGGCCAGCCGCGAGTCGAGTTCGCCGCGCAGCTCCTCCGGCAGCGGCATGGCCCAGCCGCCCTCGCCGGTCTCCTGCGCGTGCTTCGCGACGCGGTCGCGGAACTCGTCCGAGCCCATGACCCCGGCGGTGCGGTTGCCCAGCGCGACCACCTGCGCGCCGGTCAGCGTCGAGGTCTCGATCAGGTAATCCGGGTTCTCCTCGGCGGCGCGCACCATCGCGTCGGCCAGCACGAGCCTGCCCTCGGCGTCGGTGTTGAGCACCTCGACGGTCTTGCCGCCGTACATGCGGAGCACGTCACCAGGCCGGTACGACGTCGCCGACGGCAGGTTTTCCGCCAGCGGGATGTGGGCGACGACCTCCAGCGGCTGCTTGAGCTTCGCCGCCAGCACGACCGAGGCGAGCACCCCGGCGGCACCGGACATGTCCGAGGTCATGTGGTCCATGTTCGCGGCGGGCTTGATCGAGATACCGCCCGAGTCGAACGTGATGCCCTTGCCGACCAGCGCGACCTTCTTGGCCGCCTTGGCGGGCTTGTAGGCGACGCGCACCAGGCGCGGCTGGCGCGAGGAGCCGCCGCCGACGCCGAGGATGCCGCCGAATCCCTTGCGCTTCAACGCCTTCTCGTCCAGCACCTCGAACTCGAGGCCGTTCGCCTCGGCCAGCTTCTGCGCGCGGGCGGCGAAGGAGGCCGGGAACAGGTCGTTCGGCGGGGTGTTGATCAGGTCGCGGGCGATGATGACCGCCTCGGCGGTCGCGGTCGCGGTCTTGAGCGTCGCCTTGTGGTCCTTCGCGGCGCCGTCGGCGGGGCTCGCGAAGTCCACTTTGGACACCGGGGCGTCGCCGGCCTCGGAGCGGTACTCGGTGAACACGTACGCGCCGAGCACGGTGCCCTCGACGGCGGCCCGCAGGTCCAGCTCGGAGAGCGTGACGAACGCGCGGTCGGTGCCGGCCAGCGCGCGGGCCGCGGCACCGGCGGCGCGGCGGACCTGCTCGGCGGTGACGGCACCGTCCGCGTCCGCCTTGCCGAGGCCGACCGCGAGCACGACCGACGGCGTCAGCTTCCCCAGCGTCGGCAGCTTGACGATCTCCTCGGCCTTCCCGCTCGCGCCGAGCGTGGCGAGGACCTCGGCGAGCTTGCCGTCGAACGCGCCGTCGGCGACCGAGGCGCCGGAAGCGAGCACCGGCCCGTCCTCGCCCTGCAGAGTGCCGACCACGACGACGTCCGCGCGCGTCTTGGCGAGGGCCCCTTCGGAATTCTCGGAGAGGGCGAGTTTGGGCACGGTCACGGTGTGGCTCCTCGTGCGGTCTTGTCGGTACCGGACGGTGGCCCGGTCGGATCGTGAGCCATGCTAATGACAAAGCGGCCCGGAACGGAAAGGGGTTCTCGTGCGCCTCGGTGGCGGATTGCCGCTCGCACTCGCCGTGGGGGCCGCGAGTGCCGGGTACTGGGTCCTCGCCGCGGTCGTGCTCGCCGTGCTCCTCGCCGGGCTCGCAGGGCGTCTGCCCCAGCTCGGCGAAGAGGGTCCCGAGCGGTACGTCGCCTGCTTCGCGCGGCTCGCCGCCGTGGTCGTGCAGGCGACAGCGTTCGGTGTCTACGCCGTTCCCGCGTACCCGGGTCTGGCCGCGGCCGCCCTTGTCGTCGTGGTCGCGGCCGCGGACTTCGCCGGAATCCGGCTGCCCGCGCCGCTGGCCCGCTGGGTGACGGTGGTGCTGCTGGTCGCGGCGCTCGTGCTGGTGGCGATATGCGTCGTGGTCGCGCCGGTCGGAGCCCGGCCCGGGATCGCTTCCCCCGGACTGCCCGGTGTTCTGGTGGCGCTGCTCGTGGTGTTCCCGCTGCTGCTGCCGCAGCGCACCGACCACGCCGGACGGCGGACGGCGGCGCTCGGCGTGGTCGCGCTCCTGGTCACCGCCGCGGCGCTGTACCAGCTCGGACCCGTCCGCCTCGGCCTTTCGGCGACGTCGATGCGGGATCTGCTCGCCGCCGCCGACGCCGGGACCCTGCAGCCGCTGCTCACCGTCGTGCTGGTGCTCGCGACTCTGCCCGCTTCGCTCGCCACGTTCACCGAAGCCCGTGAACGGATCGCCCCGAGGAGCGGTACGGCGGCGGTCGCGGCCGGGCTGCTCGCCGCGGCGGCCGCGGCGGTGGCCGGTCCGTTCGCCGCGCTGGTGGCCGCCGGCCTGGGAAGTGTAGTCGAGCTGCTACTGCGTGTGCGCGCGAGCAGGTACCGTGGACGACGTGTGTGATCTCCGCTGGCGCCCGGGACAGACGGTGGTGGAGCGCTTTCTGCGGCCCGACGGCAGTGTCGGGCAGCAGCATCCGCTGAGGGTGCTTTCCGACGACGGCCGCGTGCTGCTGGCCTGGCTCCCGGCGGGCACCGCGATCATGGCCAGCAGGCTCGCCGACGGGCGGCCCCTGCGCGAGGCGCCGTTGAGCGAGCGGTTCCGCATGCCCCGGACGTCCGTGCCGTCGATCTGGCACGAGACCTCGACACTGCGGCGCATCGCCGACGACGAGTGGTCCTCGGTGTGGTGGTTCTTCGACGCGGCGGGCGGTTTTCAGGGCTGGTACGTCAATCTGGAGGTACCGCTCGGGCGGACCGCGGCCGGCCCGGACCGCATGGACGGCATCCTCGACCTCGTCGTCACGCCGGACGGTGGCTGGCGGTGGAAGGACGAGGACGAGGCGGGCGCGGCGGTCGAGGCGGGCAGGCTCACCCCGGCCCAGCTGGACCGGCTGCGCGCGGAGGGGGAGCGGGTCGGCGGGCTGGTCGAGCGCGGGGCCTACCCCTTCGACGGGACCGGCACCGACTTCCGCCCGGAGCCCGGCTGGCCGGCGCCCCTGCTGCCCGGCTAACCCGCGAGGAGGAAGAGCGCGAGGGCGAGGACGGCGTTCACCACCAGCAGGATGACCACCGAGCGGGTCCTCAGCTCCCGCGGGATGACCTTGCCGTGGATCTTCGCCCACCACCAGATGCCGAATCCGGCGGCCACCAGGCCGAGGAAACCGCCGAAACCACTGCTGAGCAGGGCCCAGCCGACCATGCCGAGCAGACCGGCGCCGAAGGTCAGCAGGACCGCGGTGGCGAACGTCTTGACGTCCGTGCCCGCACCGGGGGACTTGGTCTTCGCGGGCTGCGCGGGGTGGTAGGTCACGTCGTCATCCTAGGCTGTCTCCCGGCGGTGTGCCGCGAGTTCCGGCGAACCGGCGAAAGGCCGGACTTCCGACTAACGCCCGTCCGACTAAGAGCTATTGTCTAACCATGACGACCACGACGCAGTTCTCGCATGTCCCACACCCGAATCCCGCGAGTGCGGACCGCGTCGCGGAAGTATTGGCGAACCCCGGCTTCGGGACGCATTTCACCGACCACATGGTCACTGTGAAATGGACCGCCGAGAAGGGCTGGCACGACGCCACCGTCGGCCCGTACACGCCGTTCACGCTCGACCCGGCGACGTCGGTGCTGCACTACGGCCAGGCGATCTTCGAGGGCCTCAAGGCCTACCGTCAGCCCGACGGTTCGATCGCCGCGTTCCGGCCCGACGCGAACGCCGAGCGGTTCCAGCATTCGGCCGAACGGCTCGCGATGCCGAAGCTGCCCGAGGACATCTTCATCGAGTCGATCCGCGAGCTGCTCGCGGTGGACGACCGCTGGGTGCCCACGAAACAGGGCGAATCGCTCTACCTGCGCCCGTTCATGATCTCGACCGAGGCCGGTCTCGGCGTGAACAGGCCCGCGAACGAATACGTGTACGCGCTCATCGCGTCCCCGGCGGGTTCGTACTTCGCCAGTGGAGTGAAGCCGGTCAGTGTGTGGCTGTCCACCGAGTACGTCCGCGCGGCGCCCGGTGGCACCGGGTTCGCGAAGTGCGCCGGGAACTACGCGGCGTCGTTCGTCGCGCAGGCGCAGGCCGTGGAGCAGGGCTGCGACCAGGTGGTCTGGCTGGACGCGGTGGAGCGGCGCTGGGTCGAGGAGATGGGCGGGATGAACCTGTTCTTCGTCTTCGGCTCCGGCTCGGACGCGCGGGTGGTGACGCCCGAGCTGACCGGTTCGCTGCTGCCCGGCGTGACCAGGAAGTCGTTGCTGCAGCTGGCTTCCTCGCTCGGCTACGCGGTCGAGGAGCGGCGTATCTCCACCGACGAGTGGGAGAAGGAGGCCGCGTCCGGCGCGCTCACCGAGGTGTTCGCCTGCGGTACGGCCGCGGTGATCACGCCGGTCGGGCACGTGAAGCACGCGGGCGGGCAGTTCTCGATCGCGGGCGGGAAGCCGGGCGAGCTGACCATGAAGCTGCGTGAGCTGCTCACCGGCATTCAGGAGGGCACGCATTCGGCGCCCGAGGGCTGGATGCTCAAGATGTCCTGATCCGGGCTTTTCCGGGGCCGTCTCGAGGGTTTTCCTTCGGGGCGGCCCCTTTTGGTGCTTGAGTGTCCTTTGTGGACGGCTGGTGTGCTGAAGGGCGCCTTCGGTGCGCTCGATGCACTGAAGGCGCCCTTCAGTGCATCCAACGCACTGAAAGCGTCCTTCAGCACCCGGCCTGTCCCGGCCCGCCGCGAACGACGCGTTGGGGACGTTCAACGTCTCGTACGCGTCGTTGGGGACACCACGCCAGCGGTGCTGCCCGCGGTTGTCCACACACCCTCCGCGTTGTGGACAACCTCCGCCCGAAACCGGCGAAAACGCAGTTCTGTCGTACCCCGCCGGTAGAATGGATGTCGGGGTCGCCCCCGGAGAGGGTGGGGGACACCCCCACGTAGCGAAGGGGCGCGTCAGGAGGCAGGGGCCGGGACCAGGGGGCCGCTGACGCCGGACTGGTCGTGGGTGGCCATCTCCGCCAGTACGCGGGCCGCCATCGCCAGCAGGGGCAGGGCCGCCACCGCGCCGGTGCCCTCGCCGAGCCGGACGTCGAGGTCCAGCAGCGCGCCGAGGTCGAGGTGTTCCAGCGCGAGCGCGTGCGCCGGTTCGCCGGTCAGCTGCCCGGCGACCCACCAGCGGCGGGCACCCGGCGCCAGCTCCTCGGCGACCAGTGCCGCCGCGGTCACCACGAGCCCGTCGAGCACGACCGGGGTCCGGCGCACGGCGGCCTGGGCCAGGAAGCCCGCCATCGCCGCGATGTCCGCGCCCGCGGTGGTCCGCAGCAACGCGACCGGGTCGGCCAGCACCGCGCGGGCCCGCCGGAGCGCGTCCCGGACCGCGGCCGCCTTGCGCATCCACGTCGTGTCGTCGATGCCGGAGCCGCGGCCGACCACCGCCACCGGCTCGCTGCCGGTCAGCGCCGCGACCAGCACCGACGCCGGAGTGCTGTTGCCGATCCCGAGATCCCCCGCGACGAGCAGATCCGCGCCGCCGTCGACCTCGGCGTCGGCGATCCGCATACCCGCCCGCACCGCGGCGAGCACCTCGTCGCCGGTGAGCGCGTCCTCGACGTCGATCGAGCCCGAGCCGCGCCGCACCTTGAACTCGCTGACCGCGCGCATCGCCGACGTCTCGGTGTCGACGGCCATGTCGACCACCCGCACGCTGGCGCCCGCCGCCGCGGCCAGCACGTTGATGGCGGCGCCGCCGGTGAGCATCGTGCCCAGCAGCTGGGCGGTGACCTCGGCGGGATAGGCCGAGACACCCTTCGCCGCGATGCCGTGGTCCCCGGCGAACACGACCACGCGCGGCCGGGAGAACGGGCGGGGCGGGGACTGGCCCTGGCAGGCCGCGATCCACACGCCGAGATCCTCGAGCCTGCCCAGCGATCCGGCGGGCTTGATCAGATTGCCGTGCAGGGCGATCGCCGCCGATCGGGCGTGGTCGTCGGGGGCCTCGATCTCGGCGAACTCGATGGGAGTCTCCACGCTCGAAACACTAGCGCCCGCAGACCCATCGGGTCCTCGCCGGTGTGCCGGGGCCAGTAGGGTTCGCGCGTGCGGGAAAGTCTTCCAGCGCCCACCGCGGCCGGTGTCGTGCTGGCCAGCGGCGCGGGCACCAGGGTCGGCGCGAAGCTCAACAAGGTGTACCTGCCCTTGGCGGGCCGCCGGGTGGTCGCGTGGTCGCTCGACGCGTTCGCCAAGGTGGCCGAGGTCGGCGTGCTCGTGCTCGTCGTCCGGCCGCAGGACGAGGAACTGGCCGCCGAGGTCGTGGCCCGGCATCCAAAGCCGGTCGAGCTGGTGCACGGCGGCGACACCCGGCAGGCGTCCGAACTCAACGCGCTGCGCCATCTCGCGCCCCGCATCGCCGACGGCCGGATCGACGCGGTCCTCCTGCACGACGCCGCCCGCCCGCTGGTGACGGCGAAGCTGATCGAGGACGTCTTGACGCAGACCAGGGAGTACGGGGGAGCGGTGCCCGGTCTCGCCGCGGACGACGTCGTCGCGGTCTCCGGCGACGCGCTGTCCTCGCGCGTGCCGGGCGCGATCCGGGTCCAGACGCCGCAGGGCTTCCGCGCCGCGCCGCTGCTGGCGGCCTACGAACAGGCCGAGCGGGAAGAGTTTCTCGGCACGGACACGTCTTCGTGCATGGAGCGGTTCTCCGCGCTGCCGGTGCGCTGGGTGCCCGGCAGCGCGGAGAACCTCAAGATCACCTACCCGCACGACCTCGTGGTCGCGGACCGGGTGATCACGGGCTCTGGGTGAGGGTCGGATCGCGCTCGACGACGCCGTCGAGGGCTTCGTCGATCGCGGTCAGCAGGTCGGCCTCCAGCTTCACCCCGGCCGCCTTGACGTTCTCGTGCACCTGCTCCGGGCGCGAGGCGCCGACGATCGCCGAGGCGACGTTCGGGTTCTGCAGCACCCACGCCACCGCCAGCTTGGCCATGCTGAGCCCGGCGTCGGTCGCGAGCGACTCCAGCTTCGTGACGCGCGTGAGCACGTCGTCGTTGAGGAACCGTGCGATCATCCGCGCGCCGTTCTCATCGGTCGCGCGGGACCCCACCGGCGGCGCCTGACCGGGCTTGTACTTCCCGGTCAGCACACCCTGCGCGATCGGCGACCAGACGATCTGGCTCAGCCCCTCCCGCTCGGCGGCGGGCACGACCTGCGGCTCGATGACCCGCCACAGCATGTTGTACTGCGGCTGGCTGGAGATGAGCGGGATCTTCAGCTCACGGGCGAGCGCCGCGCCCCGGGTGATCTGCTCCGCCGTCCACTCCGAGACGCCGATGTAGAGCACCTTGCCCTGGCGGACCAGGTCCGCGAACGCGCCGAACGTCTCCTCCAGCGGCACCGTGCGGTCGAACCGGTGCGCTTGGTACAGGTCGACGTAGTCCGTGCCGAGCCGCTTCAGGGAGGCGTGCGCCGACTCCATGATGTGCTTGCGGCCCAGCCCCTTGTCGTTCGGGCCGCCGGGCCCGGTCGGCCAGAAGACCTTGGTGAAGATCTCCAGGCTCTCCCGCCGCTGCCCCTTGAGACCACGTCCGAGCACCGACTCCGCCGCCGTGTTGGCGTACACGTCGGCCGTGTCGAAGGTGGTGATGCCCGCGTCGAGCGCGGCCTTGATGCAGGCCTGTGCCTGCTCCTCCTCGACCTGTGACGAACGCAGGTCAGTTCGGGATCGGGTCGCCCGGCTTGAGCCGCGGCTTGGGCACGCGCAGCTTGCGGATCTGGCTGGCGCGGACGAACGCGTACCAGCCGACGGTGCGGCCGTTGATGGTCTCCTTCGGGAACCGTTCCCTGGCCAGCTTCGCGATCTTGCGGCCGTTGACGAAGCCCTCGATCGCCATCACCAGCAGCATCGCGGTGCACAGCAGCGTGACGTACTGCTGCGCGGCGGGGTAGGGCACGAGCAGGGCCACGAACACGAGGATGGCCAGCGGCATGAACAGCCCGAGCAGGTTGCGCCGCGAGTCCACCAGGTCCCGGACGTAGGCCTTGACCGGCCCGCGGTCACGGGGCAGCAGGTACTTGTCCTCGCCCGCCATCATCCGGTCCCGGCGTTCCTTGGCGGCGGAGCGGCGCTCCTCCTTGCTGACCGGGTTGGCCTTGCGCAGTTCCTTGTTGCGCTTCATCGCCTCGCGCATGGTGGTCGGCGGCGGGGCCACCGGGCCACGCCGCTTGCCCTCCGCTTCGCGCCGCTTCGGGGTGGCCTTGCCCTTGCCGGGCGTGTAGGCCTTCCCCTGGACGTCGACGGCGTCCGCCTCGACCGACTCGGCTTCGGTGGCGGGGGTGTCAGCAGAGCTGCGGCGCAGGAACCTCACCTCACCAGGGTATTGCAGGCGTCACGGCGCCGTTCACCAGGTCGATCGATGTGCGACCATGGAGGGGAACAGATCGGGACCCTGCCGTGTTGTACGTAGTGCACCAGGAGTACCCGCAGGAAGTTCGACCAAGAGGGAGTGCCATGACGACCGCTGAGCAGACCGGCGCTGGTACCGCCGAGGAGACCCACGGCGTGACGTTGACCGACGCCGCGGCCGCCAAGGCGAAGGCGCTGCTCGAGCAGGAGGGCCGCGACGACATGCACCTGCGCATCGCCGTTCAGCCCGGCGGCTGCGCGGGCCTGCGCTACCAGCTGTTCTTCGACGAGCGCGAGCTCGACGGCGACCTGTTCCGCGACTTCGACGGCCTGCGTGTGGCCGTCGACCGGATGAGCGCGCCGTACGTGTCCGAGGCCGTGATCGACTTCGTCGACTCGATCGAGAAGCAGGGCTTCACGATCGACAACCCGAACGCGACCGGGAGCTGCGCCTGCGGCGACTCGTTCCACTGACGCGCCGCGCCTGCCGACAACGGAGAAGGGCCGTTACTCCACGGGGAGTAACGGCCCTTCTCCGTTGTTGTGCGATGTCTGCGGTCAGACGTACGCGTCGAGTTCGGCGACCTGCGCGTGGCACGCGTCGTCGACGGTCCATGGCGGCGCCGCTTCGCGTGGCAGCGGCAGGTTCTCGGCTTGGAGGGCGGCCGGGATGTGGGCGCAGTCGGAGATCAGTTCGCCGATGGTTTCCGGTTCCGGGACGACGTTCGGGGCGTTCACGTCGGTCACGCTATTGATCCGCACTCCAGCCGGAAAGCAGTACCAGCCGGTAGTGTCGTCTGGTGCGCGCGAATTACCCGTACGGGTTACGACTCACGGGTAACTTGCGTCCCCAGCCGAGGTCGAGGAACAAGAGGAGTACCGGTGGCAGACAAGGCCAGGATCGCGGTGTCCGGCAGTATCGCAACCGACCATCTGATGCACTTCCCCGGCAGGTTCGCCGAGCAACTCGTCGCCGAGCAGCTGCACCGGGTCTCACTGAGCTTCCTCGCCGATGATCTGGTCGTCCGGCGCGGCGGGATCGGCGCCAACATCGCCTTCGGTCTCGGCGTGCTCGGGGTGCGGCCGGTGCTCGTGGGCGCGGTGGGCGCCGACTTCGCCGACTACCGATCCTGGCTCGAGCGCCACGGCGTCGACACCTCCGGCGTGCTCGTCTCCGAGGTCGCGCACACCGCGCGGTTCGTCTGCACCACCGACCAGGACCTGTGCCAGATCGCCACGTTCTACGCCGGCGCGATGGCGGAGTCGCGCAACATCGAACTGCAGCCGATCGCCGAACGCGCCGGCGCGCTGAGCCTGGTGCTGATCAGCCCGGACGACCCCGACGGCATGATCCGCCACGCCGAGGAATGCCGTCAGCGCGGCTACGACTTCGCCGTCGACCCCTCGCAGCAGCTCGCCAGGATGGACGGCGAGCAGGCCCGCGGGTTCGTCGCCGGGGCGAAGTACCTGTTCAGCAACGACTACGAATGGGAACTGCTGCTGCAGAAGACCGGCTGGACCGAGGCCGACGTGCTCGGCCAGGTCGGGATGCGGATCACCACGCTGGGCGAGAAGGGCGTCGAGATCGTCGGCAAGGACGGTGTTTCGCTGACCATCGGCGCGGTGCCGGAGCGGGCGAAGGTCGACCCGACCGGTGTCGGCGACGGCTTCCGCGCGGGCTTCCTCGCCGGTCTCGACGGAGGCCTCGACGTCGAGCGGTCCGCGCAGCTCGGCTCGCTGGTCGCGGTGCTCGTACTGGAGACCGTCGGGCCCCAGGAATGGACCTTCGACCGCGCCGACGCGCTGGCCCGCATCGGCGAGGCCTTCGGCCCGGCTGCCGCCGACGAGATCGCCCCCGTCCTGCCCGCCGTCTGACCCGCTGTCCGCGCGGTTCAAGACGCCGTCAAGGCCACCTTACGGGCGCCAGACGCCCGTAAGGTGGCCTTGACGGCAGGCCGGGACCCTAGAGCTTGACGGGGTAGACAGGCTCGGGGATCTCGGGCTTGATGCGGTGCTCGACGAAGATCCCGTGCCAGATCATGAACACCAGCAGCGCCCAGATCTGCCTGCTGCGGTCGAACTGCCCGGCCTTGTGCTCCTCCAGCAGCGCCAGCACGGCGTTCTTGTCGAGCAGCGCGTCGGTCTTCGAGTCCGCGATGATCCCGCGTGCCCAGTCGTACATCTCGTCCCGCAGCCAGTGCCGGATCGGCACCGGGAAGCCCAGCTTCTTCCGGTTGATCACGTGCGGCGGGATGATCTTCGTCAACGCCTTGCGCAGCGCGTACTTCGTGGTACCGCCCGCCAGCTTCTGGTCGAGCGGGATGCTCGCGGCGACCTTGAACACCTCGGCGTCGAGGAACGGCACCCGCAGCTCCAGCGAGTTCGCCATGGTCACCTTGTCCGCCTTGACCAGGATGTCGCCGCGCAGCCAGGTGAACAGGTCGACGTGCTGCATCCGCGCGACCGGGTCCCAGCCCTTCGACTCGCGGTACCAGGGCGCGGTGACGTCCATGAAGCCGATGCCCTCGGCGAAGTCCGGCAGCACCGCGCGCAGCTGCTCGTCGCGGAAGTTGCGCGCGTTGCCGTAGTAGCGCTCCTCCAGCGTCAGCGCGCCACGGCGCAGCAGGTCCTTGCCGCGTGTGCCCTCGGGGATCTTCGTGGAAACCTTGCCGAGCAGCTTCCGCACACCGCCGGGGATCTTCTCGAACGGCGCCAGCGACAGCGGTTCGCCGTAGATCGTGTAGCCGCCGAACAACTCGTCCGCGCCTTCACCGGACAGCACCGCCTTGACGTGCTTGCGGGCCTCGCGGGCGATGAACCACAGCGGCACCAGCGCCGGGTCGGCCACCGGGTCGTCGAGGTACCAGACGATGAGCGGCAGCGTTTCCATCATCTCGTCCGCCGACACGATGCGGACCACGTGCTCGACGCCGATCGCCGCGGCCGACTCGGCGGCGACGTCCACCTCGGAGTAGCCCTCGCGCTCGAACCCGCTGGTGAACGCGATGAGGTTCGGGTTGTGCTCCTTGGCCAGCGTCGCGGTCGCGGTCGAGTCGATCCCGCCGGAGAGGAAGGCGCCGACCGTGACGTCCGGGTCGGAGATCATGTGCTTGGAAACCGAGTCGCGCATCACATCGGCGATGCGCTCGTACAGCGCTTCGGCCTCGGCCTCGCTGTTCACGGGCTTCACGGTGAACTGCGGGTGGAAGTACCGGGTGAACTTCACCTCACCGCCGGGCTTCAGGCGGAACGACGTGCCGGACTCGACGCGGCGGATCCCGGTGTGCAGCGACTCGGGCTCGGGCACGTACTGCAGGACGAGGTAGTGCTGCAGGGCCGTCCGGTCCAGCTCCTCGGCGACGCCGAGCGTGTCCGACAGCTCCAGCAGGGACTTCTTCTCGCTGGAGAACGCGATCCCGCCCGGTCCGGCGGAATAGAACAGCGGCTTGATGCCGAACGGGTCGCGCGCGCCGAAGACCACCTTCTCCTGCGAGTCCCAGATCAGGAAGGCGAACATGCCGCGCAGCTTCTCGACCGCGGCCTCGCCGAGGTAGTGGTACGCCGCGACGATCGCCTCGCCGTCGCCCTCGGTGCCGAACTTCGCGCCGTGCTCCTCGGTCAGCTCTTTTCGCAGCTCGAGGTAGTTGTAGATCTCGCCGTTGAAGTTCAGCGTGTAGCGCGCCGGAGCCTCCGGCGGGCCCCAGACCAGCGGCTGGTGCGCGTGCTCGACGTCGATGAAGGCGAGCCGGTTGAAGCCGTAGACGACCTCGGCATCGGCCCAGGTGTCCTGCTCGTCCGGGCCGCGGTGGCGCTGGCAGCGCATCGCCGCGCCGACGGCGTCACGGGCGTTCGCCGCGTCGGTCTCGGTGGCGCAGATCAGTCCAAGCAGGCCGCACACGTGTACTCACACACCTCTGGTCGTGGCCGGGGTCTGGGAAGGGCCCAGTATGCCGCGCGCCACCGGTACCCGGCCGTGGTGGGTGACACGTGTGTCACGCGTACCCCTTGGGCGGCGGGATCCGCCAACTCGGCTAGGCTCCGCCTGTCACGAAGATCGGTCGAGGAGGCTCTGGGTGAAAGGGCGAGGCGCAGTGGGAAATCCAGGGCGCACCCCGGTGGGTAAGCGGGTCGGCCGCGTCGCCGCGCTGGTGGTGCTGGTCGCGCTGACCGCGACGGGCTGCTCGGGCGACGAGATCCTGCGGTTCGGCTGGCCGGTGGGTGTCACCCCGCAGGCGAACGACATGCGGTGGCTGTGGACCTGGACCGTGATCGCCGCGCTGGTGGTCGGTGTCATCGTGTGGGCGCTGATCTTCTGGACCGCGACCTTCCACCGCAAGAAGAAGACGGCCCCTGGCGAGGAAGAGGAGCTGCCCCGCCAGTTCCAGTACAACATCCCGCTGGAGCTGTTCACGGTCGTCGTCCCGACGATCATGGTCTGCGTGCTGTTCTTCTTCACCGCGACGACCGAGAGCAGGGTTCTGGACAAGAAGCCGAACCCGGACGTCACCGTGGACGTGATCGCCTTCCAGTGGAACTGGGAGTTCAAGTACGAGGGCGACAAGGCCAAGCGCGCCGACGGCGGCCAGGTCAGCACGGTCGGCTCGTCCGGCGAGATCCCGCTGCTGGTGCTGCCGACGAACAAGACGATCGAGTACAAGCTGCGCTCGACCGACGTCATCCACTCGTTCTGGGTCCCCGAGTTCCACTTCAAGCGGGACGTCATGCCGGACCCGGAGAAGAACAACCAGGACTTCTCCTTCCAGAACTCCATCGACCGCGAAGGCTCCTTCGTCGGCCGGTGCGCGGAGCTGTGCGGCACGTACCACTCGGTGATGAACTTCGAGGTCCGCGCGCTGTCGCCGGACAAGTACGACCGGTACATCCAGCTGCGCACGCAGACGAACCCGAAGACCGGCAAGCCGAACACCGCGTCCGAGGCGCTGTCGGCGATGAACTGCGGCGAGCTGTGCAGCCCGTACGCGGTCACCACCAAGCCGTTCAACACCGACCGCACCGCCCGTACCGCGTCCAACTGACCCGGTCCGAAGCTTCGAAAGGAAACGTCCATGAAGGTCGAAGCGCGGATCTTCGACATCGTCGCGGGCTTTGCCTTCGTCGTGGCCGTCATCTACGGGTTCATGACCCACTACATGAGCGGCTACGGCACCGAACCGGTCGGCGTGGTCGCCCTGATCCTGACCGGCGGGCTCGCCCTGCTGGCCGGGAGCTACCTGCGGTTCGTCTCCCGGCGGATCGAGGCACGCCCGGAGGACCGGGAGGACGCGGAGATCAGCGACGGTGCCGGCGAGCTGGGCTTCTTCAGCCCGGGCAGCTACTGGCCGATCGGCCTGGCCGCCTCGGCGGCGCTCGGCGGCCTCGCGCTCGCGTTCTTCCACGTCTGGCTCCTCGTCATCGCCATCGTCGCGCTGCTGATCACGATCGGCGGACTGGTGTTCGAATACCACACGGGTCCGAACCACGAGTGACGTTCACCGCGGTCCTGGTGGTGCGGCGCGGAGCGAGCGCCGCCGCCAGGACCGCGAGCATGCCCAGCAGCTCCGGCCAGCTGGGCCGGTGCCCGTAGGCCGCGACGTCCACAAGCACCGCGACCACGGGATACACGTAGGACAGCAGGGCGACCGTGGTCGTCGGAAGTTTCCCGATGCTGGCGTAGATCAGCACGTACATCAGTGCCGTGTGCACGGTGCCCAGCAGCACCAGCCACAGTAGGCCGGACGTCGTCGACGGCAGCGGCGTCAGCAGCAACGCGGGCGCGAGCAGGACAGCGCCGACCGCGCACTGGACCGCCGCCAGCAGATGCGGCCGGATGTGCGTGAGCTGCTTGGCCACGAAGGACGCTCCCGCGTAGAGCAGGGCCGCGCCGAGTGCCAGCCCGATTCCCGCCAGCCGCACGGGTTTCCCGTCCTCGCCGTGCGCGGACAGGGAGATCACCGCGACCCCGCCGAACGCGATGCCCGCCCGGACGAGGTGGTTCTTCGTCACCTTCTCGCCGAGGAACGCCGCGGCGAGACCGACCAGGATCAGCGGCTGGGTGTGGTAGACGACGGTGCTGACGGAGATCGACGACAGCGCGTACGAGGCGAACAGCAGCACCCAGTTGCCGACGAGGAAGACGCCGCCCAGCACCGCGAGCAGGAAATCGCGGCGGGTGGGCCGCCAGGTGTGCAGCCAGCCGCGCGCGGCGGACCACAGGAGCAGCAGGACGCCGCCGACGAGGCAGCGCGCGAACGCCACGGCAGGGGCCGCCGCGCCGCTTTCCAGCACGACCGCGCCGATGGTGCCGGACAGGGCCATCGCCGCCGACCACTGGAGAAGTGGCCGGGTTTCGGGGGAGAGGTTCGTCATGGCGTCCACCTTCGCCTGGCGGATCGCGAGCGACCAGTGTCAGAAATGACATCGGGCGCAAAACTTGTGACATCCTGGCCGGGTGGATGTGAACCGTGTCGCGGTCGTGCTCGCCGACCAGGTGTCGCCGTTCGAACTCGGGGTCGCCTGCGAGGTGTTCGGCACCGACCGCAGTGCGTCCGGAATGGACGGTTGGGACTTCGCGGTCTGTGCTCCGGAGGGCGCGGAAGTTCATAGCTGGTCCGGTTTCGGGCTCACCGGTTTGTCCTCTTTGGACTACGCGACGAGCGCGGATCTGCTCATCGTGCCCACCTGCGCGCCGCGGACCGCGCCGCCGCCGGAGCCGGTGCTCGACGTCCTGCGGGACGCGGCCGCGCGCGGGGCGTGGGTGGCGGGATTCTGCGCGGGAGTGTTCACCCTGGGCTACGCGGGCCTGCTCGACGGCCGGCGCTGCACCGTGCACTGGGTGTACGAGGCCGAGTTCCGCGAGCGGTTTCCCACGGCCGAGGTCGACCCCCAAGCACTGTATGTGGACGACGACGGCGTCCTGACCAGCGCGGGCACCGTGGCCGCGGTGGACCTGTGCCTGCACCTGGTGCGACGGCTGCGCGGGGTCGCGGCCGCGACGGCGCTGGCGCGGCGCATGGTGGCCGCACCCCACCGGACGGGCGGTCAGGCACAGTTCGTCGAAGCGCCCGTCCCGGCGACGGCCGCGCCGGACGACTCCGTCGTCGCGGAGGCACTGGAGTGGGTCGAGCGACGGCTCGATCAGCCGTTCACCGTCGCGGAACTGGCGCGGCGCAGCGGCCTCGGCGAGCGGACGTTCCTGCGGCGCTTCTCGGCGGCCACCGGGACGACGCCGCACCGCTGGCTGACCGAGCGGCGGCTCGACCGCGCGCAGGCGCTGCTGGAGGAGGGACGGCTGTCGGTCGAGGACATCGCGGTGGCCTGCGGATACGCCTCGGCCGCCGCGCTGCGGCACCAGTTCACCCGGCTGCGCTCGACGACGCCGACGGCCTACCGCGCCGCCTTCCGCGGCTGAAGGGGACTTTCCTCGCATGGGATGCGAGGAAAGTCCCCTTCAGCACAGCGCGCGGAATATGTCCGATGTGGACGGTCGGGTCAGGAGCGGGCCTTGGCGGAGAAGGTGATCCAGCGGTCCAGCAGGGCCGCGGCGGCGCCGGTGTCGATGGCCTCGGCACCGCGGGCCAGCCCGGCGGCGATGTCGTCCTCGAGCGAGCCGGTGAAGCCGGTGAACGCGGCGAGCGCGGCGGCGGCGTTGATCAGCACGGCGTCCCGTACCGGGCCGGTCTTGCCGTTGACGAGGTCGCGGACGACGCGTGCGTTGGCCTCGGCGTCGCCCCCGCGCAGGTCCTCGGTCGTGGCACGGGGGATCCCGACCGCGGCCGGGTCGAAGGCACGCTCGGTCACCTGGCCGCCCGAGACGACCCACACCGAGGACGTCGTGGTGGTGGTGATCTCGTCGAGACCGTCGTCACCCCGCACGACCAGCACGGACGCGCCGCGGCGGGCGAAGACCTCGGCGAGTACCCGGGTCTTGTCCGGATAGGCGCAGCCGATCAGCGCGCTTTCCGGCTGTGCCGGGTTGGTCAGCGGGCCGAGCAGGTTGAACGTCGTGGGCACGCCGAGCTGGCTTCGCACCGGGCCCGCGTGCCGCAGCGCCGGGTGGAACGCCGGGGCGAAACAGAACCCGATGCCCACTTCGGCGAGGCTCTGCCGGACACCCTCGGGCGGCAGGTCGATCGCGACGCCGAGCGACTCCAGCACGTCGGCGGCGCCCGACTTCGACGAGGCGCTGCGGTTGCCGTGCTTGACCACCGGCGCGCCCGCGGCGGCCGTGACGAGCGTCGCCATCGTGGAGATGTTCACCGAGTTCGACCGGTCACCGCCGGTGCCGACGATGTCCACCGCCGGGCCCTCGATCCGCACCCGGTGCGCGTGCGCCAGCATCGCCTCGGCCATACCGGAGATCTCGGCCGGGGTCTCGCCCTTGGCCCGCAGGGCGACGGCGAACCCGGCGATCTGCGCGGGCGTGGCGGCACCGGACATGATCTGGTCCATCGCCCACGCGGTGTCGTCCTCGGTGAGGTCGGTGCGCGCGATCAGCTGGTTGAGCAGCAAAGGCCAGGTGCGGGGGACAGGGGTGTCGCTCATGAGGGGGGTCAGCCGTTGACGGCGGGCACCCGGCGCGCGCGCAGCACGTCGGCCACCGTCTCCGCGGCGGTCAGCGGGTCGAGCGGGTGCACGAGGACGGCGTCCGCGCGCGACCACGTCGCCAGCCAGCGGTCGTCCTTGCGCCGCACGGAGATCACCACGGGCGGACAGTCGGTGATCTCGCTCTTGAGCTGGCGGCACAGCCCGATGCCGCCGGTCGGCTGCGCCTCGCCGTCCAGGATGGCCAGGTCGACCTCGCCGGCGTCCATCTCGCTGAGCACGTCCGCGATCCCGGAGACCTCGACGTAGTCCACCCGCCCGAGGTCGGCGGCGGGGCGGCGGCCGATCGCGTTGACGATCGCCTCGCGTACCTCCGCCTTGTGGCTGAACACCAGGATCCGCATAGTCGGCACGCCTCCAGCTCGTCTCGTCACCGTGGACCCCGCGATCGTATCCGGCATGACCGACATCACGCGGGCGCGGTCGGCGACTCACCCGGTTGCCGGGCGTCCCAGCCCAGCGAGTCGCCGCCGAGCCGCTGGGCCAGCCCCGCCATCCGTGAGCGTTCCTGCGCGCAGTGCAGCGCGTCGAGGACCTGGACACGCTGTGCCTCGACCCGGACGACGCCGTCGGTTTCGGACCGTTCGCGCAGGTCCCAGCCGTCCTGGGCGAGGATCGACGCCGCGTCGGCGACCCGCTCACGAGGCAGGGTGAGATGGTGCCGCAACACCGCCTGCGCGTCGGGTACCCAGCCGGGTGAACGGGCGAGCACGGCGGAGTCCGCCTCGGCCGGGTCGAAGGCCTCCGCGACGATCTCCAGCCCGGGCGTGTCCGGGGTCAGCGCGGGGCTTTCCCGCTTTCCCAGCAGGTCACGCAGCACGTTCAGGAAACTCATGAGTAGCTCTCACCTTCGGCGGGGGTCGATGTGATCGGATCCGCACGCGACCCGCCGCGGACCCGAAGGGCGGGGTGCCGGTGCGAGAGGACATAATGCGACGCGTGACAACGGCAGCTCCCACCATCAGTCAGCGGGTCCACTCGCTGAACCGGCCGAACATGGTCAGTGTCGGCACCATCGTGTGGCTGTCCAGCGAGCTGATGTTCTTCGCCGGACTGTTCGCGATGTTCTTCACCGTCAAGGCGCAGAACTCCTCCGGCCACTGGCCGCCGCCGCTGCACGGTGAGCCCTTCCACCTCAACGTCGGGTACGCGATCCCGTTCACGGTGATCCTCGTGCTGTCCTCGTTGACCTGCCAGTTCGGCGTGTTCGCCGCCGAGCGTGGCGACGTCTTCGGGCTGCGCCGCTGGTACATCGTCACGTTGATCATGGGCGCGATCTTCGTCGGCGGCCAGGGCAACGAGTACCTGAACCTGATCGACGAGGGGCTGACGATCCCGTCGGGCCCGTTCGGCACGGTGTTCTACCTGGCGACCGGGTTCCACGGCCTGCACGTGATCGGCGGTCTCATCGCCTTCGTGTACCTGCTCATCAGGACCAAGCTGAGCAAGTTCACGCCGGCGCAGGCCACCTCCGCGATCGTCGTGTCGTACTACTGGCATTTCGTCGACATCGTGTGGGTCGGCCTCTTCGCGGTGATCTACATCATTCCCTGATCCCGCTCCGCCGCCACCACGTTCACTATCGGCCTGAACTGACAGCAAGGGTTGCCGCAAGATGACCACCAGCAAGAAGTCCTCGGAGCGCCGCTACCGCGCGCGGTCGAAGCTGCGGAGGCGGTTCGCCGGCCTGCTCGCACTCGGTGTCGCGCTGGTGGGAGCGGGCGCGCTGTACGCCGTGTTCGCCCCCGAGCCGCAGACCGCGACAGCGCAGGGCGACCCGGCCCTGCTGCGCCAGGGCGAGCAGGTCTACAACAACACCTGCATCGAGTGCCACGGCGCGAACCTCGAGGGTGTCAAGGACCGCGGCCCGAGCCTGATCGGCATCGGCGACGCCGCGGTCTACTTCCAGACCTCGTCGGGCCGCATGCCCGCCGTCCGCCAGGAGGCGCAGGCCGCGCGGAAGCCGCCGAAGCTGTCGGAGAGCGAGATCGACGCGGTCGGCGCCTACATCCAGGCGCACGGCGGCGGTGTCCAGCGCCCCGCGGAACGCGGTGAGGCGCTGCGCGGCAGCGACCCGGCGCGCGGTGGCGAGCTGTTCCGCCTCAACTGCGCGTCCTGCCACAACTTCACCGGCCGCGGCGGTGCCCTCTCGGCGGGCAAGTACGCGCCGAACCTGGACCCGGCCACCGAAGAGCAGATCTACGACGCGATGCTCACGGGGCCGCAGAACATGCCGAAGTTCTCCGACCGGCAGCTCTCGCCGGAGGAGAAGAAGGACATCGTGGCCTACGTCAAGTCCGTGTCCGACGGCAACAACAACCCTGGCGGTAACAGCCTCGGCGGGTTCGGCCCCGCATCCGAGGGCCTGATCGCCTTCATCGTCGGGATCGCCGCGCTGGTCGGCGTGACGTTGTGGATTGGATCGAAGGCATGAGTGCCGAGGAGGGGCCGAAGCCGCCGACGGAGGCGGAACTGGCTGAAATGGACCGCGACCAGCTGCTCGAGCTGGGCGGCAAGCTGGACGGCGTCGAGATCATCGACTACCCGGAGCCGTGGCCGGTCAAGGGGACCCGCGCCGAGCGCAGGGCCGAGCGCCTGGTGGCGTTCTGGTTCGTGCTCTCCGCGCTGGCCGGGCTGGCGTTCGTGGTCTCGCTCATCTGGTGGCCGTGGCAGTACAAGGAACCCAACGACGAGCACGCCGCGTTCCTCTACAGCCTGTACACGCCGTTCCTCGGGATCACGCTCGGTGTCGCGATCCTCGGGCTCGGCATCGGTGTGCTGCTCTACACCAAGAAGTTCATCCCGGCCGAGACCACGGTCCAGGAGCGCGGCGACGGCGGGTCGAAGGAGATCGACAAGGCGACGATCCTCGCCCAGCTCGCCGACGCCGGGAACCGCAGCACCATCGCCCGCCGCTCGCTGATCAAGCGGGCCGCCGGCGCGGGTGCCGGTGCGCTGGGCCTGGCGGCCGCGGCGCTGCCGGTGGCGTCCTTCATCAAGGACCCGTGGAAGAACTCCGACAACAAGGACTCGCTGTGGCACACCGGCTGGCAGCCGGCGCACCCCGGTGAGAAGGTCTACCTGCGCCGCAACACCGGCAAGCCCGAGGAGATCGTGCTGGTCAAGGCCGAGGACCTCGACGCGGGCGCGATGGAGACGGTGTTCCCGTTCCGCGAGTCCGAGCGGCACGACGAGCACGCGCTGTCCCAGGCGTTCAAGCGCTCGGACAACCCGGTCATGCTGATCCGCCTGCGCCCGACCGACGCCGCCCGCGTGGTCAAGCGCGAGGGCCAGGAGGACTTCAACTTCGGTGACCTGTACGCGTACACGAAGATCTGCAGCCACGTCGGCTGCCCGACTTCGCTGTACGAGCAGCGGACCAACCGGATCCTCTGCCCGTGCCACCAGTCCCAGTTCGACGCGCTCCACTACGGCAAGCCGATTTTCGGTCCGGCGACCAGGCCGCTTGCCCAGCTGCCCATCACAGTGGACGATCAGGGTTACCTGTACGCGCGCGGTGACTTCATCGAGCCGGTCGGGCCGGCATTTTGGGAGCGCAAGTCATGAGTTCACTGACCACGCCGACGAAGGGCACGAGCCTGCTCGAGCAGAAGGTGGGCGAAGCGGCGAAGAACGCCGACGACCGCTTTCACATGGCCAAGGGCCTGCGGCACCAGTTCAACAAGGTGTTCCCGACCCACTGGTCCTTCCTGCTGGGCGAGATCGCGCTCTACAGCTTCATCATCCTGCTGCTCTCGGGTGTCTACCTGACGCTGTTCTTCGACCCCTCCATGCAGGAGGTCGTCTACCACGGCAGCTTCAAGAACCTGCAGGGCGTCGAGATGTCCCGCGCGTTCGCCACGACGCTGGACATCTCCTTCGACGTCCGCGGCGGGCTGTTCGTGCGGCAGCTGCACCACTGGGCCGCGCTGATCTTCGTCGCCTCGATGATGGTCCACATGCTCCGGATCTTCTTCACCGGCGCGTTCCGACGCCCGCGTGAGGCGAACTGGATGATCGGTGGCCTGCTGCTGATCCTGGGCATGTTCGAGGGCTTCTTCGGCTACTCGCTGCCGGACGACCTGCTCTCGGGCACCGGTATCCGCGCGACGCTGTCGGGCATCGTGCTGTCGGTGCCGGTGATGGGCACCTGGCTGCACTGGGCGCTGTTCGGCGGGGAGTTCCCCGGCGACGTGATCATCCCGCGCCTGTACACGATCCACATCCTGCTGCTGCCGGGCATCATGCTCGCGCTGGTCGGCGCGCACCTGGCGCTGGTCTGGTACCAGAAGCACACGCAGTTCCCCGGTGTGCGCCGCAAGGAGACCAACGTCGTCGGCGTCCGCATCCTGCCGGTGTTCGCGCTCAAGGGCGGTGCGTTCTTCGCGCTGGTCGTCGGTGTGCTCGCGCTGATGTCGGGCATCTTCCAGATCAACCCGATCTGGAACATCGGCCCGTACAACCCGGCGCAGGTGTCCGCGGGTTCGCAGCCGGACTGGTACATGGCATGGGCCGACGGCATGCTGCGGATCTGGCCCGCGTGGGAGGTCTACCTCGGGAAGTACACGATCCCGGCGGTGTTCTTCCCCGGCGCCATCGGGATGCCGCTGCTGATCGGCCTGTTGCTGGCGTATCCGATCATCGAGCGGAAGCTGTCGAAGGACAACGCGCACCACAACCTGCTGCAGCGGCCGCGGGACACCCCGGTCCGCACCGCGCTGGGCATGATGGCGCTCGGTTTCTTCATGGTCATCGAGCTGTCCGGGTTCAACGACATCATCGCCGACCAGTTCGACATCTCGCTGAACGCCACGACGTGGGCGGGCCGGATCGGCGTCCTGATCGTGCCGCCGATCGCCTACTACGTGACGTACCGGATCTGCCTCGGCCTGCAGCGGGCCGACCGCGAGGTGCTCGAGCACGGTGTCGAGACCGGCATCATCAAGCGGCTGCCGCACGGTGAGTTCATCGAGATCCACCAGCCGCTGGGCGGTGTGGACGACCACGGCCACGCGATCCCGCTGGAGTACCAGGGCGCGTCGGTGCCGAAGAAGATGAACAAGCTCGGGTCCGCGGGACACGCCGTCCCCGGCTCGATCTGGTCGCCGGACCCGGCGGAGGAGTCCGCGGCCCTGGACCGGGCCCGCGGCAACGGCCACGGTGCGCACGAACTGGAGTCCTCGGAGTCCTCGAAGACCCCCGGTCACTGATTCGCCGGAACTGCCGTTAAGGCCACCTTGCGGGCGTCAGA
>NZ_JBHYJW010000097.1:14585-22934 GCF_042741125.1 Amycolatopsis sp. NPDC058986 | reverse complement strand
TGACCAGCGTCGCCACGTCTTCGGCACCGATTCAGAAGAGTCCCGCCACCTCGGCCGCGCTCCGCTTGCCCAACGGCGGCGCTCCGCGCGCCGTACCGCAGTGGTCTAGTCCACCGAAAACCGTTGCTACGCAACGGAATTCGGTTCACCAGTTCGCCCACTTTGGACAGTCCACAAAGGGCAGACTCACGAAAACCCTTGCTACGCAAGGGATTTTCGATCGTCCAAAAAGGAACCCTTGCTACGCAAGGCTTTAACAGAAACACACCGTCCCATTAGGACACTAGCGCTCCGCGCTCCATACCACACACCCCCGGACCCGCCACACCCGGGGGTACCCTCGCCCCGCCGCCGGGCTCCGCCCGACCCGAACCCCCCAGAACCCCCCTGACCAGCACAACGTCACGTCCCCACCGAACCCCACCACCCCACCACGAACCCACCACCCCGGGCACCACCCGACAAAACCACCCACCCGGCTACGCCGGTGAATACGCCGTAATCACCCCACCCACACACACCTGACCAGCGACTTGTCACGTCCCCCAACCACGAAAAGACCCACCACCGGAATGGATCCGGGGCGGGCCGGTTAGATCTTGGCAATTGCTGAGAGAACCTCGGTCGTTTGGTCACCCCATGCCGCGAGGTGTTCCAGGACTTCCGTGACGACCTTGGCGCACGCCTCGGTGATGCGGTCCTCGCAGAGGTCCGGATCGACGCCAGCAGCCTCGGCCACATGCGGACGGACAGCCTCGATCAGTTGCTCGCGCAGATCGAGCAGGTCACCGTGCGTGTGCTTGGCCATGACTTCGACCGTAGTCCGCACTGGAACCCTGTCACGTCCCCAGAGAGCAGGGGCGGTAGCCGGTGACGCGCTGGCCGCTGCCGTACTGCTGGGTCAGGGTGAAGCGCCCGAGCTGGGGTCCGGGCGGTCCGGGGTGCGGGGTGTCGCCGAAAATGCTGGACCAGTCGAGCTGGCAGGCGTCAACCACGGTCGTGGTTCGGTCGACGTACTGGACGGCCTGGGCGGGAATCCACAGGTCAGCCTGGTAGCGGCGGGCATCGGTGACCTGGGCGCCCAGCGCGCGGACGGCGCCCAGGCAGTCGGGGGCGTGGTGGGCGGCGGCGAACTGCGCCGCCGCGGCCGGAGCGAACGCGACGCAGATCCGCGTCGTACCGCCGGTGGCGACGGACTGCGCCAAGTCGTGCACGAGGGCATTCGGGGTGCGAGGAAGGGTCCGCGCGATCGCCTCGTCGTGGGCCTGGTCGAGCGCGACCTGCGCCGCGACGTCTCGTTCGGAGGCCTCGACGGCGAGCATGACCACACCGGTGGCGAGCAGGACCGGGCCGACGACGAGGGCGGTGACGATCTGCCAACGGCGGGTGCGGAACCGCAGCCGGACCGCGGCGAGCACGGCGGCCGCGGTGAGCGCGCTGCCGACGAGCACCGCCCACCACCAGACGCGGACCTGGGTGAGCAGGACGACGTCGACGGCGAGCAGGGCGAGGGTAAGCAGCTGCGCCGGGGCCAGGCGCCGGCAGAGACCGAGCAGCGCGGCCACGACGAGGACACCCAGGCCGACCAGCCACGGCCACGTCACCCAGCCGGACAACCACCACGCCAGGACGGCGATCGCCGCAGCCGCACCGAGCGCGTGGAGTCGGGCGGCGCGTTCCAGCACGGCCCAGCGGCGCCGCCGCGCTTCGATCTCGTGGGCGCGTTGTTCGGCGCGGTCGAAGATCGATCCCATGTGGACCAGTGTGCGCCTGACCGTGGTCAGGCGGCAGTAATCCGGGGCGCGGGATTGGAGTGCTCTACCTGGGGTAGCCGTTGTCCCTCAGCAGTCGGGCATATCGAAAGACGTTCGAGTAATCAACGTCCGGGTTACGCAGCTTCGCGCGCAGTTCGCCTTCGTCGACCGTGCCGTATCGCTTACGAAGGAACGTTTCCATGTTCCGCGCGAACCTCGGCCAGTCCGGGCTGTCTGGACCACATCGAGGGCACGTGTCTTGTTCCTGGCACGGCGACTCGTACTGGCTGTCCTCGCACTCCATCCATGAGCACTCGTCATGTGAGCAGTGCGGGCCGTAGAGCGTCATCGTTGCACCTCCTTGGGCATGGACAGGCCTGCGCCGAGGTTGCCCATGAGCGCGGCCGTCGTGGTCTCCAGATTCTGGAGTGCGGCTTTCGCCGTCCTGCGCCGGGCTTCCAGTCGTTCTGTCGTGCGGTTGGCCTCGTCGTCCGTCGCGGTGTCCATGGTGTACACCGCGTGCGTGGCCTGGTCGATGTGCGGGCGCAGTGCTGGCGCCAGGACGACGAGCTGGGCGCGTGGTCGGGTGATCGCCTCGCGGGTGGTCAGCGACGCGGCGAGCGCGGCGTCGACCTCGTCCTGGTTCCCGCGGATCCGGGCCGCTTCCAGGTCCCACATTGCGACGTAGTGCCGTTCCAGGGTGTTCATCAGGTCGCCGAAGACGTTCACGACCGTCACCTGCCAGTCGTGCACGCGGGCGGCGGCGTCCGCCCGGCCTTTGAGGACGCTGCCCAGCACGCTGCCCAGCACGGTGCCGGTCAGTGTGCTGATGACGGTGATCACGGTCTGCCAGATCGACATCCGGTCTCCTCCGTTGCGAAAGCGTCTGGTCGTGGGGCGTCACGTCCCCGGGTGAATACGGCGTATTCACCCGTTGCGTTCTGCTTGTCGATGCCGCTGGACACGTCCCTCGGGGGATGTGTCCAGCGGCGTGAGGAAGGCTCGCGGCCTACCGGCCGCCGAGTGCTGTGAAGGCTGTCCGCACGTGGCGGTCGATCTCGGTCTTGCCGACGTCGCCGTCCTTTTCGTGGCGCTTGTCGGTCAGCCATCGCACCTCGCGTGCCAGGTGGCCGCCGCGGAGCTGGCCCGCCGCGGCGCGCTGCGCGAGTTCCTGCAGGGCCTGCAGCTCGACGTGGGGTTCGCTCCGGACAACCGGCACGGTCAGCAGATCGCGCGCCAGTTGCTGCAGGGGTTCGGGAGTTCCGGTCGGAAGGTCGACCTTCGGCGCGGGCCGGTCGAGGCGCATCAGGGTCACGTTCAGGATGCGGCGTGCTGCGCTGGATTCGGGTAGCCGGTCCCGGAGGGCCTTGTACTGGTTGAGGCCTTCCTGGGCGGTGAGGGTTCCGGCGACGACCTTCGTGGCGATGAAGCCGAGACGGTTGGCGAGCGGTTCGCCGTCGACGTCCATGTGGGCATCCGCGCCCATCCGGTCGACGGCGGTCCCGATCGCGCCGTCGGTGTGGTAGCAGATGCGGGCGACGTGAGCGGAGGCAACGCCCCACTCGTTGGCCAAGATCGGCGCGGCAGACGGGGTGCCGGAGACGGGTTCGGGCACGGGTTGCTCCTCGATCGGCGGTGCGGGGGCGGCGGGTGCCGGCACTTTCGCTACGGGAGGAACGGTGGGCGCGGGCGTCGTGGTGATGCCCAGGCCGCGCAGCTTCGTTTCGGCCGTGGCAATGGCGACGGAGTCGCCCGTGAGCCGGGCCGCGGCCAGGGCACGGCGGGCGCGGCGGACGCGCTGACGTTGGCGGGCTTTGGCGCGGCCGTCAGCGTGCGGGCATCTCCGGCCGCCTTCGGCGAGGGATCGGCACATTGGCAATCGTCACCACTTCCGCAGGCCTGCGAACTTCAGCCGGGCAGTGATCGTCTGGTTGAGAATCCTGTCGATGAGCTTCGGTTTGCTCAGGTGCTCGATACGGGTCAGCAGTGCCGCGTGGGCGACGGCCACCAGGCCGTCCTTGTCCAGACGCTGGGCGCGCAGGTATTCGGCGCCTTCCTCGACGGTGTCGATGCCCTGGAGTGCCTTGACGATCGCTTCGGGTGTGGTGCTCATGCCGGTTTCCCTCCCCGGGAGGTTGAGCTGGTCGCGTGGGTATCTCTGCCGGAACCACGCTACGCCGAAGTTCGGAAGATCGGAACCCCCGAACTTCCGAACTTCCGAACTTGCTCGGAGTGGTCGCGCCCGCGCCACCCCGACGTTGTCACGCCCCCTGCGGTCGCCTGCTCGTCATCGGCCTTCCATCGCGTCGGCGATGCGGTTGAGCGCGGCCGCGACGGCGAGCTGGGCGCGCACGGCGGCCGCCGCGGTCGCGGTGGCCTCATCCTCGTTCAACAGCCGTTCGGCCTCGCTCTCGTGGATGCCGGGTCCGCGCATCTGGTCCTGGTCGATTCGCATGTGTCCAGTAAATCGCGTCCTCAGTGCAGATCGCGGTAGATCTCGCTGCGGTGTCCGAGGTCGACCACGACGACGACCAGGCGGCCGTCGTCGATCGTGTACACGATGCGGTAGGCGCCGACGCGGATCCGGAACGCGCCGTGGTGCCCTTTGAGCGCAACCACGCCGTGCGGCCGGGGCTCGCGCTGCAGGTCGTCGATGGCGGCCTGCAGGCGACGGCGGACTGGTTTGTCGAGCTTGACCAGCGCGCGGAAGGCCTCGCGGGTGACCTCGATCGAGTACGTCACGCGTCGACGTCCCCGGTCTCCAGTCGCGCCACGGCCTCGTCCCAGGACATGGTCGGCTCGCCGCTGGCGAGCGCGGCCGCGGCGCGCTGCGACCAGTACGCGTCTTCCAGCTCCTCCAGCCGCGCCGCGACGGCGGGGTCGACGAGCGCGCCGATGCGTTCGCCGTTGCGCGTCAGGTACACCACGCGGCCATCCGCGCGGACCTGGTCGGTCAGCCTGCCCAGCTCGCCGCGAGCTTCGCTTACGGGCACGTCGAACTCCTCATGTGCAGCGGTCATGTACCAAGTGTACGACTTGTACAGCCTGTACACCAGGTACGCAGTCGCAGAAACGGCTTCGAGAGCGCCGTAGGCGACCTCCTGGCGGCTTGGACGACCGGGAAGGCGGATACGGCCTCATGGAGGCCTCAGCGGCCTTTCTGGGGCGTTGTGTTGCCGCGCAGGCGGGACGGCAGGAAGTCGAGTTGAGTACCGCTCGCGAGCAGCCTGTCGACGGGTGGCGCGGTCTCCGTCGACGTCGGCCTGGTCGACGTCGACGGCTTGGCGACCGAACGCGGGCGCGGCATCGGCAGTCGATCCGGTGCCAGCCCACCGAGCAGGTACGGCACTGGCGACGTCTTCGCGGCCTGCAGCGTCGCGCGGCAGTGCTGCCGAATTTCGGACTCGCTCAGCCCGTGCTCATCCCGCGCGGCCGCCACCAGGCGTGCCAGCTGCGCCGCATGCTTCGTCGTCGGCCGTCGCTGCCCGTAGTCGAGATCGAGCACGAGTCGAAGCGCCCACTCTGGCGGCGCCGCGGGTTCTTCCTTCGCGGAGATCTCCCTCCGTCCCTCTGTCACTCGTTCCGTCTCGACTGAGGGATCTTCTGACGAATCAGTGATGGATAGGGGATCACTCTGATCCCTCGTTGGGATCAGAGTGATCTGATCGTTGGGATCAGAGTGATCTGATCGTGCCGCGTTCGGATCACTCTGATCCCTTCGGCTCCGACCTGCGGATTTGCGAGTGCCGGCACCGCTCTTCGCCGCGTTCGGATCGCTCTGATCTGTTCGTGCTCGACCTGCGGATTCGTTCTCGTCGCGCGCGAACTCGATGTCATGGTTCAGCCGGGTTCGGTCGCCACGGTCGACGGCGGCCGCCGCGATCTTCACCAGGTTCAGCCGGGTAGCGGCCGAGCTGCCGAAGCGGCGCTTGCTGCCCATCCATCCGTCGTCGATCAGCTCGCGCCGGGCGCGCTTCACCGTGGGTTCGCTGTAACCGGTGTCCCACGCAATCGTGTCGATCCCCGGCCAGCAGTAGCCGGACTCATCCGCGTAGTTGGCATACGCCATCAAGATTGGCTTGTGCGGCGCCGACATGGCCAGATTCCGCACAAGGCCCTGGGCCTCGTTGCTCACGTGTCTGTCCTCTCGACCCGACACGCCCCTCAAGGGGATGCGCACGGCCACCGAAGTGCCGTACGCTGCACGTGTCGAGCTTTTGCGTCTCGGTACGAAGCCCCCACGGCCGCCAAACCACCGGGGGCTTTCGTCTTGTCTAGGGTCAGATAATCCCGCGTACGGGCGGTGTCCTGCGGGATCTGGCCGCCTGGCGTGTCAGCCAACGAGCTGCGGTCCGCGGTCGGGGGCTACTCACCGTTGCCGCCGTACCAAAGTTCTCCGGAGAGATCTTTGCCTTCCCTCGGCTTCCAGTTCGGCAGGTATGGGGCGATCTCCAGCCCGACAGGTAGTTCGTTGCTCCTGGTTCGGTCGACAGGGCGGCTGAAGAGCGCGCCGGATCGTCTGTGGGGAAGATCGACGGTTCGCAGGTGAGTCCAGCCTGCGTGTTCGTAGTATCGGTGCAGCTCAGGGGATGTTTTCCATGCGTCGAACCTGACTTCCTGTGAGCGCCAGTCCAGGTAGGCGCTGTACATGGCGAAGCCCAGTAGAACGTGTCCAAGGCCCTGGCCGGTTGCTTCCGGAGCCGTGGCGAGCTTTGCAACGTAAACCGAAGGCACCTCTCTTTCTTCTGGCGTCCAGAATTCCGCGTCAGCATCGACGAATGCGATCGTGCCGACCACCTTTCCCGTGCTTCGTTCTCGAAGAAGCCAAGTTCTCTTAAGTGCAGAATGCAGTAGCTCCGCCTTCTTTTCCCGAAAATTACCCCATTGGTCACTGCCGTGGTCCTGTAGCCAATCGGCGCGCGCGATTAGAAGCTTAACCGCTTCGGCAGCGTCCTTTTCGGTAACTGCCTGGTGTATTAACAGCGGGCTTGGACTCACTTTTCCACCTCGTAAGTGAGCTGCCATCGGTCGGTCGGGAACGACGAAGACATAAGCCGAACAGGGAGACCGTCCGCCGTGTAGCTCAGGCGATCATGCCTGATCACAGGCAGTCCTGTTGAGATCTCAAGCTCGGCAATCTCGCGAGTGTGCGGGCGCCGCCCCCGGATTTTGTCACTATGGCGGACCATTTCCACCCCTAATTCGCGAAGAACGTGCCGACCGCCGCTCTTGATATCTGTCGGGTCTGCAATCGGGGTTCCCTTAACCAGGTCAAATGGAAAGAACGAGTCACAGAGACAATAGGGTATCCCGTCGATAGTGCGCATTCGGCGACGCGCAAGCACCAAAGCCCCGTCAGCGAGGTTCAGACCGTCCTTTATGTGTGAGTTCGGCACGATCGTTTCTACGCGAATATGCTGGTAGGGCGCTCCGTTCTGAGCTGTAACCGCATCGTTAAAAGCATCCTTTCCGCGGTCATCGGCTTCGAGTACGTACATTGGCAGGTCGTACCTTTTTAAGCGGAAGACCCGGGTCCCGCGTCGCGTATTCGACTCTAGGTAGCCGTCCTGGTGCAACAACCCCAGCGCATCCCGGATCACGGTCTTGGACACGCCGTACGACTCCGCCAGTTCGTCGCGAGTCGGCAAGGGGTCGCCGTGCGCAAGCTCTCCGGAGTCGATCTTCTCTGCCCACTCTGCCGCAATGCGGACGTAGGCGGCCTGTCCGGCCGTCGATGCCACTGAGGGTTCTCCTTAGGTTCGAGCCTCTGACCTGCGAAAACAGTATTCGATGCATCTAATATACCCAAAACCCTTGCGTCGGGCAGCGTGACCCGGCTAACGTCATGGACACATTAGACACATCGAAAGTGTCCAACGTGTTTAAGGGTTCACTGCCGAACCCCGCCAGACAGCAAGGGAAGGGGATCACCAGCATGAGGAGCGTTTCCGCAGTTCAGGAGAGGTTCGCCCCGGTTTCGGTCGAGGATGCCGCGTTGCTGGCGTCGGCTCATCTGGAGCTGATCGGCGCGCGTCGGGCGGGCGTCCAGTTGGTTGGTTCGAGCGTCGGGATGCGCGAGATGACGGCGACTGTCGCGGGGGTTCTCGGGGGTTCGCTGCCCCTGGTCGAGCCCGTCGCGGACCTCGTCGTGGTGTCCTTCGACGACGAGGCGGTGGCGGCATGAGCTTCCCCGACTTCGAGGGTCACGGCGCGTGCCGCGACGAGGATCCGGAGCTGTTCTTCCCGGTCGCCACGACCGGCCCGGCGTTCGAGGCCCAGGTCGCCCAGGCCCGCGCGGTCTGCGTCCGGTGCCCGGTGCTCGAGGACTGCGCCCGCTACGCCGTCCCGAACGAGCCGTTCGGTATCTGGGCGGGCACCACCGAGCAGGAGCGTCGTGCTCTGCGCGAGCAGGCTGCCCGCGAGCGTCAGGAGCGGATCCGCGTCGGCGAGCTGCAGCCGCCCGCCCCGCGGATCCCGCACACCAAGCAGGGCCTTGGCGGCGCGCGCACCGTGCTGGCCAAGGTGCTGCACCACCTGCAGGTCGTCGAAGGTGCCCACACCGTGGTGCTCGACGACATCCCGGCCGAGGTCTTCG
>NZ_JBHYJW010000097.1:11500-14490 GCF_042741125.1 Amycolatopsis sp. NPDC058986 | reverse complement strand
GGCGGCGCGCGCACCGTGCTGGCCAAGGTGCTGCACCACCTGCAGGTCGTCGAAGGTGCCCACACCGTGGTGCTCGACGACATCCCGGCCGAGGTCTTCGAGCGCCAGCGCTCGCGCGCCTGGGTCAAGGCCGAGCTGGACCGCCTGGCCCTCGACGGCGAGCTGGTCAAGATCGCCCCCGGGGTGTGGATGTTCCGCGACGCCGCCGACGCGGCCGCGGCCGCGGAACGGGGGGTCGCGTGATGCGCAACGCCATCGCCGAACTGCAGGACCTGGCGCTGCACCACCCCGCCGACGGGTCCCCGCTGGACGTCGAGGCCACCTGGTACGAGCGCAAGGCCGCCACGCTGCGCCTGCTCGGTGGCCACGACGCCGACGCGGACGCCGCGCACGCCCACGCCGTCCAGCTGCTCAAGAAGCTCGCCGATGAGCTGGCGGCGGTGGCCTGATGTCCGGGAAGCGGCAGTGGCCCTACGTGTGGCAGCACGTCGACGGCCTGGGCGAGGTCCTCACCCGCGGCACGTTCGACGGCCTGCCGGTCCTGGCCTGGGGCTGGGCGCCGCGCGAGATCTTCGCGACGTACCGCCAGCTCCGCGCGATGGGCCGCCGCCCCGGCGGCCATGCTCCGGTCGCCTGCCTGCGCTTCCAGCACCGCCGCGAAGGCCTGCGCGCCCAGGACTTCGCCCTGCTCTACCTCGTGTCCCGCTCCGTGCCGAAGCGCACAGCGACGAACGACCAGCTCAACGCGATCGCGCTCGCGCTGCAGGCCCGCCGGATCTGCCAGCGCGGCCGCGGCGGATGCGGCGAAGAGCAGACCTACTACCTGTCCACGATTTCGCGGCTCTGCAGCGACTGCGAGACCCGCACCCGCTTCTGGGAGCGCCACGCCGCCCAGCGCGGCTACGCACTTGCCGCCTGAACCCAACGAACCCCAGGGAGAACCCCGTGTCGAAGTACCTGCAGTACGCCGCCGACCTGATCACCCAGGCCGCCGCCAGCAACGAGAGCCAGTACGGCGTGCTCGCCCGTCGCAAGGAGGAGTTCTCGCAGCACCGCGAACGCATGGCCGAGCTGTACCAGCTCACCGCGCTCCGCCTCGCCGACGCCTACGCCGCGCTCGCCGCGATCGACAAGGGCCTGGTGCCGGAAGACCTCGCGGACCTGGTCAAGACCGTGATCAATCGTCTCCCCGACCTCGATCCCGCCCGCTGACCCCGCGCTGCCGAAAGGAGATCCCCTCGTGTCCGCACGTATCGAGTTCCCGCCCCCGACCACCCGCCGATCCCGCGTCGACGCCGTCCTGGTCTACCTGCCCAACGCCTTGTGCACCGCCGTCGCCTGGGGCATCACCGCCGCGGGCACGGTCGTACTCGCCGGCGTCGACGCGCCCGGCTCGCTCATGGCCGCGTGGGTGTTTGTCGGCGCCCTGATCGGCGGGATCTGGCCGTTCGTGGCCGTGGTCGACGAGCTGCAGGCCCGCCGGATGCGCCGCGCGATCCTCGCCGACCGCGCCGCCCAGGCCGCCGCCGAACAGGCCCGCCAGGCCGCGAACGCCGACGACATCACCCGCGACGACGTCGAGGTGGCCGGATGATCACGTCGTACCTGCACGAGCTGCGCGCGGAACGCCGCGCCGACCGCGTCGCCGCGGCCGCCCTGGAACAGGACGTCGCCGACCGCCGCGAGGCCCGCCGCCGCGCCACCCAGGCACACCTGGCCCAGCTCGCCGCCACCCGCCGCCAGGAGCGGCGCAACACCCTCACCGCCGTCCGAGACCGGATTCCCGACGCTGCCAACGCCGCGCTCTGGGCCACGGTGATTGTCCTGCCGATCACGCTGGCCTGGGCCGCCCAGGCAGCGTTCGCCGCGACTGCCCTGCACATCCCCGTCCCGCTCAACCACGCGTTCCCCGCGAGCATCGAAACCGGCGCCTGGGTGGTGCTGTTCGAGGCCCACCGCCGCACCAGCGAGCGCAAGTCGACCGGCTCGCTCACCACGTGGGCGTGGGTGCTGGCGGGGGTGGCGGCCGCGATCAACGCCGCGCACGGCCTGCAGGACAACGGCCCGGCCGCCGCGTTCGCCCTCGGTGCGCTGTCCCTGCTCGGAATCGGCCTGCACTCGATCCGCCAGGGCCTCAACTCCGCCGAGGTCGCTGGCCGCCGTCCGGGCCTGGCGCTGTGGCGTCACCTTCGTTACCCGCGGTTGTCGCTGGCGGCCGCCAGCATCCGCGCCGCCCGCGAGCTCGACCACGACACCGCGTGGGAACTGGCCTGGGTCGACCGGTACGGCGTCGGCCCGGAGTCCAGCCGCCGCGACCGCCGCCTGGCCCGCGCGATCGTCCGCCGCGAGGAATCCGAGGACCGCAAGGCCGCCGCTGGCGGCGAGCTGGTCATCATCGGAGGCCGCGTCCAGCCCAGCCTCGCTCCCGAGGTCCGCCAGCTCATCGACACCCGCACCGTCCGGTACACGCTCCCACCGTCCCTTCTGGACGTCCCGAACCCGGCCCCGACCACGGTCACGGTGCCGGAGGTTCCAGAACCCGAACCCCACGCGGACAACACCGAAACCCCCGCTGAACAGGCCCCCGTCGTTCTCTCCGCCCGCGCAACGGCGTTGCTGCCCTCGCTGCAGGCCGCCATCACGCGCGGCGAGCTGCCGGAGAACCCCGGCGTCAAGCGCATCAGCGCGTACGTCCGCGACGTGCTCGACGAGGGCCTGGGCGTCCCGGTCGCGCAGGAACTGCGCGACGCACTCGCCACCCCCGACCCCGGCTTGCGCAGCGTCAGCTGACCCAAGAAATCCACAAAGGACAGGAGAAAACCGTTGAACTACCCCAAGTACGGCGAATACGGCGAGCAGTGGACCCGCCGCCCCGCCCCGGTCTGGAACCCCGACATCGACGTCGAGGGCACGCTCGCCGACGAAGACCACCGCGAGTCACGTCACCAGGCGATCGTCCGCCAGGAAACGGATGCCCCGACCGCGACCGA
>NZ_JBHYJW010000097.1:8384-11404 GCF_042741125.1 Amycolatopsis sp. NPDC058986 | reverse complement strand
ACGCGACCGCGACCGCGCCAGCGAAACGCTCAACTCCCGCATCCGCCACGGCTACTGAGCAGAACCCCGAACCCGAAGAACCGAACCCAAGGAGAACCCATGACGTCCTGGACGCTCGGAGAGCCGACCTTCGAGAGCACGAGCCAGCTCCACAAGTACTGCCAGAACGGCCGCACGCTGATCCGCCCGCTGTCCAACGAACTGCGGATCTCGGCTGAGGAACTGCGCGCCGTGCTCAAGGAAGTGCCCGGCATGGGCATGGTCGACGCCAAGGTCAAGGCGCGCATCGTCGCCAACCACCTCCGCCACGCCGCCGAAGGTGTCGACGCCGCCTGTGTCGGCCTCGTTCGCTGCTACCTCAGTTTCGAGCGCCATTTCCTGAACAACACCCCCGCGCGCTCGAAGAAACACTTCGACCTCAAGGGCTAACCCCCCGAAAAACGGCCAGAAATTGCGGTCGCGGGTTCCCGCGCACCACCCCCGAAAGGAGAAACCGAGAAATGGCACTCATGAACCGCGGGAACGCCGCCATGTCGCCGAACATGTTCCAGAACGACACTCGCGGGCTCCGGGAGCGGATCATCCCGTTCCTGCCCGCGTGGGCCTCCTCCCTGGCGCTGTGGCCGGTCGGTGCGCTCACCCACGCCGTGTGGGGCACCGACCCGGCCGCGCTGCCCTGGGCCACCTGTGGACTGACCCTCGTCAGCGCGGGCCTTACCGGCCTGGTCGCCAAGATGCGGATGGACCCCGGCAAGCGCGCCCACGCGCTGACCAGCGTCGTCGGCGGATCGGCCTGGCTGACCGCGGCCACCATCGTCGGCCCCGGCCAGCACCCGCTGCTGGACATGTGGCTCATGGGCGCCCCCGCGCTCGCGCTCTCCTGGAATGTCCGCCGCATCCTGAAAACCAACAATGGTGAAAAGGGAGACAAGAACGAAAACCAGTTCTTCAAAGCGGTCAAACTCGCCGGAACCAAGGTGCGGGGCGAATTGGAGGTCGGCCCGAACAAAGTCGAAATCCCGCTGCAGCTCCCGTCCGGCGAGCTGACCGCCGACGACGTCACCCAGGCCAAGGGCAGGATCGCCAGCGGCCTGTCGGTGCCCGCCAACGCTGTCCGGGTTGCCCCGGATCCCGAGCACGCCGACCGCGCCACCCTCACCGTTGTCCCCGTCGACATGCTCAAGACGAAGACGCCATGGCCCGGCCCCAGCTCCTTCGGCGGCTCGATCATGGACCCGATCGTCACCGGCATCTACGAAGACGGCGAACCGCTGAGGTTCTGGTTCCCCGGCGACCCGGCCGCCGGGCGCAACGCGCTGCACATCCTGGTCATGGGCATGTCCGGCGCCGGGAAGTCGCACGCGGCGAAACGCGCCTGGACCGAGGTCCTGACCCGCGTCGACGCCGAACTGTGGGTGGCCGACCCGTCCAAGGGCAAGCAGACCGTCGGCAAGTTCGAGAAGTACATCCACCGCACCGCGCTGACCAAGCACGCGGGCGAAAAGATGATCACCGACCTCAAGGCCAAGATCCGCGAACGGACCGACAAGCTCGGCGCGCAGGGCTTGGACCAGTGGGTTCCCGGGTGCGGTATGCCATACCTCGTCGTGTGGATCGAAGAGGCCGCCCAGCTGATCCGTGATTCGGAAGAGATGATCGACATCGCGCAGACCGCGCGGTCCGCGGGCATCTCGATTGTCATCAGCCTGCAGCGCGCGACCGCGGTCAACATGCCCACCGACACCCGCGCCCAGCTGGGCGGATCGTGGTGCTTCGGCGTCAAGACCGAAAGCGACGCGCGGTTTTGCTTGTCCGAGGAGACCGTCGACCAGGGTGCGAATCCTGGCCAGTGGCAGGCAAAGCGCCCCGGCTACAACTACCTCGAAGTCCCCGGCATCGACGAGGACCGGTTCACCCGGCCCGCCCGCACCTACGACGGCGGCGACGACGAGATGGTCGCCTACATCGAGGCCTTCCGCGCCCAGTTCGGCGCGCAGGCCACCGACACCGCCGAAACGGCCCCTCAGAACGCCGGAGACGCCCCGGATGTCGACGACGAGGAGTTCGACACCGACGTGCTGCTCCTGGCCACGGAGCTGCTCGTGACGTCGCAGTTCGGATCCACGTCGATGCTGCAGCGCAAGCTGCGCATCGGGTTCGCCGCCGCCGGCCGACTGATGGACGCGCTGGAACGCCGCGGCATCGTCGGCCCCGCGAACGGCTCGCAGGCCCGCGACGTGCTCTACACCCCCGAAGACCTCGCCGCCGCCCTCGCAGAGGCCAGCGGCGTCCCCGCCGACTCGACCAACCCGGACGAGGACTCCATGCTGCCCACCAACCCCGAGCCTGGGCTCGGCGACGACGTCGACCCCGACACCGAGTTGCCCCCCGCCGACCCGGCCGACACGTTCCAGTTCCCCCGCCAGAAGGTCAGCACCGCCCGCGCGGCCGAACTGCTCATCGACGTCCTGCGCGAGCTGCGCGCCCGCGGCCTCACCGTGGTCGGCCCGAAGGACATCCCCGACGCCTTCTTCAAGCAGGTCCGCTCTCGCTCCTGGGTTTCGCCGCAAATGGCTCGCATGGCGGAGCAGGGCCTGCTCATCGAAACCGACGTCGAAGGCCGTTACGAGTTCCCGCCCGCCGACGACGCCGCCGCCTGAACCGCCACACAGCACACAGCGTGACCGCCACGGGTGCCGCTGACACCTGACACCTGACGAGTGTCAGCGGCCCCAAGATCACCCCCAACGCGTAGGCGCGAGACCCCTGTCAGACACCGTCTGACACCCGATCTGACACCCGCTGACACCTCCGAAACCCCGCGCCTGACACCCCACCTGACAGTTACACAAAGTAACGAAAATGGCTTGCTCCGGCGGTGGCGCCGCCACCCAAGACCACCACCGCCGGAGCACCCCAACCACACCCAAGAGAGGGGACGTGACATGACCGAGGACACCATCGATCCCGACCGCCTCGTGGCCGCCGCGCACGAGCTGGCCCACGCCGCCGGGTTCCGC
>NZ_JBHYJW010000097.1:4272-8290 GCF_042741125.1 Amycolatopsis sp. NPDC058986 | reverse complement strand
GTGCCCGCGGCCTGGTGAACACGCACTGGCGCCTGATCACCCGCCTTGCCATCCGCCTTGCCCAGCGCGGATCACTCGACCCGACCCAGGTACCCACCACAACCGCCTGAAAGGAACCTGCCGTGCCCGACCACCTCGATATCCGCGGTATCAACCAGATCGCCGAACTCATCGACGGTTCCCCGCTCGGACCAGCCTCAGTGACCGAGCACCCGCACGCGCCCGGCGTGCTCTGGGTGCACCTGACCGCCCCAGCGCCACGCAAGTTGCGATCACTCGCCGCCTGGCAGGACCTGACGACGGTGCAGGACATGACCATCGGCAAGTACCACCACCGCGACCCCACCCTGTTCCTGCACCTGCGTGGTCATTTCCAGCATGGGCTTCCGGTCATCGTCACCACTCCCTTCGACGAGAACACAGAACCTGATCACGTCGCCGCGCTCAAAGCCCACATCGACGAGCAAGACGCACACAACCTGATCACCCAGCTCGCCGCGATCAACCCGCTCATCTGCCGCTGAATCCCAAGCGAACCCGAAGGAGAACCCATGCCCAGCCAGTCCGGAGCTACCGCCCGAGCAATCGCCGCGATGAAGCTCAAACGGAAGCGGCAGCGCGCCGCCTGATCCTCGACCAGAGCCCGGAAGGCCCCCACCGACACGGCGGGGGCCTTCCTTGTTGCTTGCCGGGGACGTGACAGCGCGCGCCGCGCCGGGGTGACTACGGCGTATTCACCCCGGCGACCGAAGCGGGTAGAGTGTGGAACTTCCGAAGTTCCGAACTTCGGTTGCGGGGGTTCTGGACGTTGCGAACCCCACCGACCCCGGGGTGAATACGGCGTATTCACCCCGTCTCCGAAGTACCAGTACGGGAAAGCACACGGAGCGAAAATGACCAAGGTCACCGTCATCGTCAGCCAGAAAGGCGGGGTGGGCAAGACCACCCTCACCGTCCAGTTGGGAGCCACCACCGCGGAAGCGTTCCCGCCGATGGTGCCCCCGGACGTCGAAGCCGCACTCAAACGCCTCGACCTGGCCGCTCCGGGCGCTGACGCGCAACTCCGGGCGCTCCTGCGCCAGTGCAAGGCCCAGGTGCTCACCGTGAGCACCGACCCGCAAACCAGCCTCGTCGACTGGCTGGACAAGGTCTCGAAAGTCTTCTGGAAGGCGAAGCGGCCCTTGCCGCTCGACTACGCCCAGGAAGACGAGAACCCGCGCGTGCTGGCCAAGCTCAAGACCTCGCGGCAGTACAAACGGATCTTCGTCGACAGTCCGGGCTGGCTGCCCAAGGGTACGGACCAGGACAAGGGAGACCAGCCGCTGGAAAAGTCGATCGTGCGGGCCTCGCTCGAATCGGCGGACATGGTGCTCTTGCCGCTCGAACCCGAAGACCTCGCTTTCAACCCGCTCAAGCGCACTATCCGGGAAGTGGTCGAGCCGCTCGGCATCCCCTACCTCGTGGTGATCAACAACTGGGATCCCAGGGACGGCACCGGCGATTTGGTCGACACCCAGAAGCGCGTCGAACGCGCTGGGTTCCCGCTGGCCACCACGGTGGTTCGCCGGTACAAGGTCCACACCAACGCGTCGGCGGCCGGACGGCTGTGCACGACCTTCCCCAAGAACAGGGTTTCCACGGAGGCACGCACCGACTTCCTGAAGCTGGCGATGGAGATCGCCGTGAACGGAGGCGAGTGATGCGTGTCGTCCTGGGCGCAGACGATGACGAGGTCGTCGCCGTCGAAAACGGGCTGGTCATGCCCGTCGCCGATCTGCAGCCGAACCCGGAGAACACCCGGCCACTCAATGCCGAAGGGGACGACAGCGACGCGGAAGACCTCAAGACACAAGGCCAGCTCCAGAACATCAACATCATGAGCCTGGCCGCGTTCCTCGATCGCAAGCCATACCTTGCCGACCAGGTCGGCCCAGAACCGTTCGTCGTGATCAACGGATGCCTCCGACTCGCCAACGCCAAAAAGGCCGGCATCCCAGGACTGCGGTACGAGATCCACGACGAGTGGACCGAAGACCAGATCGACAAGGCAGTGATCTCCGAGAATGACCGCCGCCGATCGGTCAACAACTTGCACCTGGGCAGGCACCTCGCGCGGATGGTGTCGCGGTACGGCTCCGAACGGAAACTGGCCGCGGCACTGGGGCGCACGCCCGCCTGGGTCAACCACCGCATCGGGTTGACCAAGCTCGCACCCGAGCTACAGGACGCGATCGAGGCCGACCGGATCACCTGGACCACCGCGCGCGAGTGCCCGCGACTGCACCCCGATCTGCAGGTCAAGCTGGCCGCCGGAGAGCTGCCGGAGAGCGTGGTGCAGTCCTGGCTCATCTCCGAACGGCTGCCCGCCGACGAACAGCTCGCACGCTGGTCCGCGGCCACTGCCGAGTCGGGTGAATACCCGGTATTCACCCCGGCACCGACGGCCCCGGGCGACGACGAGGCCGCGGCCGCCGGGAGGGACGTGACAGCCTCGCCCACCCCGGCCGCCGCCGACACGGCCAAGCGCGACAAGCTGCCGCGTCGGAAACCGGCGCTCGTGATTCGGGTGGCGGAGCGCTCGCCGTCGCAGCTCGCCGCCGCGCTGCGTGCCCAGCTCACCGCAGAGGAGATCACCGACCTGATCAAGAGCCTGCGCAAACCCAAGTGACCGTGCCCTGGGCGCGGGTGAATACGCCGTATTCACCCGCGCCCAGGCTCGACCCGAGGAGGATCCATGCCCCTGCCCCAGGACATCCCGTCGTTCGCCGACCGCGGCCGCGTCACCGACGACGGCCCCAAGACGGCGGCCATGACGAGGCGCGACTTCGGGCTCTGGCCCGACCAGGTCACCGACCTACTCGACCTGCGCGGCCAGGTCGCCCGCCAGCGCACCACCAAGGCTGAGCGGATCACCGACGCGACGCTGGTCCGGATTGCGGTCGACCTGCTCATGTCCGTCCGCGACGAGCTGCATGGCGACACCGAGGAAGAGATCGCGACCGGCATTGTGGCGCGGGTGCGCGAGGGGTTGGACCTGCAGAAGTCCGGCCCGGCGAAGTCCCAGACCCGACGACACACCGCCTAAGTTCGGAACTTCCGAAGTTCCGAACTTCGGGGTATTGTGGCTTCCGTCGTGAAAGGAGCCATCATGATCAGTGAGTCGCAGCTCCGGCTGCTGTCCGCCGTTGACGGCGGACGCGTCCGTCTCGCCCGCGCGGGTTGGGAACTGGCCGCCCAGCGCGCACGCGCCGCGGACAGCCGCGGCCTTGTCGACGCCGAAGCGTCCGGCTGGATCTCCGTCCCGTACGTCCCGGTCGAGCCCGGCGAGTCGGTCAAGGCCCGGCTGACCGATGCCGGACGCGAACTCCTGGCCCAGCACTGGCCGGAGTGGAGGCCCGCCCAGTGACCCGGCCGACCGCCCGCGAGCGCCTGGCCGACATCGTCGGCCCCGGCGGCACCCTCGCCATCGCCCACCGCCTCGCCACCGAACGCGACGCCGACCACCCCGGCCCCACCGGACGCGAAGTCACGTGGTGGCCGGTCCTCGAAGACCTGCAGCGCGCGGTCGGCCTCGTGGTCGGCCTGCTCGCCGGACACGACGACGTCCCCCTGGCCCAAAGCGGCCAGAGCGAACCGCGCCCGTGCCACCGCTGCGACCAGCTCACCGCACAGCGCGTCTACGGCACCCCCTGGCACTACACGTGCTGGCTCGCCGACGTCTGCCCGCTCCAGCCCATCGAGCCCCAGGGCAACCAGGGCGAGGCGAATACGCCGTATTCACCCACCACCGGGGACGTGACCACCCCGGCCGAACCCGCCGACACCGACACGGCCCCGGACGGCACGAGCACACCCGACCCGGGGTTCGTCCGGCGCCAAGCCGACCGCACCGCCCGCCGCTTCGTCGTCGACGCCGACGAGGAACTGGGCGACTTCGCGCGCGCCGTACAGGCCGAACTCACGCGCCGCCACGTCGAGGACCCCGCCACCGCCGACGAGATCCGCGCCGCCCTCGACT
>NZ_JBHYJW010000097.1:0-4175 GCF_042741125.1 Amycolatopsis sp. NPDC058986 | reverse complement strand
GGAACTGGGCGACTTCGCGCGCGCCGTACAGGCCGAACTCACGCGCCGCCACGTCGAGGACCCCGCCACCGCCGACGAGATCCGCGCCGCCCTCGACACCGGATGGTGGCTACCCATCCCCAGCCTCAAATTCCTCGCCAAGGACCGCGGCGTGGCCGTCGACCTCGCCCGCGCGGTGGTCTGGCCCTCCGGCGACAAGCGCCGCGGAACCCCCGCCCGCTACGGCCGCCGCCTCGCCGTCTGGGCCAAAGAAGTGCGCACCGCCCGACTCGCGCTCACCCAGGCCCGCGCCGCCGGAGAACCCGGCGCCGACCTCGCCCTGGGCGTCCTCAAGGCGATGTACGCGACCTTCCTGGGTGGCCTGCTCCGCTCCGACCGCAACAACGATCGCGGGACGCTGCGCCACGACTGGGCCGACATGCTCGTGGCCACCGCCGGAGTAAACGCCCTGCGCGCCATCGACAAGGCCGACGTCGTCCCCTTCGGCGGCATGAAAGACGCGTTCTGGTTCGCCACCGACGAGGCCGCGCCCGTGCGCCCGGCCGGACTCGACTACGCCGACCAGCCCGGCCCGCACGAACACCAGCCCGGCAAATGGCACCTCAATCGCTGGGGCGAGGTGACTGCCGACCTCATCCGCCATCACCAGGCCGGACGCGTCGGTCTCGTTCGCCGTGCCGTCACCGCCGCCGACACCGCACGAAAGGCCCAGTAGTGCTGTTCTCCGAGGTTGTCCGGGACCTGGGCCGCCATGCCCAGGTTCACCACGCCCAAGCCGCCATCCGCGCCGTCCACGGCGCCAGCGCCGCCCGCTGGCTCGCCGACTACGAAGGCATCAGCCGCCGCACCGCACGCCGCTGGCTCTCCGCCAGCTACCCCCGCGCCCGCGCCCACAACATCATCCGCGCCGCCAGCGACGCCTCCGGCCTGAGTGGACTCGCCGCCCAACGGCTCCGGCGAGCCACCAGGCTCGACGTCGGCACTGTCGACGTCGAGTACGACGGTGACCCCCAAAAGACACGCACCCCTGGCCCCCTCGACGTCACACCCACCATGGCCAACTACCTCACCACCGCCGCCAACGCCCTCGACCGGCGCGACCTCGAAACTGCGGGCGATGCGTTCAGCCGCGCTGTCATGCACGGCTACGAACCCGGCCTGGAAGACACCCTCTACATCGCTGGCTACGACGCGAACGGCGTCGATCTTGAGGAATAGCCGCCTACAGCACGGCGCCCCGGGGTGAATACGCCGTATTCACCCCGGGGCGCCGTGCTGTTATCGACGGGGTGGCGGGGGATCGAGGTGGGGGAGCCAGGAGTAGGCGGGGATGGTGGGTGTCCAGCGGTGGCCGTCGATGGGGCAGATGGCGTGGCAGGACGCGGTGAGCATGAGGGGTTCGGTGGCGCCGCACTGGGGGCAGGCGACGGTGTCGACGCCGTCGGCGGTCATGACGGTGAGGGTGCCGTAGAGGCGGGCGCCGTAGGTCCACCAGGTGCGGTAGTGCTCGAGTACGTCGTCGGGTGGGCGGTGGGATCCGCCGCTGTCGACGCACACGGCCAGCGGCACGGACGCGAGCACGTTGAGCAGGTGCCCGAAGCGTCCGTAAAAGGCGTGGGCGGCGTCTTCGGGCAGGATCACCACGGCGTGGTCGGGCCTGTCGGCCAGGGCGATCCCGCGCCAGCGCAGCCAGTCGGTCAGGCCGGTTTCGCGTTCGTGGGCGGGGTCCCAACCGGTCCGCCACCAGGGCACGGTGTCGTCGTCGAGGGCGTCGCCGATCGGCGGGAAGCCGTTCGGCCAGCCGAGATCGTCGGCCAGGAAGTGGTCGAATCGCGTCGCGGTGGGCTCGTCGACGGGCGGCGGTACCGGGGTGGTCATCGCGTGCTCCGGGTGATGGCGGCGGGGTCGAGGTCGACGACGACGGGCAGGTGGTCGGACGCTGTGCGCGCCAGCTCGGTGTCGCCGACCTCGTAGCCGCGCAGCGCGGACACGACGTCGGCGGTGCAGTGGACGCGGTCGATTCGCCGCTGCGGATATGGGTCGGCGGCGTCGCCGCGCCAGTGGCCGGTCGTGGGCTGCCACGGCGTCACGTTGAGCACGGCCGCGGCGTCACGCAGCCCGCCGGCGGCGAGGATCTCCCCGGGACGGCGGTCGGCCTGCCAGTGGCGCCGCCCGTCCTCGTCGTAGTCCCAGGTGCACTGGTACACGAAGTCCGAGTGCCAGCGGATCCCCGGCTGGACGTAAGGGTCGACGTCGTAGAGCACCCACGCATCCGTGTCGCCGTCGTGTTCGCCGAGCCAGCGCGACCGCAGGATGCGGTCCGCGGAAATCCCGTTCCAGTCCCCGCCGATCACCCCCGGCGAACCCGAGCGCGTCAGCGTCGACACCACCCGCTCGGCCTCGTCCGCGCGCCGATACTGCCCGAACGGTGTCGCGTGATACGACCCGAACACCACCGGCTGGGCCGCGCCGACGTCCAGCGCCTGGGTGAGGATCGAGTGCCACGCGTTGACGCCGCTGTAGACACGCCCGACCCCGACGGGCGTGATCCCCGAGCGCCACAACAGGGCGACGCAGAACCGGTGATTCCCCAGGCCCACCGCGGCAGTGCCGTCGGGGAGGATGCAGGTCATGCCGACCCGATCGGCCAGCGTTCGCAGCCGCGCCGCGGCCGTCGTCGCACGCTCGTCGACGTCGAGGTGGTCAGGGACGATGACCTCTTGAACAGCGAGCACGTCGACGTCAAGCTCGCGGATAACGGCCTCGACCCGTCGCTGCCGCTCCCCGTCCTCGGACAGATCATCGGTGGCGGCGGCGGTGTAATTGAGCAGGTTGTACGACCCGAACTTGAGCATCGATGCCCTCCCCTTCGGCGGTGTCCACTCGGGACCGTAGCAGCGCGCGCACCCCCGGTCACCAGGGCAGACACCCCGCGCCGATCACCAGAACCCGGGTTACGGTAGAACGCGTGTTCGAGTACGTGCGGCCCGGTACAGACCCTCGCGATGAGCGGCGGGCGCTGCGCGTGGTCGACCCGCCGAAGCGGGTCCGGATCCATCCGGGGTTGTGGCTGCCGCACGGCGGGATCTCGCGGGGACGGGACACTCCGTTCTGGGTGCGGGCGTCCGGGATCTCCCAGTCCCGCGAGGTCACCGGCATCTTGTACGCGTGGGTGCTCACCTCGACCGGCCGCTGGTGCGCGCTCGTCGCGCTCGACGAGCCGCTGTCCAGCGGCAACGGCCGCCTGAGCATTCCTCTCGACCGCCAGCTGGTGCCCGCCGGCGCGGTCCTGCCCGTCACCGGTCCCGGCAGCCGCCGCTACTGGTGAGCCAGCCGCGCGCGGCCGTCGAGATGGCGCAGCGCGCAGCCCAGGTGCCGCGCGTCCATCTGCACCGCCGCGCCGACCTGCTCGATCTGCTCGCGGTGCCACGGGTCCGGTAGCACGACGTCCAACACGATGTGTCGTGCGAGGATTTCCTGCTCGCGCAGGTGGTCGATCAGCGCGTCGGCCTCGCGTTCGGCCTGGCGCCATGCGCTGCCTGTCCATTCCGGCTCATGGTCGGCGGTGGAGGACACGTTGGCGTAGGCGCCCAGGTAGCGCCGCCAGGCGGTGCGGGTGGGTTCGGGCCAGGTACTGCGAGAGGTGGCCAGTACCCAGCGCAGGTGATCCAGATGCCGATCGACCTCCTCCTGCGGCCAGTGGTAGCCGTGCTCCGCCGCGGCGGCCGCGTAGACCGGTGCTCGCGCGCCGGGGCGGTCGGCGACTACCGCGGTGACCTGCTCCCAGCCCGCGTACTCGACCAGCAGACGCCGAACCCACTCGGTCCGGTACGCATCGTCTGGGTCGTTCGCGTCGTCGTCGTACCACGGCTGGGTGGCGACCTTGAGGTACTCCACCCACACCGCCTGCGCGTCCGCCGCGTCGGTGAACTTCGCACGCAGCAACGGCGGGACCGGTTGCGTTGATCGTTTCGGCGGGAACAGTGGCGCATCCGGGCTCGAGATCGGCGGATGCGGCGTACCCCACGGCGACGACTCAGTCATGCTTGCCAGTTTCGTCGTCTGGTGGTGGGTGCGCTAGGGGACGTGACAAGTCGCTGGTCAGGTGTGTGTGGGTGGGGTGATTACGGCGTATTCACCGGCGTAGCCGGGTGGGTGGTTTTGTCGGGTGGTGC
>NZ_JBHYJW010000096.1:0-24172 GCF_042741125.1 Amycolatopsis sp. NPDC058986 | reverse complement strand
CTCCGGGGATCTGCCACGGTCCCTCTGACGCGAACGCTCCGTCCGGGACGTTCACCGTCCCGAACGGAGCGTTCGCGACGGGCCACGGCGACGGGCCACGGCGACGGGCCCATCATCGTCGTGAAGAAGTCACTCCGGCGCGGTGCCGACGGCGGCGATCCGCGGCAGGAACAACAAGTAGAGCGCGGCGGGTTTCGCCGATCCCCAGGTCTGCTGGGCGAGCACGGCGAGCCGGTCGTGCAGGATCTCGCCGAGTTGCTCCTCGGTGTAGGCCTTCGGGTCGTCGCACCACAGGTGGACCTTCGCCCCCAGGTTCGCGGGCCCGGAAAGCGTTGCGCCGTCGACGAACTTGTCCGGGGCCCACCGGTCGTACATCGCCGCGGGGCCGGCGTTGAACAGCGATCCGGCGCCACCCGTGGTGAAGTAGGTCGGGGTGAACGCGGCGTTCGCCACGCGATGTCCGGCGTCGGCCAGCTGCCGCGCGGTGAACGCGGGTCCCGTCCACGGGAGCCCGAAGGCGCCACTCGCGGACCAGTGCTCGACCACGACGTCCGGGTGGACGGTGACAGTCGCCCCACCCGGTTTGAGCCCGTCGTTCCACATGCGCGTGGTCTTCCCGGCGGCACGCACGAGATCGTCGGCCCAGTTGACGAAGCCGTGGTAGGCGTCCTTGCCGGTGGCGTCCGGGCCGTAGTGTGCCCGCGCGTATGCGGCCAGCTGGGGGTAGGCGTCGTAGTCGGTGACGTACTCGTCGGCACCGATATGCCAGTAACGGCTGGGAAACAGCGGCAGGTACTCGGTGAGCAGATCCCGCATCAGGTCGTAGGACGCGGGCCGGCCGAGGTCGATGAACCCGTCCCGCGTCTTCCCGTCCGGTGTGGACAGCCGGAGGCCGGGATGCGCGGCGAGGATCGCGGTCATGTGCCCCGGCATGTCGATCTCCGGCACCACCTGCACGTGATACCGCGCGGCGTAGGCGATCAGGCCGGTGATCTCGGCCTTCGTGTAGTGCTGCGGCGAGACGATCTCCGGATGTGACGTGCTTTCCAGCCGGAAACCCTCCACATCGGACAGATGGAGATGCAGGTGGTTCAGCTTGAAGTACGCCATCGTGCGGATCCGCGCACGCAGCCACGGCAGCGAGAGATACCGGCGGCCCGTGTCGACCATCAGCCCGCGTTCGGGGTACTCCGGCCAGTCCGCCGCCGTGCCCGCGGGCAGGGTGTGACGCCGGCGCAGCCACTGCAGCACCGTCCGGGTCCCGGCGAACACGCCGTCCCCGGAGGCGGCCTCGATCCGCACAGCCCTGCCGACGGTCAGCCGGTACCCCTCGGGCGGCGCCGGGACGTCGCCGTGGAGTAGTTCCAGATCGCCGGTCCGCACCTCGCCACCGGTCACGGCTTCGACGGGAATCCCGGTGAGGGAACGAAGATCGGCCGCGAACGTCGCCGCCACGCCGGCCAGCGACGGCACGGCCACCACCCGCGAGCCCGGGGCGAAGGTGTAGCTCCCCGTCCCGGCCGTCCACTGCCGGATCGCGGGGACCGTGACCGGCGCCTGCTCCGCGAACGCCGTCACGGGGCTCACCATGGCGCCGACGGTGGTGAGGACCGCGACGAGCGCGCCCCTCCTCGCGACCTTGGCGCGCCACAACGCGCCCCGCGCGAACCGAACCGCATCGCCCATGCCGAGCCCTCACGCCGGCGCGCGGCCCACCGTTCCGCGCGCGAATCGACCACGCAAGCTGAACGAAACTGACAGCAGATGGCCAGTATCGTGCACGATCACGCAGACCACAAGAGGTGCACCCGCCCTGCGGCTACGGTGTCCACATGGGATCGGAACTCGCCCGCCTCGCCGCGGAGAAATACGTGGTCGTCACGACCTTCCGCCGCACCGGGGACGCCGTGCCGACACCGGTCTGGGCCGCCGAACTCGACGGCGAGCTGGTGCTGTGGTCCGCGCGCGAGGCGGGCAAGGTCAAGCGCATCCGGCGTAACGGCCGCGTCACCGTGCAGGCCTGTGACGTCCGCGGGTCGCGCACCCACGGCACGGTCGTGGCGGGCCAGGCGCGGGTGCTCGGCGACGCGGGCAGCGACCGGACCCGCACGGCGATCGCCCGCAAGTACGGGGTCGTCGGGCGGGCCACGATGTTCTTCAGCCGCCTGCGCGGCGGGACGCGCCGCACGGTCGGCATCGCGATCGCACTCGACGAGCCGGACGCCTGAAACCGGGGTCAGAGCTCGGCGACGGCGGCCAGCGCCTCCGGCAGCGTGAACGCGCCCGCGTACAGCGCCTTGCCCACGATCGAGCCCTCGACGCCGTCGCGCGACAGCGCGGCGAGCGCCCGCAGATCGTCCACACTGGACACTCCGCCGGACGCGATCACCGGCGCGTCGGTGCGCGCGGTCACCTCGCGCAGCAGGTCGAGGTTCGGCCCGCGCAGCGTGCCGTCCTTGCTGACGTCGGTGACGACGTAGCGCGAGGCGCCGTCGCGGTCGAGGCGCTCGAGCACCTCCCACAGGTCGCCGCCGTCCGACGTCCAGCCGCGCGCGGAAAGCCGGTGCCCGGCCTCGGTGATCCGCACGTCGAGCCCGATCGCGACGCGGTCGCCGTACTCGCCGATGACCCGCGTGGTCCAGCCGGGGTCCTCCAGCGCCGCGGTCCCGAGGTTGACGCGCCGGGCGCCGGTGGCCAGCGCGGCCTTGATCGACTCGTCGTCGCGGATCCCGCCGGACAGCTCGACCTGGACGTCGAGCCTGCCGACGACCTCCGCGAGCAGCTCACGGTTGCTGCCCTTGCCGAACGCGGCGTCGAGGTCGACCAGATGGATCCACTCGGCACCGTCGCGCTGCCAGGCCAGCGCGGCCTCCAGCGGGCTGCCGTAGGAGGTCTCGGTACCGGCCTCGCCCTGGACGAGTCGCACGGCCTGGCCATCGGCCACATCAACAGCGGGAAGCAGCGTGAAAGTCACGCGGTCACTCTAGAGCCGTGGCGTGCGGCACGCGTCCCGGGGCCGGTGCTCGCTAGAGCGTCCCGAGCCAGTTCCGCAGCAGGTGGGCCCCGGCGTCGCCGGACTTCTCCGGGTGGAACTGGGTGGCCCACAGCGGCCCGTTCTCGACCGCGGCCACGAAGTCCTCGCCGTGGTGCGCCCAGGTGACCTTCGGCTGCTGGCCGGGGAGCCCGGAATCCAGTTCCCACTCCCGCACCCCGTAGGAGTGAACGAAGTAGAACCGCTCGTCCGGGTCGAGCCCGGCGAACAGCTTCGAGTCCGCCGGCGCGCGGACGGTGTTCCAGCCCATGTGCGGCAGGACGTCCGCGTGCAGCCGCTCGACCGTGCCCGGCCATTCGCCGGTGCCCTCGGCCTCCTCGCCGTGCTCCACGCCGCGGGCGAACAGGATCTGCATGCCGACGCAGATGCCCAGCACCGGGCGGCCGCCGGCGAGGCGCTTGCCGATGATCCGGTGCCCGGCCACCTCCAGGAGGCCCTTCATGCACGCGGAGAAGGCACCGACCCCCGGCACCACCAGGCCGTCGGCCTCGACCGCGGCATGCGGGTCCGCGGTGACCTCGACGTCGGCGCCCGCGCGCCGCACGGCGCGTTCGGCGGAACGGAGGTTGCCGGAACCGTAGTCCAGAATCACGACAGAAGGCACGGGCCCAGCGTAGACGGGGAGTCCGCGGCGGGCGGAAAAGGATGTTCGCGGACGGCGTTTGAAGGCCACGCGAAGCGGGTATTCACCCATTCGTGTGTGGCGCCTGGACCCCGCGCCCCCTGAGCCGCCGGGAGAGGCGATGTCCGAAACCGACTTGCTGGACCAGTTGTTCCAGGCCTGGCGCGACGACATCGAGAGCGTCCCGTTCCCGCAGTTCACCGAGCTGCTGATCCCGCCGCAGCAGACCAGGGCGGAGATGGACGCGCGGCGCGGCCCCCGTTTTCGAGAACGACGAGTGACGAACGCCACGCGGGGGCCCGCGGCCTGACTGTGGTTTCCTGCGAGGATCGCACCCCCGCGCACCCCAGGAGCACCGATGGCCGCCAGTCCGGACCCGCACGACTTCCTCGACCTCGACGCGGGACTCACCGGGGAAGAGCGCGCCATCCGGGACGCGGTCCGCGCCTACGCCCGTGACCAGCTGCTCGGCGAGATCGCGAACTGGTACGAAACGGGCGCGCTGCCCGCCGCCGAGCTGGCGAAGGGCTTCGGCGAACTCGGCCTGCTCGGCATGCACCTGGAGGGCTACGGCTGCGCGGGCACCAGCGCCGTCGCCTACGGCATCGCCTGCCGCGAACTGGAAGCCGTCGACTCCGGGCTGCGCAGCTTCGTCTCGGTGCAGGGTTCGCTCGCGATGTACGCGATCCACCACTGGGGCAGCGAAGACCACCGCGCCGAATGGCTGCCGCGAATGGCGTCGGGCGAGGCGCTCGGCTGTTTCGGGCTCACCGAGCCGGACGCCGGGAGCGATCCGGGCAGCATGCGCACCCGCGCGGTGCGCGACGGCGCGGACTGGGTGCTCACCGGCACGAAGATGTGGATCACCAACGGCACGGTGGCCGACGTCGCGGTCGTGTGGGCGCAGACCGAGGAAGGAATCCGCGGCTTCGTCGTCCCGACGGACACGCCCGGCTTCACCGCGAACGAGGTCAAGCACAAGCTCTCGCTGCGGGCATCGCTGACCGCCGAACTCGTGCTCGACGGTGTGCGGCTGCCGGATTCCGCGGCGTTCCCGGAGGTCCGGGGGCTGCGTGGCCCGCTGTCGTGCCTCAACGAAGCGCGCTACGGCATCCTCTACGGCGTCGTCGGCGCGGCGCGCGCGTGCTACGAAGCCGCGTTGGAGTACACGCTCTCGCGCGAACAGTTCGGCAAACCACTGGCGGGATTCCAGCTGACCCAGCGCAAGCTCGCCGACCTGCTCGTCGAGGTCAACCGGGCGGGACTGGTGGCGGCGCAGATCGGCCGTCTCAAGGACGCCGGGACCTTGCACCACAACCACGTCAGCTTCGGGAAAATGGCCAACGTCCGGTCCGCGCTGGAAGTCGCCCGCACCGCGCGCTCGATGCTGGGCGCGAACGGGATTTCCCTGGAGTACCCGGTGATGCGGCACATGGCGAACCTCGAGACCGTGCTCACCTACGAGGGCACCGAGGAGATGCACGCGCTTTCGCTGGGGCAGGCCGTGACCGGGATCGCCGCCTTCCGCTGACCCGGAATTGTCGGTGCCCGCCGCTAGCGTCGCGGGCATGGACGATTTCCTCGCCTTCCAGACGGTCCTGGAGCTGCGCCGGTACACCACCGTGCCCGGCCGCCGGGACGACCTCGTCGCGCTCTTCGAACGCGAATTCGTCGAGTCGCAGGAGGCCGTGGGCGCGCGGCTGTACGGCCAGTTCACCGAACCGGCGGAGCCCGGGAAGTTCTTGTGGCTCAGGGGTTTCCGCGATATGGAGTCGCGGCGGTCCGCGCTGGAGGCGTTCTACACCGGCCTGGTGTGGGCGCGCCATCGCGAGGCCGCGAACGCCACGATGACCGACTCGTCGGACGTCCTGCTGCTGCGCCCGGCGGGTCCCGGTTTCCCGGCCCCCGCCGAGCCACGGCCACCGGTGGATGCGGACGATGTCCCGTCGTCGCGGCTGGCAGTCACGATCTGCCATCCCGTGGGGCCCGGGTTCACCGAGTTCTTCGCCGAAACGGTGCGCCCGGTGCTGGCCGAGGCGGGTGCTCCGCCGCTGGCGTGTTTCGAGACCGAGCCCGCGGAAAACACCTTTCCCCGGCTTCCCGTACGGGAGGGCGAGACGGTGTTCGTGTGGTTCACCCGGTTCGCGGGCGAGGGCGCCGTCGGCAGGTTCGACACGATGTTGGAGTCCTTGCCCGCTTGGGGAAAGGAGGTTCTGCCACAACTGAATACGCGGCTTTCGCGGCCCTTCCAGCGCCTCGTGCTCGCGCCGACTCCGCGCTCCCTGCTGCGCTGAGTTGCCGGGGTTTCAGGTCCCCGGCCGCCAGACGTACCGGATGTCCGGCTCGTGTTCCTCGTTGCCGCTGCCATCGGTCAGCTCGGCGGCGAAGAACCCGTGCCGTTCGTAGAACCGCAGGGCCGGGCCGTTGACCTGGAACGTCCACAGCTCCAGCCCGGAGGGACGGCGTTCCTTCGCCAGCGCGACGAACCGGTCGCCGATCCCTCGGCCTCGCCACCCTGGTTCCAGGTACAGCTGGCTGAGCAGGTTTTCGTCGAGCACCAGCAGTCCGATCACGCGTCCGGCCACGACCGCGACCCAGGTCTCCCGCAGCGGGACGACGACGTCGCGGAAGTAGGTATGGACCTCGTCGTCGGGGTGCGGACGGCGGACCGTCGGCAGCGCCGCGGCGAACGAACGGAGCCAGACGTCGGCCGCGGCACGGGCGTCGGATCCGGTCGCGCGCCGGAGGGTGGGTTCGTACGGAGGCACGGCACGAACGGTGGCAGAACGGCGGCCCCGGCGCAGCCGAGTTTCGCCGTATCCGCTACCGAGCCAGGAATTCCTTGACGGACAAGGCGATCGAGTCCGCGTCGAGGCCGTGCGCGAGGTCGTGGTCGGCCACCTCGCCGTAGATCCGGACCTCCGTGTCCCGCAGTACACCCAGCGCCAGGATCCGGTGCGGTGTCGCGGAAAGCGCGTCGGCGACCTGGTGCGTGGACGTCCCGGCGAGGTACGGCTCGACGAGGACGACGTCGGCGACGCCGGTGGCTTTCACGGCCTCGCGCAGTCCCTCCGCGTCGAAGGGGCGCACGGTGGACGTGTAGAGCACCGTGAGATCGAGGCCTTCGGTGGCCGCGAGGACGCGGTCGAGCATCGGGCCGACAGCGAGGACGACCCCGCGTGTTCCCCGGCGCAGCGTCTGGAATCCCACGCCGAGATGGGGTTCGGCATTCTCCTGCGCGGAAAGCCGGAGGTACACCCGGCAGTCGCCCGGCACGGATTCCAGCAGCAGCCGCCGGGCCTCGTCGGGATGCCCCGGTACGTGCACGGTCCAGCCGGGCAGCGAGTCGATCAGCGCGACGTCGCCGGGCGCCTGGTGCGTGCGGCCTTCGGAGGCCATGTCGTAGGACCCGCCGTAGGACACGAGCACGGCACCGACGTCCTGGTGCCCGAGGTCGAGCTTGATCTGTTCGAAGGCGCGTTCCACCAGGAACGGCGAGAACGTGTGCACGATCGGCCGGACACCGGCGAGCGCGAGCCCGGCGCCCGCGCTCACCAGCAGTTGCTCGCGGATGCCGACGTTCAGCACGCGGCCGGGGTACCGCCGGGCCGCCGAGCCCAGCTGGGCTGCGGTGATGTCGGCGAGCACGACCGCGACGTCCGGATCGGTTTCGAGGATGTCCTCCGTGGTGGTCACGAAGGTATCGCGCATGGTGGGCATCGGTCAGCCTTTCGGTTCTCCGGTCGTTTTCTGTTCGACGGTCGCGACCACGGCGAGCGGCCGGTCCGGATGCGGAGCGGTGAAGGCCTCGTACAGCGCGTCGTGGTCCCGGCCGGAAACCGTGCGGGTTTCCCAGCCTTCGACCTCGAAGCGCCGCGCGATGCCGCCCGGCCAGCCGTGGGTGGCCGAGGAGTTGTCGACGACGACGGTGGTCAGCTGCTCGAGCCCGAGGCGCCCGGCGAGCGCGATGGCCTCGTGGTTCGAGCCCTCGTCGAGTTCGGCGTCCCCCACCAGCGTCACCACCTTCGCCAGGCCGAACCGGCGGATCCGCAGGCCGAGCACGGTGCCGACGGCGATGGGGAGCCCGTGCCCGAGCGATCCGCTGGAGATCTCCACCCCTGGCGCGCGGCGGCGGTCGGGGTGGTGCCCCAGGCGGGACCGGGCCGAGGACCAGTCGGCGAGTTCGTCCTCGTCGAGGAAGCCCTTCGTGGAGAGCACGGCGTAGTACGCCATCGGCCCGTGTCCCTTGGACAGCAGGAACCGATCGCGGCCCGGCTCGCGGAAGTTCTCCGGGGTGATGTCGAGAACACGGTCGTAGAGCACCCACAGTACGTCCACTGTGGACTCGGCGGCGGCGTGATGTTTGTCGTCTCCGGTCATCAGCGCGATCAGCCTCGGCAGATCGGCGTATCCCGGCAGTGTCGCGGTGGTCATGTCAGCCACGATGCAACCTCGACTAAACTCGAAGTCAAGGATAGCCTGACCTCGTGACGAGGTTAGCCGAACATCTGAGCATCGGGCAGGTGGCCGAACGCAGCGGCGTTCCGCACACCGCATTGCGGTTCTACGAGGAGAAGGGGCTGATCAGTTCCGAGCGGTCCGCGGGCAACCAGCGCCGCTACGCGCGTTCGGTGCTGCGGCGGATCGCGTTCATCCGCGCCGCGCAACGGGTCGGGCTGAGCCTGGAGGACATCAGCGCGGCGCTGGCCACGCTGCCCACCGATCACGCGCCGACCAAAGCGGACTGGGCCCGGCTTTCCCGGGAATGGCAGCACGAGCTCGACGCGCGGATCGACGCGCTGCAGCGGCTGCGGGACCGGCTCACCGGCTGCGTCGGCTGCGGCTGCCTTTCCCTGCGCAGCTGCGGGCTCTACAACGCCGACGACCAGCTCGCCCGGTTCGGCCCCGGCTCCAGCAAACTGCGTCCCGCGACCGAGGGCGGCATCTGAATCCGGTTGCCCGGCACCGGCGTCCTGTGCGTCACTAGGCACAGCATGAACGAACAACGCAAGATCCGGGTCTCGAAGAAGCTCGCGCGTCATCTCCGGCACGAGCCCGCACGCGTCGGCCTCACCCTGGACCCCGGTGGCTGGGTACCGGTCGAAACCCTGCTCACCGCGCTGGCCGCGCACGGTTTCCGGCTCAGCCGGGCCGAACTCGACGAGGTCGTCCGTACCAATGACAAGCGCCGCTTCGCCTTCGACGAAACCGGCACGCGGATCCGGGCCAGCCAGGGCCACAGCGTCGAGGTCGATCTGGCGCTGCCCACCGCCGAACCGCCCGACGCGCTCTACCACGGCACCGTGGCCCGCTTCCTTCCCGCGATCCTCGCCGAGGGCCTGCGCCCGATGAACCGGCACGCGGTGCACCTGTCGGCCACCATCGAGACCGCGCTGAAGGTCGGCGCGCGGCGGGGCGCCCCCGTACTGCTGCGGATAGACGCGCGGGCCATGGCCGCCGCGGGTCACGAGTTCCAGGTGAGCGCGAACGGCGTCTGGCTCACCGCCGCCGTCCCGCCCGGATTCCTCCAGCAGGCGGAGCCAACCTGAGAACACTTCCTCAGGAAGTCCACCGCCGCTTCTCAGCCGGTTCTGCGGGAATTCTCAGGTTCTGCCCCGATCTTGGGACCATGGCCGAAAACACGCCACCCCAGGGCGAGCACTCCCAGCCGCAGCAGCCGCACGAGCAGCCGTCGCCGGAGACACCGCAGACGCCGCCGGCCCCGCAGCAGCAGCAGACCCCGCAGGGGCAAGCCGCGCAGGGGCACGCGTGGTGGCAGCAGACCGTGCCGCCGGCCCAGCCGCCGCACGAGCAGGGCACTCCCCCGCAGGGCATGGGCCCCTCGCCGTACACGGTCCCGCTCGGCGCACCGGCACCCACGCAGCCGAAGGCGAAGCGCAAGGTGTCGATGCCCATCGTCGCGACGGCGGTCATCGCCGGGCTGATCGGCGGCGGCGTCGCACTGGGCGGCAACGCCTTGTTCTCCGACCCCACCCCGCCGTTGCTCACCTCGCAGGGCCCGTCGGCGGCGAACGTCAGCTCGAAGCCGGGTTCGGTCGAGTACGCCGCGGAAGTCGCCATGAAGTCCACAGTGGACATCAAGGTCGCGACGGGGCAGGGCACCGCGACCGGCACCGGGATCATCCTGACCCAGGACGGCTACGTGCTGACCAACAACCACGTCGTGTCCGGCGCCGGCTCCGGCGGCCAGATCCAGGTCAGCACCCCGGACGGCAAGAAGCTGCCCGCGAAGGTCAAGGGCACCGCGCCCTCCTACGACCTCGCGGTGATCAAGCTGGACGGCGCGAGCGGGCTCACCCCGGCGACACTCGGCCAGTCGAGCACGCTGAAGGTCGGCCAGCCGGTCGCCGCCATCGGCAGTCCCGAGCAGCTGTCCAACACCGTGACGTCCGGGATCGTCAGCGCGCTGTCCCGCACGGTGACCGCGAGCGACGAGAACGGCGGGCAGGTGATCGTCTACAACGGACTGCAGACCGACGCGCCGATCAACCCCGGCAACTCGGGCGGCCCGCTGGTGAACATGGACGGCCAGGTCGTCGGCGTGAACTCCGCCGTGGACACCGGGCAGAAGTCCCAGGGCGGACTGCAGTCCTTCGGGCTCGGCTTCTCGATTCCCATCGACACCGCCAAGCGCATCGCGAACGAGCTGATGCAGACCGGCAAGGCCACCAAACCGGTCCTCGGCGTCACCGGCACCCTCGGCTCGCAGCGCCAGTCGGTGAGCGGCGCGCCGATCGCCGACGTCCAGCAGGGCGGCGCCGCCGCTGCCGCGGGTATCAAGCAGGGTGACACCGTCACGAAGCTCGACAACACCCCGCTCAACTCGTACGCGGATCTTCAGGCCGAGGTGCTCAAGCACACGCCGGGCCAGCAGGTCCCGGTGACCGTGAAGCACGCCGACGGCTCCGAGCAGACCATGAACGTCACGCTCGGCAGCGCGACCGACACGAAACAGACCACGATCTCCCCGCAGCAGCAGAACCCGTTCGGCAACGGCTTCCCCGGCTTCGGCGGCAACTGACCCCTGAGTACGCGAACCGACCCCCTGGGTACACGAGCCGACCCGCTGCGTACGTGAGTAACCGTTCCGATCCCGGTGACTGCCGTACGCGGAGGGTCAGTTCGCGTACCTGGAGGGTCGGCTCATGTACCGGGAGGGCCGGATCAGCGGCGAGGGCGGCGGTGCAGGCGGCGGCCGACGTCGAGCAGGGCCGCGCGCAGCGTTTCGTCGTCGACCCCGGCCAGATCGGGGGCGCCGCCCGCCATCGCTATCCCGGCCAGCGTGACCACCGCGGTGACGTGTGCGGCGAGGTCCGGTTCCGGACCGGCGAAGATGGCCAGCAGGGCGTCCTTGGCCCCGTCCCCGCCGAAGAAGGATTTCTCGACGGCGCGGGCGATGCCGGGGTCGCTGGAGAACAACGCGACGAGCGCGCGGTGCCGGACGACGAGGTCGACGAACCCGTCGAGCAGGTAGTCGATCTGCGCGCCGCGGCGCCGGAGCCGCGCCGCCTCGGTGACGATGCGGTTGAACTCCTTCAGCGCGGGCTCCGCGACCGCCTCGGTGATCTCGTCCTTCGCCTTGAAGTGGTAATACACCGCCGCCTTCGTGACGCCGAGCGCGTCCGCGATCATCTGCAGCGAAGTGCCCTCGACACCGTGTTCGGTGAACAGCTTCAGCGCCGTCTGCAGCAATCGCGCCCGGGTGTCCCCGGCCGGGCCTGCGGTCATCTTCGCCCTCCTCCTCGAACCGGCTGACCTTATTCCAGCACTTGCCGATCGGCAAACCGCGCACTAGCCGTGCGGCTAGTCACACACTTGCCGATCGGCTTGTCGACTCCTAGCCGTTCGGCTAGCGTCGAAGTCACCACTTCGGGTGACTGCCACCTCGAATGACAAGCGCGACTGGAATGGAGTTCGGCCCGTGGCGACCTTCCTCTACCGGCTCGGCAGGCTGTCGTTCCGGCGACGTGTCCTCGTCTCCGCCGTCTGGGCATTGGTGCTGGTCGCGCTCGGTGTCGGCGCCCTGACGCTGTCCGGCAGCCTGTCGAACTCGGTGACCATCCCCGGCACCGAATCGCAGCGCGCGGCCGATCAGCTGGCCGAGCGGTTCCCGCAGGCCGCGGCGGGTGGCGGCACCGCGCGCGTGGTCATCGCCGCGCCGGAGGGCCACACGGTCGTCGACGACGCGGGCAAGGCCGCCGTCGAAGCCGTCGTCGCGAAGCTCAAGACCGCACCGAAGGTCGCGGCGGTCGCCGACCCGTACCAGATGGGATCGATCGCCCCGCAGCACCACGACGTCGCCCTGGTGCAGGTCAGCTACGCGGTCAAGGGCTTCGAACTCACCGACGCCGAACGCCAGGCCCTGCTCGACTCGGCAGGGCCGGCACGGCAGGCCGGGTTCCAGGTCGAGTTCGGCGGCGACGCCGTGCAGGGCATCCCCGCGACCGACGCGACCGAAGGCATCGGGGTCGCGATCGCCGCCGTCGTCCTGATCATCACCTTCGGCTCGCTGGTCGCGGCCGGGATCCCGCTGCTGACCGCGCTCATCGGCGTCGGGATCGGCATGGCGGGTATCATGCTCGCCTCGGGTTTCCTCGAACTGAACTCCAACACCCCGGTGCTCGCGCTGATGATCGGGCTCGCCGTCGGCATCGACTACGCGCTATTCATCGTGTCGCGCTACCGGCACGAACTGAGCGAGGGCAGAGAGCCGGAGGAAGCCGCCGGACGCGCCGCCGGAACGGCCGGGTCCGCGGTGGTGTTCGCCGGGCTGACGGTGATCATCGCGCTGGCAGGGCTGACCGTGGTCGGCATCCCGTTCCTCGGCGAGATGGGCATCGCGGCGGCGATCACCGTCGCGATCGCGGTCCTCATCGCACTGACGCTGCTGCCCGCCGTGCTCGGCTTCGCCGGACGCCGCGTGCAGGGTGGCCGGATCCGGCTGCGCCGCGCGCCGTCCGCGCAGACGCACGGCGAGCGCTGGGCCCGGTTCGTCGCCCGGTATCGCGTCCCGGTCCTGGTCCTCGCCCTCGCGGGCCTGGCCGTGGTCGCGCTGCCCGCGGCGTCGATGCAGCTCGGCCTGCCCAACGACAGCACCGCCGCGCCGGATTCCACCCAGCGCAAGGCGTATGACCTGGTGAGCCGCAGCTTCGGCGAGGGCGCCAACGGGCCGCTGCTGGTCGTGGTGGACACCAGCGCCAGCCGCGATCCGGGTCAGGCGGTCAACCAGGCCGTCGCGGACCTCAAGCTGCCCGACGTCGCCGCCACCACCCCGCCCCACACGAACCCCGTCACCGGCATCACGCTGCTGACGGTGATCCCGAAGAGCGGCCCCGGCAGCACCCAGACCGAGGACCTGGTCTCCTCGATCCGCGACCGGGGCGCGACCCTGCACGACCGCACCGGGGCGAGCCTCATGGTGACCGGCCAGACGGCCGCGAACATCGACGTCTCGGCGAAGCTGTCCGACGCGATGCTGCCCTACCTCGCGCTGATCGTCGGGCTCGCGTTCATCCTGCTGATGCTGGTGTTCCGCTCGGTCGTCGTGCCGCTCAAGGCGACGCTGGGCTTCCTCGGCTCGGTCGTCGCGACGTTCGGCGCCGTCGTCGCGGTGTTCCAGTGGGGCTGGCTCGCCGATCTGCTCGGCGTGCAGACGACCGGGCCGATCATGAGCATGCTGCCGATCCTGCTCATCGGTGTCCTTTTCGGACTCGCGATGGACTACCAGGTGTTCCTGGTGACGCGGATGCGGGAGGAACACGTGCACGGCGCGGATCCCCAGGAGGCGATGGTCACCGGGTTCCGGCACGGCTCGCGCGTGGTGGTCGCCGCGGCGCTGATCATGATCAGCGTGTTCGCCGGGTTCGTGCTCGCGGAGTCCTCGCTGATCCAGTCGATCGGGTTCGCGCTGGCCTTCGGGGTGCTGGTGGACGCGTTCGTGGTGCGGATGACGATCGTGCCCGCGGTGATGTCGCTGCTCGGGCGCGGTGCGTGGTGGCTGCCGAAGTGGCTGAACCGGATCCTGCCGAACGTCGACGTCGAGGGCGAGAAGCTCACGAAGCAGCTCGACAGCTCCAGCGAAGGCGGCGACGGACGCGAACTGGTCGGCGCCGGCGGCCGGTGACAAGTCGCCATGCCATGGCGCAGACTTGATCCGTGGACCACGACGACCCGATACCGCCGCAGGGCATGAGCGGCGGCGCGCCCCTCTCCGGCGACGAGGAGCACCACAGGCCCTCTTACCTGGTGGCGGCCGACGACGAGATCTTCGGGAACGACGTCATCACGGCGCCCCTGGTGATCGGCGACGCGGACCACGTGCCGCGCACCCGCACGATGCCCGTCTCGATCTACCTGGACGAAAACAGGGACACCGAGCGAGTGCAGGACGCGGTCGAGGCGTTCGTCCGCTCGGCGGGCGGCGAGGTCGTGGAACGGGACGAGCCGGTCATCGGATCATGGTTCCGGCGGCTGCGCGCCCTGTTCCGGGACGCGGCCGCCTCACCGCTGGGAGCCGAAGCCAGGATGCTCGGCGTGCACGCGCTGGAGTCGCGGCTGGTGCACAGCACCGACGCGACGGTGACCGCGACGATGATGCAGAACCTGGCTCCCGTCCTGAGTTCGCTCCAGCCGTTCACCAACGCCGTGGTCCGGGTCGGTGCCCTGCTGATCGTCAAGGCCGAGGGCGAGCTGATGGTGCACCAGCTGACCGCTGCCCAGCAGCTCGCGCTCGACCACCAGCCCGAACTGCTGAAGTCCCCGGCGAACATCCTGCGGGCACTCGGTCTCGCCGAAGAACCGGCCACGGCGCCGATCCCGGCTACCGCTCCGCAGTCGCTGCTGCGGTCCGAAATGGACTGACGCGGCTCAGCGGCCGGTGACGGCGCCGTAGCGGTCGAGCGCCACTTGCCGCTCGACCGCGTGGTCGACCATCGGCTCCGGGTAGTCCTCGGGGCGGTCGCGGAGCTTGTGCACGGCCTTGCCCGGTACGTCCCGCAGTTCCGGAACGTACCGGCGGACGTAGTCACCGGACGGGTCGAACTTCTCCCCCTGTGTGATCGGGTTGAAGATCCGGAAGTACGGCGCCGCGTCGGTTCCGCATCCGGCGACCCACTGCCAGTTGAGCTGGTTCGAGGCGAGGTCGCCGTCGACCAGGTGGCGCATGAAGTGCCGCGCGCCCCAGCGCCACGGCAAATGCAGGTCCTTGACCAGGAAGCTCGCCACGACCATGCGGACGCGGTTGTGCATCCAGCCTTCGGCGAGCAGCTGGCGCATCCCGGCGTCGACGATCGGGTACCCGGTCCGCCCCTCGCACCACTGCTCGAACGCCGCATTCCCGGTGTCACAAGGCATCGCGTCGAAACGCCGGTCGTAGTTCCACCGGGCGGTCTCCGGCCGGTGCCACAGGACGTCGGCGTGGAACTCGCGCCAGCACAGCTCAGACCTCAGTGACGCCGCGCCTTGCCGGTCGTCTCCGGCGAGATCGGCCAGCAGCGTCCGCGGATGGACGCAGCCCCAGCGCAGATACGGCGAAAGCCGGGTCGTACCGGGAAGATCCGGGCGATCGCGGTCCTCGTGGTAGGTCTCGACACCGCCGGCGAGGAACTCCTCCCAGAGCCGGAGCGCGGCCTCCTCACCCGGTTCGGGCAGCGTCATCTCCCCCAGCGACGGCGTCTTCGGCAGCGACGTCGACCTGCCGGGCTTGATCCAGTCCACAAGGGACGGTCCGGTGTCCGCTGGGCGCGGCCAGCCATGGCGGCCCCACGCGCGACGGAAGGGGGTGAACACGCGATACGGGTCACCGTCCGGTTTGGACACCCGGCCTGGTGTCACGGCGTAGGGCGAGCCGGTCTCGACCCAATCGATTCCCTGTTCCGCCAACGCTTTCGTGACTTCGGTGTCCCGGCGGCGGCCGTACGGCGCGGTGTCCGCGCTGACGTGCACCGCGCTCGCGCCGATCGCCCGAGCCGCCTTGACGACCTCGACGGCGGGATCGCCCTCGACGACCATGAGCCTGCCGCCGAGTTGCTCGTCCAGCGCTCGCAAGCAGCCGAGCAGGAACGCCATGCGCGGTGCCCCGGACGGCCGGATAAGCGCCTTGTCGAGCACGTACAGCGCGAGCACCCGGTCGCTGTGTTCCGCCGCCGTCAGCAGCGCGGCATGGTCTCCCAGCCGCAGGTCACGGCGGAACCACAGGACGACCGGTGCTTGTGCCATTCCCCTAGCTTGCCAGCCAGGCCACCGCTCCGCCGATCGCGAGCAGCGCGGCGACGCCGAGGACCCCGGCCATGAACCTCGCGGTCTTCCACGTCGAGTAGACCCCGCCGATCAGGAAGCCGCCCAGCGCGAGCAGCAGAACCGCGACGATTTCCTTGCTCACAGGACACCCTTCGTGGACGGGATGCCACCGGCGCGCGGATCCGGCTCGGTCGCGGCACGCAGGGCGCGGGCGACGGCCTTGTACTGCGCCTCGGCGATGTGGTGCGGGTCGCGCCCGTGGATCACGCGGACGTGCAGGGCGATCTGCGCATGGAACGCCAGCGAGTCGAACACGTGGCGGGTCAGCACGAACGGGTAATTGCCGCCGATCGTGAAGGTGTTGAACTGCTCGGGCTCGCCGACGTGCACGCAGTACGGGCGGCCGGAGACGTCGACCGCCGCGTGCGCGAGGGTTTCGTCCATCGGGATCCACGCGTCGCCGAAACGCCGGATGCCGCTCTTGTCGCCGAGTGCCTGGCGCAGCGCCTGGCCGAGCACGATCGCGGTGTCCTCGACCGTGTGGTGGGCGTCGATGTGCACGTCGCCGGTCGCCTCGACCTTGAGGTCCATGCTGCTGTGCGCGCCCAGCGCGGTCAGCATGTGGTCGTAGAACGGCACGCCGGTCGAGATCTCGACCTCGCCCGTGCCGTCGAGGTCCAGCTGGACGAGGATCGAGGACTCCTTGGTGGTGCGCTCGACCTTGCCGATGCGGGTCACCGGGAAACTTCCTTACTCGCCTCGAGGAAGGCGTCGTTCTCCTCCGGGGTGCCGATGCTCACGCGCAGGTGCCCCTCGATACCGGGGTCGCGGATCAGCACTCCTTTGTCCAGATAGGACTGCCAGGCCGCGTGCGGGTCGGCGAACCGTCCGAAGAGGACGAAGTTCGAGTCGCTCGGCACCGGATCGAAACCCAGGCCCGCCAAGGCTTCCACGACGCGATCGCGTTCGGCGGCCAGCTTGTGGACGGTGCTCAGCGTCGCGTCCGCGTGGCGCAGCGCGGCGCGCGCGGCCGCCTGGGTCAGCCGCGAGAGGTGGTACGGCAGGCGCACCAGCTGCAGCGCGTCGACCACCGCGGGAGCGGCGGCCAGATAGCCGAGCCGCCCGCCCGCGAAGGCGAAGGCCTTGCTCATCGTGCGCGACACGATGAGCCGGCCCGGGTAGTCGGCCAGCAGGTGCACCGCGCTGGCCTGCGACGAAAACTCCGCGTACGCCTCGTCGACCACCACGATCCCGGTGGCCGCGTCGAGCACCGCGCGCAGCTCTTCCAGCGGGATCGAGCCGCCGGTCGGGTTGTTCGGGCTGGTGACGAACACCAGGTCCGGACGCCGTTCGCGGATCACCTCGGCGGCCTTCGCGGTGTCGAGCGTGAAGTCGGCGCGGCGCGGCGCCGGAACCCACTCGGTGCGCGTGCCGGACGCGATGATCGGGTGCATCGAGTACGACGGCTCGAAGCCCAGCGCGCTGCGCCCGGGACCACCGAACGCCTGCAGGATCTGCTGCAGCACCTCGTTGGAGCCGTTGGCGGCCCAGACGTTCGCCTCCGACAGCACTACCCGCGTCGACACGCTCAGGTAGTCGGCCAGATCCTGGCGCAGGGCCACCGCGTCGCGGTCGGGATAGCGGTGCAGTTCGGCGGCCTCCGCGCGGACTGCCTCGGCCACGTCCGCGACCAGCTCGGGCGGCGGCGGATACGGGTTTTCGTTGGTGTTGAGCCGAACCGGGACGTCCAGCTGCGGCGCGCCGTATGGCGACTTGCCGCGCAGATCCTCGCGCAGCGGCAGCTGGTCCAGGGTGATCTCCTCGCCGATGCTCACGCTTCACCCCCGAACCGCGCCGTGACGGCTTCGCCGTGCGCGGGCAGGTCCTCGGCGTTCGCCAGCGCGACCACCCGCGGGGCGATCTCGCGCAGCGCCTGCTCGGAGTAGTCGACGACGTGGATGCCCTTGAGGAAGCTCTGCACCGACAGACCCGAGGAGTGGCGGGCGAACCCGCCGGTGGGCAGCACGTGGTTCGACCCGGCGCAGTAGTCGCCCAGCGACACCGGGGCGTACGCGCCGACGAAGATCGCGCCCGCGTTGCGGACCCGCGCGGCGTCCTCGCGCGCGTTCGCGGTCTGGATCTCCAGGTGCTCGGCGGCGTAGGCGTCGACCACGCGCAGCCCGTCGTCCACAGTGGACACCAGGATGACGCCGGACTGCCTGCCGCCCAGCGCTTCGGCGACCCGCTCGGTGTGTTTGGTCGCCGCCACGCGGCCGGCGAGCTCCTTCTCGACGGCGTCGGCCAGTTCCTCCGACGTCGTGACGAGCACGCTCGCCGCGAGGGGATCGTGCTCGGCCTGGCTGATCAGGTCGGCCGCGACGTGCACCGGGTCGGCGGTCTCGTCGGCGAGGATGGCGATCTCGGTCGGCCCGGCCTCCGAGTCGATGCCGATGATGCCGCGCAGCAGCCGCTTCGCGGCGGTGAGGTAGATGTTGCCCGGGCCGGTCACGATGTCCACCGGCGCCAGCTCGGCACCGTCGGTGTCGGTGCCGCCGTAGGCCAGCAGCGCGACGGCCTGCGCCCCGCCGACCGCCCACACCTCGTCGACGCCCAGCAGCCGGGCCGCGGCGAGGATGGTCGGGTGCGGCAGCCCGCCGAACGCGGCCTGCGGCGGCGAGCACAGCACGAGCGAGCCGACGCCCGCGAGCTGCGCCGGGACGACGTTCATCACGACCGTCGAGGGGTACACGGCGAGCCCGCCCGGCGCGTACAGGCCGACGCGCTCGACGGGGACCCAGCGCTCGGTGACCGTGCCGCCCTCGACCACCGTGGTGGTGACGTCCTGGCGGCGCTGCTCGGCGTGCACCTTGCGGGCACGGGTGATGGACTCCTCCAGCGCGGCGCGCACGGCCGGGTCCAGCTCGTCGAGGGCCTTGGCCAGCTCGGCGGCCGGGACCCGCACAGCGGACGGGCGGACCTTGTCGAACCGCTCGGTGTATTCGAGCACGGCCTCGACCCCGCGGTCACGGACGGCCTCGACCACCGGGCGCACGTGATGCAGCGCCGCGTCCACGTCGTATTCGGCGCGAGGCAGCGTGGCGCGCAGTTCGGCGGCGGTCGGGACCTGCCCGCGCAGGTCGGTGCGGTTCAACATGGACTCAAGGGTACGAGGTGGCCGCGAGGCGCCGGGCAGGGATACTCGGTGGTGACCCGCGAGCCCTTGTGACGGAGGAGGCGCCGTGCCGCGTATCGGGTTGTGCCAGCTCAGCTCGGGCGACGATCCGGGGGCGAACCTGAAACTCGTTCGCGCCGGGGTCGAAGGCGCGAAGGCGGGAAACGCCCAGGTCGTCGTGTTCCCGGAAGCGACGATGGCCCGGTTCGGGCGGCCGCTGGGCCCGATCGCCGAGCCGCTGGACGGGCCGTGGGCGACCGCCGTCGCGGAGCTGGCGGCCGAGCACGACGTGGTCGTCGCCGCCGGGATGTTCACCCCGGCCGAGGACGGGCGCGTCCGCAACACCGTGCTCGTCACCGGCGGCGGGCATCATCTCGGCTACCACAAGATCCACCTGTACGACGCGTTCGGCTTCGCCGAGTCCGACACCGTCGCCGCCGGCACCAAACCGGTCACCTTCGACGTCGACGGCACCGTGCTCGGCGTCGCCACCTGCTACGACATCCGTTTTCCCGAACTGTTCCGCGCGCTCGCCGACGACGGCGCGGACATCGTCGTCGTGCCGACGTCCTGGGGCGCGGGCGAAGGCAAACGGGACCAGTGGGAGGTCCTGGTGCGGGCCCGCGCGCTGGACTCGGGCTGCTGGGTGCTCGGCTGCGGGCAGGCCGACCCGGCCGCGAGCGGTCTCGAAGTGAACCCGAAGGCTCCCACCGGCATTGGCTACTCGACGGTGTCGGACGGTTTCGGCCGCGTCCACACCCAGCTCGGCGCCGGCCCGGAGACGATGGTCGTCGACCTCGACCCGGCGATCGCGGCGAAGGCCCGCACCGCCACCGGCGCACTGGCCAACCGACGCCTCTGACCACTCGATCACGCGAGATCTCCGGCTGATCACATGAGATCTCCAGCTGATCACGCGAGATCTCCGGAGGGGCTAGCGGAGGAGGCCTTCGCGGATGGCGACGCGGACGAAACCGGCGCGCCGGCGTTCGCCGGTCTTGTCCCTTATTCTGTCCAAATAGGACCGGACGGTGCGAACGCTGATGTTGAGGATCTCGGCGACGTCGACGTCCCGCTCCCCCGCCGCGACCAGCCGCAGCACCTGTTTTTCCCGCTCCGACAAGACGATCTTCGGCCCGGCGTGCCGGTCGTCGCTGTCCTGGATGATCATTCCGGCGAGCGTCGGCGACACGTAGGCGTTGTCCTCGGCAATGGTGCGGATCGCGCGCAGCAGCTCGTCGCCGTCGACGTCCTTGGACAGGAAGCCCTTCGCGCCCGCCTGCATCGCGCCGAGCACCTCGGGTTGTTCCGCGTGCGCGGACACCACGAGCACCTTGTGCCCCATGTGTCCCACCTCCAGCACGGCCGCCGCGTCCGCGACGCCGCGCAGCTTGAGGTCGAGCACGACGACGCTGCCCGGCGGCTGCTGCTGAACCGCGAACCGCGCCACCGAATCGGCGACCGCGCCGAGTTCGATGTCGGGCGCCTCGGTGAGCACTCGCGCGACGGCGTCGCGGTAGAGGGGGTGGTCCTCGATCACCGCGACCTGGATGCGGTCGCCCGCCGAAGGCACGCCGGTCACCGCCCGCCCGGACGCCGCGGCGTGCCGGACGGTCCGACGAGCCCGCGCCGGATCGCCTCCTTCACCAGATCGGGCCGCCTGCGGTACCCGGTCTTGTCGCGCACGCGGTCGAGATACCCGCGGACGGTCCGCACGCCGATGCGGAGGATCGTCGCGATGTCGACGTCCCGCTCGCCCGCCGCGACCAGTCGCAGGACCTGCTCCTCGCGCGGGGAGAGTTCCGTGTCGGGGCCTGCCGCCGGGCGGTCGGTGTTGTCCTTGATGATCATCCCGGCCACCACGGCGGAGACGTACGCGCCGCCCTCGGCGACCGTCCTGATCGCGATCAGCAGCTCGTCGACGTCGACATCCTTGGACAGGAACCCCTTGGCCCCGGCCGCGATCGCGCCGAGCACCTGTTCGGACTCCGCCTGCGCCGACACGACGAGCACGTGGTGCCCGAGTTCGCACACCTCGAGCACCGCCGCGGCGCCCGCGACGCCGGGCAGCCCGAGGTCGAGCAGGACCACGCTGCCCGGCGGCTGCCGGTGCACGTGGAAGCGGGCGACCGAGTCCACCACGGCGCCCAGTTCGATGCCCTCGGCTTCGGCGAGCACCCGCTCCACCGACCGCCGGTACAGCGGATGGTCCTCGATCACCGCGACCCGGATCCCCGTGGTCCCGCCGGTATCCGGTGTCGTCTCGCCCGGTCGTTCGTCCGTCATCTGCACGACTCGCTCACCCCGTTCCACCCGAGGGCACCGCCTGCCCGGCCGCGGCCGGGTCCAGCGCGGGGCCCGTCGGCATCAGTGCCAGCAAACCACTGGAGACCGGTTGGCGGGCTACGGAACCGTAGCCGAGCGAAGCCAACGCCTTGGCGTCCGCCACCGGATACTTCTGTCCCATGTCGGTGACCACGTAGACCGTTCCCGAACCGGCCTCGGTGACCACCGCGCCGCCCGAAGGCGGCACGAAAACCTGATCCGCCACGCGCGCGTCGGCACGGGCGGGCACGGCGATCGCCCGCGCGCCATGCGGCAGCGGGACGTCGCCGGAGACCAGGACGCGACCGTCCTGCGCGCACAGGGTCACCGAGGTGCCGCTGATCGCCGCCTTCCCCGGAATGCGGTCCGGGTACCCTGCGGGGTCGGCGCCGCCCGCGCGGGGTTCGCCCGCCTTCCGCACCGCGGCGACGTCGGCGGCCTTCATCGGGACGGGCGCCGGACGTCCGGGATAGGCGCGCGCGTTCTCCGGGGTGGTGACCACCAGGCTCGCCTGGGTCTGGCCGATCGGTTCGAGGCCCTCGCGGCGGACGAGGTAGTACGACGTGGCGTCCGCCGCCGAGGCCATGGTGTCGACGACGGCGAGGACTTCGCCGACGCGCGTCGGGGCGCCGCCGACCCGCGGGCCGGACGCGCCGGCGTCGGCGATCGGGATCGCGCCGAGGTCGCGTCCGGCGGGGACGGTGTCGATCCACCGCGCCGAGACCGCGATCGTCGGGTAGCTGTCGAACTGCAGCGCGGTGGCGGCCTCGGGGCTGAGCTTGAACCGCCGTCCCCCGGTGATCAGGTACTGCTCGCCCGCCGGGATCCGGACGATGATCCCCTGATCGCGAGGCAGCTCGACGCCCGAACCGGACGTGCCGAGCACGACCGCGGTGAGTGGCTCGGCGGACGCGGGCGCGTCGGTGGTGGTCCGGCTGCAGCTGATCCACGGCGTCGTGACCAGCGCGGCCGCCGCGGGCAGCGAGTCGGGGGCGCCCGGGATGCCGATCTGCGTGCCGCGCGCGGCCGTCCCGAGTTTCTTCGACGGCACCGAAACGGTGGCGTCCCCGTTGCCGCCCGCCAGCAGCCGCGCGGAGGCGTAGTTGAGGACCGGGTGCAGGGCGCCGTCCTGGCCGAGGACGTACCGCGCGCCGGTGCCCTCCTCGACGATCACCTTCCCGCCGGCGAGCCAGTCCTTGCCACCGGACGGGTTGAGCAGGCCGATCACGCCGTACACCGCGGTGATCAGCAGTGCCGCGGCGAGCCCGAGGATCGTGCCCAGCACGAGGCGGCGGCTCGGCGACATCGGGTGGTTGGCGTCGGCGGCGACGAGCGCGGACACCAGCCTGCGGCGCAGGAACTGATACGCCTGGATCTGGTCCCGCTGCGTCCACACGCTTCCCAAGACCCCCGGTCGTCCTCGATCCGCCCCATGCCGAGGCGCCGATGCTAAGAGCGGACGCGTCCGGACGGCGAGGGTAATTTTTACGCCCATGCGCGTGCGCGGAAAGCGCTAGCGTCGCCTCACCGGTCCGGGGTAAGGGAGGCGACGCCGTGTCCGCCAACACCGCAGCTGCTGAACCCACCGAAGCGGCGCCCGCGGCTTCGGGAGCGCATCGCCCGCCGCCTCGCCCCGGGACCGCTGGAGCCGCGCCGCTGCCGTGGCTGCTGCCGATCCGCCCGCTGCGGGCCGCCGTGTGGGAGATCGCCGGGATCGCGGTGCTCGTCGCCTTCGCGATCCCCGGTGCCGCCCAGCCGGCGCGGATCACGATCGCGGCGGTCGCGGCGGCGCTGGTGCTCTCGACGTCGGCGCGGTTCGCGGGCAAGCACGCCGCGGGCTGGGCGCTCACCTGGCTCGGCTACCGGCTGCGGCGGCACGACGACCGCCACGACAGCCCCGACCCGCTGCACCTCGTCGCCGGTCCGGTGCGAGTGCGCCAACACGTCGACCGGGCCGGGAACCGCTTCGGCGTGGCGGAGATCGACGACGGCTGGAGCGCGATCGTGCGGCTCACGCCGGGGCCCGGCGAGCCGTCGCCGGACACGCTCGTGGAGGTCCTGCGGGAGCGCTTCCGTGACCCCGCGATCCCGCTGTCCAGCGCGCAGTTGCTGACCTGGGCGGTGCCGCGCGAGGCGGGCGGACAGGTTTTCCGGGTGCGCTGGCTGACCGTGCGATACCGGCCCGAGGAGGCGCCGATCGCGGCACTGGCGCGCGGCGGCGGCGAGCTGGGTGCGTTGCGCAGTACGGCATGTGCGGCGCTGGGGTTGATGGGCGCGCTGGCCGAAGCCGGGTACGTCAGCACGGTGCTCGAAGCCGGGGAGCTGGCGAAGGAACTGCGTGTCGCGCTGGGTGTCCCGGAGGAGAGCCCTCGCGAAGAGGCGTCGCTGCCGGACGGCTGGAGTTCGTGGAAGTGGGGCGAGTCGACACAGGCCTGCTTCTCGCCGCGTTCGGAGCGGGATTTGGCGCGGATACTGGATTTCTCGGCGTCGAAGGCGGCGTTCACCGCGACGTCGTACACGCTGCGGCGGACGCCGAGCGGCAAGGAACGCGCCGACGTCACGATCCGTGTCGGTGCCCGTCCCGGTGCTTCGGTGCCTTCGCCGACCGGGGTGTCGGCGGTCCCGCTGCACGGGCGGCACGCCTCCGCCGTCCGCCGCACCCTGCCCCTGGCGCTGGAACACTGACTCTCCACAGTGGACGGAATGCCGTTAAGGCCACCGTACGGGCGTCTGACGCCCGTAC
>NZ_JBHYJW010000095.1:6742-24177 GCF_042741125.1 Amycolatopsis sp. NPDC058986 | reverse complement strand
GCCCTCGGTGCGGTCCACCGTCCCGTTTTTCAGCGACTGTTCGCCGACCGGCGGCTCATCGGCGGCGGCGTCCTCGGCGCGCTCGCGCTGCTCTGCGGGATCGCGCTGACCGCGACGTCCGGCTGGCTCATCGCCACGGCTTCCCTGCGGCCGCCGATCCTGACGCTGACGGTCGCGGTCGTCGGTGTCCGTGCGTTCGGGCTCGGCCGGGCCGTGCTTCGCTACGTCGAACGTCTTGTCACGCACGACGCCGCTTTCCGCGTCGCCGGACGTCTTCGGGTGCGTTTGTGGGAGTCGCTGACGCGGCTCGGCCCGGCCCGCGCTTTTCATGCCGGGGAAGGACAACGCCGCCTGGTCGCCGATGTCGACACCGTACGGGATCTGCTGCCGCGGGTCGTCTCGCCGCCGATCGTCGTCGCGCTGGTGGCCGCGGGTGCGATCGCCGTGCAGACGTGGCTGCTGCCCGCCGCCGGTCTCACGCTGGCCGTCGCCGTGCTCGTCGGTGCTTTCGCGCCGCTCCTGGCGCTGTGGGCTGAACGGCGGGCGACGTCGGCGCTGTCGGAGGGACGCCGGGCGGTGGCCGCGAAGGTGCTGGTGCTGTTCGAATCGGCCGCCGAACTGCTCGCCTTCGGCACAGCACGACAGCGCCGCGAGGACCTCGCCGCCACCGACGCGCGACTTGCCGCGGACGCCCGCCGACAGGCTTTCGGCACAGGCGCGGCGGAAGCGCTGATCACGCTGGCCTGCGGCGCGGCCATGGTCGTCAGCACCGGTCTGGCCGCGCAAGCCGTCGCGGCGGGCACCCTCGAGGCCGTGCTGGCGCCGGTGCTCGCCCTCGTCCCGCTGGCCCTCGCCGAGGTCCTCGGGCTGCTCCCGCCCGTGGCGCAGCACTGGGACACGCTGCGCCAGGCCAGGACTCGCGTCGCCGAGATCGACGAACTCGCGGCCACCGCCGGCGAACGCCCTGCCACGCGATCCGGGCAGCACGTCGGGCTGCGCAGGGCAGACCTCGCGTGGCCAGGTGGCCCGCCCGTGTTGCGCGACGTCGATTTCGAACTCGCTCCCGGCGGCTATGTCGCCGTCGTCGGCCCGAGCGGCTCGGGGAAGTCGACGCTTCTCGCGGCCCTGCTCGGTTTCCTCACCCCAAGCCGGGGTGACGTGATTGCGCCGGACAAGGTCGCCTGGGCACCGCAGGAGCCGATGCTCGTATCGACGACCATCGCCGAGAACCTCCGCCTTGCCGACCCCGCCGCCACGGACGACGACATCAGGCGGGTGCTCGCGCAGGCCGAACTCGGCGACCTGGATCCCGCCACGATGCTCGACAGCGCCGGTGCCGGACTCTCCGGCGGGCAGGCACAGCGGGTCGCCCTCGCCCGCGCGCTGCTCGCCGCACCGTCGGCCGACCTGGTGCTGCTGGACGAACCGACCGCGCATCTCGACGAACCGACCGCCAGGGCCTTGCGCGCGACGCTGCGCGACGCCCTCGCCGGCCGGACCGTCGTGCACGTGACCCACAGCGCGGACGAAGCGGCCGAGGCCGACATCGTGGTCGAAATCCGCGAGGGCCAGGTCACCACACGTCGACCTGCCGGAGCCGGGGCGGTCTAATGTCGGTACTGCTCATGGATCCGACGCTTGCCGCGCGGGCACTGTCCGCCGCCACCGAGATCACCAGCACCGCTTTGTCCGGCGACGATCCGGGTGCGGTGCTGGACACCGTCGTGGCCAGGGCCGCCGAACTCGCCGAGGCCGACCTCGGGCTGGTCATGGTCAGCGCCGACGATGGCCAGGTCGTCGTCGAAGCGATGCACGACCACGGAGGCGCCGACGAGTCGCTTCGCGGCTTGACCCTGCCGGCCGACTCGGCCGCGGGGCAGGTCGCCCGTGGCGGCGAACCCGTGGTGACCGAGGACTTCACCGTCGACCCGCGCACCGCGCCGTACGTACCGGAGGAGCTGCGCGGTTTCGGCCCGTTCGCGGCCGCGCCGTTCGGCTCCGGTGGACGCGTGCTGGGCGCGCTCACCGTGTACCGGCGGCACGGGCGTGACCCGTTCTCCCCGGGCACGGTCGAGATGCTGGTCGCCTTCGCCGCACAGGCGGGCGTCGTGCTCGCGTTGGCCGAGGGAGCCAACGCGCGGCACCGCGTCACGCTCTACCAGGAGCGCGAACGCATAGCCCGCGAACTGCACGACGTCATCGTGCAGCGGCTGTACGGCGCCGGGATGCAGCTCGACCGGGTCCGGCGCAATATGCGCAAACGGTTCGCCCAGGCCGACAGCGCACGGCTGTCCGACGCGATCGACCAGCTCGACCAGACCATCGAGGAGATCCGGGGCACCGTACGCGCGCTCCGGTCACCGGAGCCGAGGCACGACACCGGCGCACCGGCCGATCTGGCCGAATCCGCGCGCGGTGAGGTGCGGATCGCCGGCGAGCTGCTGGGTTACCCGCCGACGCTCGAGCTTTCCGGTGAATTCGCCGATGTTCCCGCCGAGCGCGCCGATCACATCCGCGCCGCTCTGCGCGAGGCACTGTCCAATGTGGTCAGACATTCCGGCGCCAGCGCGACCAGGGTGACCCTCACACGCGACGCGGAGGGCGTGAAACTCCGCGTACGTGACAACGGTTCCGGTGTTCCCCAGGGTGTTGCCACCCGTGGCCTGCGCCATCTTTCCGAACGTGCGGAAGCCGCGGGCGGGAAGTTCTTCATCAACTCCTCGCCCAGCCTCGGCACGCTCGTCGCCTTCGATCTGCCGGTGGACTAGGTTCGCTGCTCAGCCTTCTCGGGTCATCGAGTCACCTCCCTTCTGGACGGTGGTCGCCACGGGGCGTCCACAACGGACACCGTGCTGCCGATCGTACCGGAGAGTCGAACATACATTCGACTCTCTAACGAGTGAAAAACAGCCGCAAGAGGTGGCACTGCGTGATGGCGACTAGGCCGGACAAGGGAAGACTCGCGTCAGCCGTTCGTGGCAAGATCACCTCGTCCCCCCGACGACGCTGGAGAACGCATGCCGAAGCTCGCCCGCGCCCTGACCACGGGTTTCGCCGTCGCCGCGCTGACCGCCGCGCTCGCCCCGGCGGCCACCGCCGACCCGGACACCGCCGGGTGGTCCTGCCCGAAACTGCAGCTCGCGGACCAGTGGTACGGCGGCAACGCCGCGAAGATCCAACGGGTGATCGACGAGCGCGGCCGATGCGGCGGGCATCGCGAGCGCCCGGCGCCGCTGGCCGTGTTCGACTGGGACAACACGGTGATCAAGAACGACATCTCGGATCAGACGGTGTTCTGGATGATCCGGCACGACAAGGTGCTCCAGCCGCGTGCGCGGGACTGGCGCACGACCAGCCGGTACATGACCGACGCGGGTGCGAACGCGCTGAGCGCCGCGTGCGGAACCGCGACTCCGGCCGGAAAGCCGTTGCCCACCAGCACGAACGTCGCCTGCGCCGACGAACTGCTCTCGGTGCGCAAGGACGGCAAGACCACCACGGGCAAGGACGTCTTCGCCGGTGCGGACCGGCGCAAGATGGAGGCCGCCTATGCCTGGGTCGCGCAGATCAACGCCGGCTACCGGCCCGACCAGGTGCGGGCGATCGCGCGGCAGGCACGGGACGAGGCGCTCCGGGCGCCGATCGGCGCGACGCAGCGGGTCGGTTCGACGACTCAGGTCGCGTGGGTCCGGTACTACCCGGAGATCAAGGACCTCATCACGACGCTGAACCGGGCAGGGTTCGCCACCTGGGTGGTTTCGGCCTCGCCCAAGGAAACCGCGGACGTGTGGAGTTCCGGCGTCGGGATTCCACCGAGCCGCACCATCGGGATCGGCTCGCTGACCACTCACGGCAGGATCAACGGCCACCTCGAAGGCTGCGGCGGCATCCCGGACGGCGCGGACGGGATCATCACCTACATCGACGGGAAACGCTGCTTCATCAACAAGAAGATCCTCGGCGTCCAGGGCGCCGCGCAGCTCGACCAGGCGCCCGCGTCGATCCGGCAGGCCGTGGCGGGCGGCGACGCGACGACCGACGTGTCGATGTTGCGCGACGCGACCGGCGTCCGGATCGCGCTCAACCGCAACAAGGACGAGCTGATGTGCCGTGCCTACGACAACGCCGACGGCCGGTGGGCGGTGAACCCGATGTTCATCCAGCCGCTTCCGGAACTGAACCGCGGCTACCCGTGTTCGACCACGGCGTACGAAAACGCCGACGGCACCAAGGGCCCGGTGCTGCGGGACGACGGCAGCGTCATCCCGGACCAGCGCGACACCGTGCACGGCTGAGCGGAGACGCACTCTCCGTCCATAGTGGACAAAGGGGTTACTTGTCCCGCCGCGCGATCCACGCGGCGGCCTGGGTGCGGCGTTGCATGCCGAGCTTCGCCAGCACGGACGTGACGTAGTTCTTCACGGTCTTTTCGGCCAGGAAGAGGCGTTCCGCGATCTCGCGGTTCGAAAGTCCCTGGCCGATCAGTTCGAGGACGTCTCGTTCGCGATCGGTGAGTGTGTCGAGATCGTCCGTCGGCGGGTGCCGGAGCTTGTCGAGGACACGGGCGGTCGTGACCGGGTCCAGCAGCGACCGGCCGGCCGCGACCTCGCGCACGGCGTTGACGACGTCCTGGCCGCGGACCTGTTTGAGCAGGTACCCGGAGGCGCCGGCCATGATCGCGCCGACCATGGCCTCCTCGTCGTCGAAGGCGGTGAGCATCAGGCACTGGGGTGCGTTCGGCTTGGAGCGGAGCTCACGGCAGAGCGTGATGCCGTCACCGTCGCCGAGCCGGACGTCGACGACCGCCACGTCGGGCTCGACGTGCATCGCCACCGCGAGTGCTTCGTCGACCCCACCTGCCTCGGCGACGACCTCGATGTCGGGCTCGTCACCGAGAAGGTCACGAAGGCCACGACGGACCAGTTCGTGATCGTCGACGAGCAGTACCTGGATGGGCATACCCCGAGGCTACGACATGTCCAGTTCGATCCGTTCCAGCGCGAGGCGGCGGTACTTGTTCTCATGGACACACCATGCGTCGAGCACGTCGACGTCCAGTTCCGGAGCGAGGAGCAGCAAGGTCGAGGTTTCGCCGTTTTCCTCGTGGTAGTGCACGGGAACCGGCTGTCCCGCTTCCAGCTGCCAGCACACGCGCTGCTGATCAAGGCTGAGACGACCGCCATAGCGGTCGCTGAACGCCTTGGCCAGCTGGCCGCGTTGCAGCGGCGGCGCCGAAAGCGGGGCGGCCAGCAGCCGGCTCGCGTGGCGGACCGGGTCCTCGGGCGGCGGAGCGGCGTAGGGCCTTTCCGGCTCCGGGACAGCGGCGGCCGGTGCCGGTTGTGGTGCGGTGCCGGGGAGAATGATGCTGCCGTCGGCCTCGTGGTGAGTGGGCGCGTAGCCCGCGTCACGCAGTGCGGCCAGCGTGCCCGCGGCGTCCACTGTGGACGTGAGCACGGTGGGGGCGATCACGCGCAGGCCCAGTTTCGCGAGCTTCCGATGTGCGGCGATCTCGGCGAGGGTCGCCGGGTCCTCGCCGACCACGACGCTCGCGACGTTCATCACGCGGGCCTCGCCGTGCCGCCTCGCGACGTCGTTGACGAGGTAGACCAGCGGCTGCGGAAGCTCGCCCTGCGCGATCGAACGCAGCTCTTCGAGCAGCGTCTCGGCCGTCGAGCCCTGGTCGAACGCGCGCCGGACGGTCGCCGGGCTGAAGCGCCAGCTGGTCGCGGTGCCCTGCGACTCCCGGTCGGCGACGCGGTCGAGCAGGGCGGTGAGCCGGGTGTCGGGCGAGCCCGGCACGATCGCGGTCAGATCGGTGCCGAACAACGCGGTCGTGCGAGCGCGGGACACCAGCTCCCCGACGGCGTCCCGCAGCGGCTGTTCGTCGGTTTCGAGGTGCTCGAGCGCTCGCCCGATCGTGGTCAGCGCGCCCGAGGCGACGACGCCGAGCAACTCGCCTTCCGCCAACGCCACCGGAAGGTTCTCCGCCAGCTCGGTTTCCTCCAGCATCGGCGCCCGCCAGGCGGCCATCCGGACGAACGCGGCCTGGTCGGTGACCGCGGTGCCGGGTTCGAGTTCGGCGAGCAACCGCACGATCAGCTGGTGGTAGGCCGCCGCCGCGCCGAGGAGGTCGTGGTCGTACTCGGGCGAGGAGGGGGTCCACCATGCGGTGAGCAGCAGGAGCGCGAGTTCGGCCTGTCCCGGCCGGACGATCTCGTCGTTCGGGGTCAGCCCGAGCGGCCGGGGCGGGGCCTTGCGGCCGCGGCCGGACGGCGCCGGGCCGGTTTCCACGGCGACGAGCAACTGCGTGTCGAGGAGCAGCTCCAGCGCCAGCTCGATCTCCGGGACGGACGCGCCGAAGTCCTTGGCGAGTTTCTTGGTCAGCCGTGCACCGACGTTGCCGTCCTTGAGCAGGGGAAGCGGCTCCGCGGCGGCCGTGTCGAGGATCGCGGTGGCCCGGTCGAGCAGCCGCAGCGTGGCCGCCGACGCGAGCGCTTCGGCGTGTTCGGCGCCGACCGTGGCGGTGGGGAGTTCGGGCGGTTCCGGTGTGAACGGCAGGTGGTAGTCCGGGCCGCGCAGCGCGAGTGAAACCTCGAGGGCCAGGTAGCCCGTGCCGTAGTAGGTGCTGAACAGCAGCGCCCGCGCGAACGCCCAGGCCAATGGTGAGGCCTCGGACAGGGCTTCGACGTGCAGATTCTCCACGTCCGGGCCGTCCGCGGCCATCTCGACGAGCGCGGCCCGCGTCCCCGCGGGTGCGGTGGCGACCAGCTCCCTGACCTTGTCGCCGTCACGGTAGAACGCGACGAGGTTTTCCTGGAGTTCCCGTTTCGGCCCTTTCGCCGGGAGACCCAGCGTGCCGCTGAGCTGCCTGAGTTCCGGGATGCCCAACGCCGAGAGCATGTCCGCCATGGAGCGGCCGAGGCCGTACTGCTGGTAGGCGTCGGCGTGCAGCACCTCGGGGAGTGCCACCCCTTCGTCCTCGCGCCACGCGAGTGCCCTGTCCTGCATTCTGTCCACAATGGACTCAACGGTCGCCGTCTTCGCGCCGAGCCACCGGGCGATCTCGTCGATGGGCGCCGGGTCCTGCCCGAGCGCGAAACAGAGCTGGACCGCGTGCAGGGCTTGGATGTACGGCGCGGGAAGCGGCTCGATGGCCGCCGACATCGACGTGTTCGACGACAGCCGCGCGGCCAGCACGTCGAGCCTGCGTGGCCATGGCGGTAGCAGGGTGTCCGCCCTGTGCTGCAAGACGGTCGCCAGTTGCTTCTCGTCCAGCCTCGCGAGCCAGCCGAGCAGCCCTTCGGTGCTGCTCTGATGCATCATCCGAGGCTAGCCGGTCACCGCGACGGATCGGACGACGGCGTCGCCGGACCGGCCGTCTTCGGTGGTGGGAACCGGATCTCGTTGCGGTCGATCTTGGCGTTCGCGGCGGCGAGGAGGTCGACGCCGAGGCTGTTGGCGAGCTGGACCAGGTAGAGCGTGACGTCCGCGATCTCGTCGAGGACGTTCGCTTCCAGCTCCGGATCCGAGCGCCAGGCGGCCGCCTCCTCGGGTGTGAGCCACTGGAAGAGCGAGATCAGTTCGCCCACTTCGCCGGACAGCGCCATGGCCAGGTTCTTCGGGGTGTGGAAGGGCTCCCAGGCGCGTGCCGCGGCGAAGTCGCGCAACCGCTGGGTGAGGTCGTCGAGGGTCACCGAACCTGCTTATCACCCGGTGCGCGTACCTCGTGAACCGGTCACCCGGCGTATCCGTATTACTCCAAGAAGAGTACGCGGTTGGCGCACACCCGTGAGCAATCAGGTAAGGCAGACTGATGCGCGTGAACTCCCCGGCGGATCTACGCGTCTACCTGCGCACCTTGGACGCGGAGACGCTGGTCGAGCTGATCTGCGGACAGGCCGCCCGTGACCCTGAGTTACGTCAGTCACTCGAACTGCGGGCCGCCACTCAGGGAGGTGACGTCGCCGAGGCGCACCGGCTGCTCGACACCGCGGTCGGCGGTGGCAACGTCGACTACGGCGCCAAGATCGGCGCGGTGCTCGATACTTTGCAGCGCCTTCTCGACGCCGGGAGCAGCGCCGATCTCGCACCGCTGGCCCGCCGCACGGTGGACGACATCAGCGAAACCGTGGAGCAGTCGGGCGATCATTCCGGTGAGCTGGCCGACCGGCTCGAGCGCGCGGTCGACCTGTACGCGCGGGCGTGTGCCGCCCGGCCACCGGATCCCGAGCGGCTCGCCGAATGGATTCTCGAGGTCGAGTTCGACGGTCCCGGCTGGCCGGTGATCGAACTCGCCGACTTCGCGTCCGCGTTGGGGGAGAAGGGACTTCGCCGGATAAAGTCCACTGTGGACGCTGTGCTGGCCGAAGGTGGCACCGGGCCGCGCCGGGAGATCGCCGAACGGTTGCAGGAGGAACTCGCCGAGGTGCTCGGCGACGTCGACGGGCTGGTCGCGCTGTTGTCCGCGAAACCGCCGAGGGTCGACGTCAGCCTCAAGATCGTGCGGGTGCTGCGTGCGGCGGGCAGGCACAGCGAGGCGATCGCGCACGCCGCCCGTGCCCTCACTCTCGACAAGCCCGAACCGGAACCCGAACCGGAACCCGAGCCGGAGGACGAGACGGTTTCCTTGCGCCGCAAGGAGTTCGACGCCGAACCGGACCGGCGCACCTATGCCGCGCTGCAGGCCGCCGCGGTGGCGGCCGGACGGTGGTCGGCGCACCACCGGGCCGCGATGTCCCGCCTTCGCGAGCTTGCCCGTGAAGGGCAGCAGGGAGCGGACGAACTCACGCATGTCCTGCTGGCCGAGGAACGCTTCGACGACGCCTGGCGTGCCTGTGTCCGCTTCGGCGCGTCGCTCGAACTCCGTGCCGAACTGGCCGAACTGCGCGCGGCCGAGTATCCGGCGGACGCGATCCCGGTGTATCGCGGCCGGATCGAGGACCTGATCGAACGCAAGGACCCGCAGTCCTACCGCGAAGCCGCCCGACAGTTGCGGAAGCTGCGTACGTTGCACCGGCGCGCGGGCAGCACCGACGAGTTCACTGAGTATCTCGGCGGGCTCGTGGACACGCATCGGCGTAAGACGCGGTTGATCGCGGAGGTCAGAGCCGCACGCATCGCCTTACCGAAATCGCGCGCACCACAGCCCGTGACGAGCTGAAACGCGCGCCGAACGGCGCCCGGGAGCGGCGCCCGCGCGGGGCGGTGCAAACATGTGCGCCATGAGCCCGGTGAGTCGTGCCCGCAAGATTGCTTCCCAGCCCACAGCGCCCAGCGTGAACGGTGTGTTCAAGGACGTCCTCCGGGACTTCTCGGCGCTCGGCGCCGACCCCGGCGTGTTCGACGTCGAACTGCTCACGTCGGAGGTGCTCGGCCAGTGGTGGGACCTGCCGCTGGAGGAGGACCAGGAACCGCTCGGGCTCGAGCTGATCGCGTTCGCCCAGCGCAAGATCACCCCGGGCGCGGCGGCGCTGCTGGCGGCGTTGCGGGTCGTGGCGGAGACGCAGGAAGAGCGCGACGCGGCGGCCGAGGCCCTCGCGGTCGTGCTGGGCCGGGGCATCCCGGAGCCGGAATGGGCGGCCGCGGTGGGCGAGGTGAAGGTCGGCGAATGCTGGCGCACCGGTGACGTCTACGGCGACGAATCGTCGCTGCTGTGCGTGTTCTCGCACGGGGAGCGGGCACACGGCCTGCTGGCGCTGCTCGATTTCACCGACGGCGGCCGGGTCCGTGATCTCGTGGTCATCGACGAACCCCAGGAAGTACTGGCGGAGATGCGCGAGCAGGCCGCGGCGGAGTCCGATCTCGTCGTGCTTTCCCCGGTCGAACCCGCCGAGGCGCATCGGCTGCTCGCGGACGGCCTCGCCGCGACCGACGTGCTGGAGGAACCGGACGTCAGCGAGGACTACGCCCGATTCCATGCCATCGCGCTGACCTGGTGCCGGGCGCTGCCCGATCCCGCGCCGTCGCCGGAGCCGGCCGAGTGGGACGAGGCGACGCGCGAGGCCGTCGTCGAGGATTTCGTCGCGCAGAGCGGGATCGACGACACCGACGCCGCGCGGGGGCTGGCCCGGTTGCTGGTCGACCACGGCTGTGAGACCGAGCCGTCGGCGCCGTTGCGGGTCGGCCCGGAGAAGATCGCGCGGTTCCTGGAAGCCTTGCTGGACGGCGAATTCGACCTCGACGCGGAACACCAGGACGCGGTCGCACCGGTGCTGCTGGCGTGGACCGCGTGGGCCGCCGGGCGGGCCGGGCTCGGTGAATCCGCGGTGGCGGCGCTGGTCGACGCGGTGACGGAATACCTCGACGAATACGCGACCGACGACTCGGCGCTCGACGCCTACCTCGACGGTTCCGAGGAGCTGGACGACCCGACCGAGCTGGCCGAGGCGCTCGATCGGCGGATGTTCGCGATTCCCTCGCTGTCGACGGTGATCGGCGACGAAGAGGTCGACCTTGAGCCCACCGATCCGGAGCAGCGGCGGCTGCTGGTGATCGGGGAACACCCCGAGTACCACGAATCGCTGGCCTCGGACACCTTCGACGGTGCGCCCCGGATGCGCCTCGAACTCAAGACCGCGCTCGTCGACCAGCTGTGGGACAACGAGCCGCCAGAGGCCTGGGAGGCCGCGAGCAGGCTGCGGGAGAACGGTCTCGAACGCGACGAGATCCTCGACCAGCTGGTGGGCGTGCTGGAGGGGCAGCTGCGGGAGACCGGGCCGGATCGGTTGGACTACGACGTCGACGGCTACCGCAAAGCACTCGATCAGGTGAACTAGCCTGGCTGCCCGCAAGGCGCTGAACAGGGCTTTTCCTAGAAAAGGGCCGGACTCCGGGGACGCGGAGACCGGCCCTTTCTTGCACCTCTTCCCCAATCCTGTCTAGTCTGTCTAGATGAAGGATGAGACGTGGCAGGTTCAGGACGCGAAACAACGGCTGAGTGAACTGTTGCGCAGAGCTGAGGAGAGTCCTCAGTTCGTCACCAGGCATGGGGAGGAGGTGGCCGTGGTGATCGACATCAAGTTCTTCCGGGAACTCACCGGAACCGAAGGCGGCGTGGACTTCAAGGTCGCACTGGCACCTCACCACACGGAGGCGGGGGAGGCACTGGCGGACGTGCTGGAAGAAGTGGCGGCGGAACGGGCGGAAGAACTGCCGCGAGAGGTGTCGCTGGGGGTGGGTGAGTGAGCTTTCTCCTCGACACGAACATCGTGTCCGAGGCCCGGCGCCGAACGTGGAATCCGGGGTTCGCCCGGTGGTGGGGAAGTGTGTCGTCGAGCGGGCTCTACCTGAGCGTGCTGACGATCGGCGAGATCGAAAGGGGGATTCACAAGCTGCGGCAACGAGAGGGCACGGATCGGGAGCGGGCCGACGCGCTGAGCACGTGGCTGGACGGGCTCGGCAGGCAGTTCGCTGATCGGATCCTCTCCGTCACGGCGGAGATCGCGACGGAGTGGGGGCGCCAGTCCGCGCCGCGCCGGGTCCCGGCGATCGACGGGCTGCTCGCGGCGACCGCCCGGGTCCACGGGCTGACGCTCGTGACCCGCAATGTGGCGGACGTGGCGGGAACCGGGGCGCGGGTGCTCAACCCGTTCAGTTGACGGAACGCGAGACGGGGCAAGGGATCGATGGTGAGGCGGGTTCGTTCCCGGCTTCGGCCGGGTTTCGGACGCCGCGGCGGCAGGGTGCTCGGTGAGCGGTTCAGGTCGGCGGCTTGCGTCAGCGGCCGGGTCAGCAGCTAGGCAGGCGGCTAGGCCAGCGGGGCCGCGCTGGGGCCGGTGCCCTCGCTGACGTCGGACGTCTTCCGGTGCCGGTCGCGGAGCGCGTCGTCGACATCGACGACGAAGGCACCGGCCGCCATGGCGACCAGCAGGGTCAATCCCAGAACCGCGCCGACCCAGGTCACGATGATCGAGAACATCGTCGGCCTCCCTCCCAGCTCAGGGTCGTTTTCTGCTCCCTTTCAGAGTCGCTGCAACGTCGACATGCCGGTATCGGCCAACCGGTTACAGGTCAGGGTGGCTTCCTCGGCCGATCGGCCGAGGAAAACGCCGGAACGCGCGGAATGGACGACGGATGGTGCCCGGGTGTTCGCCCACAGTGCGAACACTCGTGCAGCCGGGTGAACCACGCCGGTCACCGGGGTAATCGGGCCGCCGCGTGCGGGCAGCCGGACAGCGGCGACGTGTCCTCGCCGCCCCGCGGCCTCCGAGCGCTCCCGGCGGTGTCCGCCGGATGGGCCCCGACCGGGCCCGCCGGAGAGGCGAACCGGCCAGAAAGGGGAGGGTGGGGCGGGGGAGGGGGCGGGCCCCTCACCCCCGCGGTTCAGAGCTTGCGGAGGCGGACGCGGTTGATGGTGTGGTCGGCGTCCTTGCGGAGGACCAGGGTCGCGCGGGGCCGGGTGGGCTTGATGTTCTCCATCAGGTTGGGCTCGTTGATGGTGTGCCAGAGGTGGCGGGCTTCGGCGCGGGCCTCGTCGTCGGGAAGGCCGGCGAAGTGGTGGAAGTGCGAGGCCGGGTCGGCGAACGCGGTGTGGCGCAGTTTGAGGAACCGTTCGACGTACCAGTGTTCGATGTCGTCGGTGTGCGCGTCGACGTAGATCGAGAAGTCGAAGAGGTCGGAGACGGTGAGCCGGGGGCCGGGCTGCAGGACGTTCAGGCCTTCGAGGATGAGGATGTCCGGCCGCTGAACGACGTGCTCGCGGTCGGGAAGGATGTCGTAGGCGAGGTGGGAGTACACCGGGGCGCTGACCCGTTCGGCGCCGGATTTGACCTCGGTGACGAAGCGCAGCAGGGCACGCCGGTCGTAGCTTTCCGGGAAACCCTTGCGGTGCATGATCCCGCGGCGCATGAGTTCGGCGCGGGGGTAGAGGAAGCCGTCGGTGGTGACGAGGTCGACGCGGGGGTGATCCGGCCAGCGGGCGAGCAGGGTGCGCAGGATCCGGGCCGTCGTCGACTTGCCGACGGCGACGCTCCCGGCGATCCCGATCACGTAGGGGACCTTGGTGCCGCGGCAGTCTTCGCCGAGGAACGTCGTGGTCGCCTCGTACAGCCGCTGCCGGGCGGCGACCTGGAGGTTGATCAGCCGGGAAAGCGGCAGATACACCTCGGCGACCTCGGCGAGGTCGACCTGCTCGCCGAGACCGCGCAGCTTGACGAGCTCGTCGGCGGTCAACGGCAACGGGGTCGAGCTCCGCAGCTCGCGCCACTGTTCCCGGTGAAGCTCCACGTAGGGGCTGAGCTCGCGGACCCGTGACATGCACACTCCTCGGCCGTCGCCTGCGCTGGCGCCGAAATAACGCGTTACCAACGGTAGGGCTTACCGCGCGTGAACGCGCTGTGATGTGGTGCACGCCCCAGGGGAGCGGAAAGTGTGGTCAGCGTGCCGAGGGAACACGCCGGGTGCCGAAAACCTCTTCCCAGGCCGCCGCGACCTGCCGTGCGCAGGTGGCAGGCTCCACGCCGCCGACACCCGTGCCGAGGCCGGGCATCGCGATCGTGTCCACGAGATCACACAGCCTGCCCTGGTCGACCCGGCCGTCCCGCCACTGCTGGAACACCGCTCGCGCGGCGAGGTAGGGATGCACGGTGTCGGCGGGGAGGTGCTCGCCGGGTTCCCGCATCGTCGGCGCGCTGATGAGCCACGCCGGGGCGGCTTCACCGGTGGGGACGACGACGGCCTCGCCGATCGGCAGTTCCCCGCCGTGGAAGGCCAGCACCGCGCTGCGGACGCTCTGCTCGACCCCGGGGAACGCCCTGGCGTAGACGGCGTCGATCCCGCCGCGCATCCAGCCGTACGAGTTCGCGGGGCTGACCACGGCCTGGGCGAGAACGTCGAGCACCGAGCCGCGGTGTACCCGTACGGTGCCGTCGACGGCTTCCGCGGTGGCGGTCCAGGCGGTGGCGAGGGGTTCATCGACGGCGCACAGCACCAGCTCCGGGGTGCGTGAGGCAACCGGAGGACCGATGCCCTCGCGGCCGGTGTGTGTGCCTGAGTCGGCGGTCACCCGCCTAGCATGGCAAAAAATGCCACCCGGCGTAACCGGTTTGCATACCGGCTGTCCGAGTGAAAGTGGCCACTACGGTGGCCGGCGGGAAAAATCGCGGTGACAGGTCGTCGTGGTGGTGTTTACGGGACACCCGCACCCGATCGGCTGCGTGAGGGTGAGTTCATCGCGCCTCAGACGCGAAGCCCTTTCGCCGACTGCGTAGCCTGGCGGCGTGGCAAGGATCGCGTATTTCGGCCCCCAGGGCACGTTCACCGAACAGGCCGCGCGGGTGCTCGCCGCCGGCGAAGAACTCGTTCCGGCGGAAACCATCCGGCTGGCGCTCACCGCGGTCCGCGAGGGCGAGGCCGACGCTGCCTGCGTCCCGGTTGAGAACTCGGTGGAGGGCGCGGTCACCGCGACCCTCGACGGCCTGAGCGACGCCGATCCGCTGGTCGCCGTCGCCGAGGCGATTCTCCCCGTGCATTTCAGCGTGCTGAAACGGCCGGGCACCACGGAGATCCGGACCGTGGCCAGCCATCCGCACGCGCTCGCGCAGGTCAGGGACTGGCTGGAGGTGAACCTGCCCGGCGCGAAGCCGGTCGCGTCCTCGTCGACGGCGGCCGCCGCGGTCGGCGTGCACGCGGGCGACTTCGACGCCGCCGTGACCGCCCCGGTCGCCGTCGAGCACTATCCGCTCGAAGTCCTCGCCACCGGTGTCGCCGACGTCTCGGACGCCCGGACCCGGTTCCTGCTGGTCCGCAAGCCGGGCGAACTGCCGCCGCCCACCGGCTTCGACCGCACCTCGATCGTGGCCGCGGCGGTGAACCGGACCGGCACCCTCGCCGAGCTGCTCACCGAGCTGGCCACGCGGGGGATCAACCTCACCCGGCTCGACGCCCGCCCCACCCGCAACAACTTCGGCGAGTACCGGTTCTTCATCGACTTCGAGGGGCACATCGCCGAACCGCGGATCATCGACGCGCTCGCCGCCCTGCGCCGCCGCTGCCACCTGCGCTTCCTCGGTTCGTACCCGCGCGCCGACGGCATCCGGTCGACGATCGAGCCCGGCGCCGACAACGACAGCTTCGTCGAAGCGACGGCCTGGGTCGACGCCGTCCTGAAGGGAGATCTCGCGTGAAGCTGCTGCTCGTCCGTCACGGTCAGACCGAGGGCAACGTGCGCGGTGCGCTCGACACGGCGTTGCCCGGTCCGCCGCTCACCGAACTCGGCGCGGAGCAGGCGCGGAACCTCATCACCCAGCTGGACGGTGAGCCGATCGTCGCGATCTACGCGTCGCAGGCCGTTCGCGCGCAGCAGACGGCCGCGCCGCTCGCCGCCGCGCTCGGTCTCGACGTCAAGGTCATCGAGGGCGTCAAGGAGATCGACGCGGGGGACCTGGAGAACCGCAACGACCAGGAGTCGATCAGCATCTACCTGAAGACCGTCGGCCAGTGGCTCCAAGGCGACGTAGCCGTCGCGATTCCCGGCGGGGAAACCGGCGAACAGGTCCGCACCCGGTTCCTCGGCGCGGTCGCGGCGTTGCGGTCGGCACACGAGCGGACCGATCCGGACGGCACCGTCGTCCTGGTCAGTCACGGTGGCGCGATCCGGGTCTGCGCCGAATGGCTCGCCTCGAACGTCCGGCCCGACATCGCGAACAGCGCGCTCATCCCCAACACCGGCATCGTCGAACTCGAAGCCGTGCCGGACGGCTGGCGCTGCCGGACGTGGGTGGACACCGTCATCTGAACGCGGCGGTGGGCCATGGCTCCTGCCGGTAAGCGCTGTCCCAGAACAGCCATTCGTACTCACACGCGCGGGTGAACGCGGCGAGCATGCGGGCACGGGTCGCTTCGTCGGCCGAGGCCGCCGCGCGATCCACCGCGTCGCGGCAGGTGCGTACCGCCGCCTCGAAATCCTCGTCGGCGTAGGTGTCGATCCACGCGCGGTACGGATTGTCCGCCCCGTCCGGCAGGCGCCGCAGGATGTCCGAGCCGACGTGCTGGTAGATCCAGAAGCACGGCAGCAACGCCGCCAGCAGCTCCGGGTAACCGTCCGACTGGGCCGTGGCCAGCAGGAACGACGTGTAGGCGAGGCAGGTCGGCGAGGTCTCGATCGCCGCGAGATCGGCCTCGCCGAGGCCGAACCGCTCGAAGTACCCCTCGTGCAACGCCCGCTCGACGACCACGGCCTCCCGCGCCGCGCCCGCGAAGAACGCGACGTCGTCCGGTTCCGGTGCCCGCGCCGCCGCGACGGCCAGCGCGCGGCCGAACCCGATCAGGTACCGCGCGTCCTGCGCGAGATAGAACTGGAACCGGTCTCTCGCCAGCGTGCCCGCGGCCAGCTCCTCGTTGAACGGGTGAGCCAGGATCGCTTGTTGTAAGTTCGCCGTGTGCTGCCACGCTTGGTCAGAAAATCCCGTCACGTTTACCCCTGTCCCCGGGTGGAAAGTAACCATGGGCGCAACCCCGCGCCGAGGCCGCACGTCTTCACAACAGAAGTCACCCAGCACAGGGGAGGCGATTGACCATGGTACGCAGCAAGATCACCCGGGTCGGCGCGATCACCACCGGCGTGGCAGGCGTTCTTCTGCTTCTCTCCGCCTGCGGCCAAGGGGCGGCACCGGCGTCGAACACCTCCAGCGCGCCCAGCTCCCCGTCGTCTTCGACCTCGTCGGCGCCGACGGCTTCCTCCAGTTCGAGCCCCGAGACGTCCCAGCCGTCCTCCAGCCCGGCGCAGCCGGTGGCCGAGGGGCACTGCAAGGCGGGGGACGTGAAGGTGTCCCTCGGCCAGGGTGACGCCGCCGCGGGCACGGCGTATCGCCCGCTGGTGATCACCAACACCAGCGGTCACCAGTGCACGATCCAGGGCTTCCCCGGCGTCTCCTACGTGGCGGGCGCCGACGGCCACCAGGTCGGCCCGGCCGCCGCCCGCGACGGCGGCGCCGGCGGGCTGGTCACGCTGGCCAAGGGGCAGAGCGCGACCGCGGACGTCGGGTTCGTTCAGGTCCGCAACTACGACGAAGCCGTCTGCAAGCCCACCGAGGTCACCGGCGTGCGGGTCTACCTGCCGGGGGAGACCGCCTCGAACTTCGTGCCGTCACCGGGCACCGGCTGCACCGGGGAGAAGATCCCCGGCAACCAGCTGACCGTGAAGGCGGTCCACAAGGGCTGAGGTCAGAGCCGGGCGCACAGCTGCTCGGCCTGCACGAGGTGACGCTGACCGGAGAGGTCGTTGAAGTGCAGGCTGAACACCATCCGGCTGACGCCGTCGATGTGGTCGGCGAGCGACTGGTATGCCGGGTCGACCTCGGCGGCGGCCGCCGACAGCTCGCGCGCGGCGGTCATCCGGTGCAGCTGTCCGGCGGACAGGGACGTGGGGGGGCGGGCGGGGGCCCCCCCGGGGGGGGGGGGGAAGGGTGGGGTATTAAAAAAAACACACCCACCCCACC
>NZ_JBHYJW010000095.1:0-6732 GCF_042741125.1 Amycolatopsis sp. NPDC058986 | reverse complement strand
CGGCCGCCTCCAGCGCGCGCGGGGGGTGCATCGGGTGCAGCGGTCGGGGGGCCTGGGCCGTCGGGCTCCGGCCGGAGCCCGACCGGGTGGTGTCCGGAATCGAACCGACGCGGTCGAGGGCACCACACGCGGCCCGCGCGTCCTCCAGCGCTCCGGCGTGCACCCCCGACAACGCCCAGAGCAGGCCGAACACGCCGCCGCCCAGTGCGAACCCGGCCAGCGCGGCCAGCACCAGCGGACGGCGTGACGGGGTGTTCGCGGCCGGGGAGCCGGGAGGCTGTCCATCCATCGCGCGCATCGCCTACCTCCCGCAGGCCGGGGTGATGCGCTATTCCAGCACCGAACACGCGCGTTTTCACTGGTCCGAGTGGACCGCGCGGCCAGCTGAGGCCGATTCGTCATCCAGCGAGAACCGGCGCAACGCCAGGAAGGCGAGAACCGCGACCCCCAGTAGCCCGGCCCCGGACACCACGAAGGTCTTCGACGCCGAGCCCAGCGCCTCGGTGAGGACGCCGCCGAGCAGCGCGCCGAGCGGGATCGTCCCCCAGACGACCGTGCGCCACACCCCCAGCACCCGGCCGAGCAGCGCGCCGGGCACCAGCGTGTGCCGCGCGGTCGCGAAGACGACGTTGACGATCACGATCGCGGCCGCGAACAGGCCGAACAGCAGCGCGCCCGCGACCGGCTGCCGGATCAGGCCCATTCCGCCGAACCCGAGCGCGCAGCAGGCGATCCCGATGACCAGCACCGCCCGGCGTCCGGCGGCCTGCACCATCCGGGGCGCGGTGGCCGCGCCGAGCAGCCCGCCGATCCCGCCGATGAACGCGAACAGCCCGTACGTCGCTTCGTTCAGGTGCAGGTCGTCGAGCGCGTAGAGCACCAGCTGGGCCTGGGCCAGTTCGCTGACCAGGCTCAGCAGCCCGGCGATCGCGACCATCCGCAGCAACAGCGGGTGCCCCTTCAGCCAGCGCAGCCCCTCCAGCAGCTCGGTGTGCAGCCGGGTCGGCGATGCCCCTGGCGTCCCGGTGGCCGTGGGCTTCGGCCGGAAGCTCCCGGCCAGCCCGAGCAGCAACGCGGCGGCGACGGCGAACCCTGCCGACGTCAGCAGGAAGGGGAACAGCGCGAACAGTGCGAACGTCGCACTGCCGACCGGCCCGCCGAGGAAGGTCTGGCCGACGATCTCGCACGCCTGGAGCTTGCTGTTCGCGCTCTCCAGCGACCGCTCGTCCACCACCGACGGGATCAGTGCGTTGGCGGCGCTCTCCGCGACCGTTTCCGCGGTCCCGATCAGCAGTGCCGCGGCGTAGACCAGCCAGATCGACATGCCGCCGACGGCGATCAGGATCGTCAGCGCCCCGATCACGGCGGCACGCCCGATGTTCGCGAAGATCATCGCGCGACGGCGGTCGACGCGGTCCACCAGCGTGCCCGCGATCAGGCCGAACAGCAGCCACGGCAGGAACTGGGTGGCCGACAGCCCGGCGATCAGGACCGGATCGTGCGTGAGCGTTGTGGCGAGCAGAGGAAAGGCGACCTTCGCGATTCCGTCGGCCAGGTTCCCCACTCCGGTCGACGACAACAGCCACCAGAGTCTGCGATTGCCCGCGCCGTCCTGTTCCTCATTCACCGTGCCTCCCCCGCACCGTTCGCAGCCGCCCCCCGACTACGCGTGACAGTGTGCCAGAGGGGTCGCCCGATGTGGTGGGGTTGTCACGAAGGGTGAGGAAACCGGAACTGTTGTGCGGTAGACGGTGAAATGCCCGCCAGCAACCGTTTCCAACCGTGGATTCGGTACCGGCAGCGATCAACCCCAGCCCAGCTCGTGCAGCCGCGCGTCGTCGATCCCGAAGTGGTGGCCGAGCTCGTGCATCACCGTGACCAGCACTTCCTCGACGACGTGCTCCTCGCTTTCGCACATTTCGAGGATCGGCCGCCGGTAGATCGAGATCCGGTCCGGCAGCACCCCGCCGTAGTCCGAGGTCCGCTCGGTGAGCGCTACGCCGTGGTACAGCCCGAGGATCGACGGCTCCTCTTCGTTGAACTCCTCGACCAGCACGACGACGTTGTCCATCGCTTCGGCGAACTCGGGCGGGACCTCGTCCAGCGCCTCGGACACCAGCTCCTCGAACCGGCGCCGCGTCATCTCGACCGGCATCGCGACCTACTGGCCCGGCTTCGGCGCGGTGCTGCTCGCACCGTGTCCGGTGGAGGGACCTTCGCCACCCATCGGCGGGCCGTCACCGTTGCCTCGTGGCGCGTCGCCCTGCGGTCCGCCCTTCACGCTCCCGGTCACCGCCTGGAGGCCGGTGTTGTCCGGCAGCTTCGCCGCGACCTTGCAGTTCACCTTGGTCGATCCGGCGTCCCAGCTCTCCTGCTCGCGCAGGTCCCAGCCGAGGCTGAGCTTCTTCGCCGCCAGGTCGGCGCCGTCGGTGTAGGTGGACGCGGCCTTGACGCATTCGGTGTCCAGCCAGGTCTTCTGTTTGTCCTGCGACGGGTAGCCGTCGGCGAACTTCGACTTCAGGTCCAGCTTCGCGACGATCTCGTACGAGTGCGGCTGGGCGCAGTCGATCGGGTCGCCGACACCCTTGCCGAGCAGCGCGAGGCAGGTGCCCGGCTCCCACACGGCGGACTGGTCCTGGTCCTTCGCCGGGCCGCTGGTCGGCTGCAGCTTGCCGCCGGGGCCCGCCCACTGCAGTCCGCAGCGCAACTGCCGGTCACCGTCGTTCCACTGTGCGGCGGTCGGCCGCAGCAGATTCGTGGTCAGCTTGCCGTAGAGGTCGAGTGCGTGGCCGAGGTACGGCTTGACGTCGGTGGTGCACTTCGTCTGCGCGATCTGCTGCCACTGCTCCAGCGCCGGAGCGGGCGCGCCGGGAGGGAACTGGGCGCCGACGTCGACGACGCTGGTCACCTCGAACAGGTGCGGCTGGGCGCAGTCGACCTTGCGCGCGTCCGTGGCGTCGGGGTTGTCCCAGGTCAGGCAGCTGCCGGGGGGCGAGCTGAACGCCTCCTTCGCGGCCGCGTTGAGCTTCCCCGCGCCGCCGCCGATGCCGCCACCGGCCCCTTCGCCCCAGGAAAACGTCACGCTGAGACCGAGTGCGATGAGGGCGCCGACGAACGCCCCGGCCATCACCACTCGGGTGCGCAGGGCTTTCGCGGCGGGAGGGAACCGTTCGGCGTCGGAAGACATCAACCACCATGATGCCTGCGCCGCGCGCACATTGCGCGCGGCGGGTGGTTAGTGTGGGTAGAAGGCGATGGCCGGTGATTACGGAGCGCGCATGACGCAGGACAGCAACTCGGGGGAGCAGTCAGCTCCGGAGCCGACACAACACGGCTCGATGCGGTTTCAGGACGAGAACACCAAACCCAAGGAACCCTCGCTGGCAGAGCAACGCGCTCGCCGGCAGGCGATCGCCGATCAGGAACGCGAGGCGGCCGAGGCCGCCGAACTGGCGCGGGTCGCCGACCAGAAGGCGGCGACCAAACGCAAGATCCTGATCGGCAGCGGGGTCACGGTCGGGCTCGCCGGGCTCGTCGCGACCTTCTACAGCGTCGCGCACACCACGAACGTGACCGCGGTCTGCACCGACAAGAACGACGTCGTGCAGGACGACAAATACTGTGACGAGAACTACGTCACGGCGAACCACGGCTACCACAGCGGCGGGTTCGTCTTCATCCCGATCATCGGCGGCGGCTACAACAGCTACCGGTACAACTACGGCGGCACCGGCGCGGTCGGGCAGCACGTCAGCGGTGGCACCTTCACCGCGCCGTCCTCGCGCACGAACGTCTCGACCAAGTCGGGCACGTCGGTGCAGCGGGGCGGGTTCGGCATCAGCGGCAAGAGCAGCGGGACCGCGGGCACGGGCGGGACCGGGAAGAGCGGGGGCTCGTAGGTGTACCGGGATTCGGCCGCGCCGCGGCGCGACTGGCAGCGGATCGTCGAAGAACAGGGCCTCGTCTACGGCACCCCCGCGCGTGACGGCTCGGGCAAGGAACGGCCGTACTGGGACGAGTCCGTCCACTACGTCTTCGACATGGACGAGATCCTCTCCATCGAGGCCGACGTCGAGCTGCTGCATTCGATGTGCCTCGAGGCCGTCGACAACGTCGTGACGACCGAGGGCTACCAGCGCTTCGGCATCCCGGAGTGGGTCTGGCCGCACATCGCCGAGTCGTGGAAGCGGCAGGATCCGCACGTCTACGGCCGGTTCGACCTGCGCTACGACGGGAAGAGCCCGGCGAAGCTGCTGGAGTACAACGCGGACACGCCGACGACGCTGCTGGAGGCGTCGATCCTCCAGTGGCACTGGAAGACCGACGTCTTCCCGGACGACGACCAGTGGAACTCGCTGCACGAGAAGCTGGTCGAACGCTGGAGCCTGTTGAAGGACAAGCTGCCCTCGAACGAACTGCACTTCACCTGGTCCAGCGCCGATCCCTCCGGCGAGGACCACGTCACCACCGCGTACCTGCAGGAGACCGCGGCCGAGGCGGGACTGGACACGGTCGGCCTCGCGATCGAGGAGATCGGCTGGGACCCGGTGCTCAAGCGCTTCGTCGACCTCGAAGAGGCGCAGATGGCGACCGTGGTGAAGCTGTACCCGTGGGAGTGGGTGGTCGACGAGGAGTTCGGCCGCTACGCCGTCGAGACGATGCCGCGCACGTTGTGGGTCGAGCCGCTGTGGAAGATGCTGCTGTCGAACAAGGCGCTGCTCGCGGTGCTGTGGGAGAACTACCCGGGCCACCCGAACCTGCTGCCCGCGTTCACCGACGACCCCGGCCTGCTCACCGAGTACGTGCGCAAGCCGAAGCTCGGCCGTGAGGGCGCGAACGTGCAGATCGTCGCGACCGGATACGAGACCCAGACCGATGGCGTCTACGGCGCCGAGGGTTACGTCTACCAGGCGTTCGATCCGCTGCCCGAGTTTCAGGGCTACCGGCCCGCGCTCGGGGCGTGGATCGTCGGCGACAGCGCCGCCGGGCTGGGGATCCGTGAGACCGGCGGCCTGGTGACCGACGACGGCGCCGCGTTCGTCCCGCACCGCATTCCCGACGCGGGGGACTGACCTCGGCCGATGCCGGTGGGGCCCGATTCGTGCGCAATCCGGGCGAACGGCACAATCTGCACGGACCTCTGCGGGACACCCGCACCCGGTCGGCGGCATGGACAGGCTTCGCGACGATATGTCCATGCCGCCTCCGTCCGGCATCGACCCCTGGGAGACCCCGTGACCACCATCGTTGCGCTGCCCGAGACCTTCGGCACCGATCTCGTGCGGGGCATCGGCGCCATCCTGCTCTACGGCGTGATCGGCCTGCTGCTCATGTTCGCCGGGTTCTACGCGATCGACTGGACCACTCCTGGCAAGCTGTCGAAGCTGGTCCAGCAGGGCAAGCCGAACGCGGTCATCGTCACCGCGTCGGGGCTGCTGTCGATGGCGTTCATCGTCGTCGTCGCGATCTTCAACTCGGCCAGCGATCTGACCGAGGGCCTGATCACCTCGCTGGTCTACGGCCTGCTGGGGATCATTGTCCAGGTCATCGCGGTCCGGCTGCTGGAGTGGGCGACCCGCATCGACGTCGGCAGCACCATCGAGAGCGACAAGTTCGCGCCCGCCACCATCGTGGTCGCCGCGGCGCACCTCGGCCTGGGTCTCGTGGTCGCCGTCGGGATTTCCTGATCTGCTGACCGGGTGGGATTCCCACTAGCGTGTGACCCATGCGCCTGCTCAGGACGCCGGAGGACAGGTTCACCGACCTGCCCGGCTTCGCCTTCGAACCACGGCATGTCGATCTTCCCGATCCGCACGGCGGTCTGATCAGAGTGGGCTACGTGGAGGCGGGGCCGTCCGACGGACCGCCCGTCCTCCTGCTGCACGGCGAGCCGAGCTGGTCCTACCTGTACCGGAAGATGCTGCCGGTGCTGGCCGGCGCGGGGCTGCGTGCCATCGCGCCGGACCTGGTCGGGTTCGGCCGGTCGGACAAGCCCGCCGAGATCGCCGACCACAGCTACGCCCGGCACGTCGGCTGGATGCGGGCGTTCGCCTTCGCCGCGCTCGACCTGCGGGACGTGACGCTGGTCGGGCAGGACTGGGGCGGGCTCATCGGCCTGCGGCTGGTCGCGGAGAACCCGGACCGGTTCGCGCGCGTGGTGGCGGCGAACACCGGGCTGCCGACCGGCGACGTCGACATGCCGAAGGTCTGGTGGGCCTTCCACGACGCCGTCGAGAAGGCGCAGGTGCTCGACATCGGCAGGGTCGTGCAGGCCGGCTGCCGGACGGAGCTGCCCGAAGAGGTTCGCGCCGCCTACGACGCGCCGTTCCCGAACGAGATGTACAAGGCGGGGCCGCGCGCGATGCCGTCGCTGGTGCCGACCCGCCCGGACGACCCGGCGTCGGAGGCCAACCGCGCCGCGTGGCGGACCCTGACCGAACTGGACCTGCCGCTGTTGTGCGCGTTCTCCGACGGCGACCCGATCACCGGCCCGATGGCCCCGGTGCTGCAACGGTCGATGAAGGGCGCACAGGGCCTGGAACATCCGACGATCCCCGATGCGGGCCACTTCCTGCAGGAGGACGCGGGCGAGCGCCTCGCCGAACACGTCGCCAGCTTCGTCCGCGGCTAGTTCCATCGGACGTGCCCTCCCAGCCGATGCTGACGCTGCGTCGGTCCGGGACGTATGAAGAGGTCCGGGCCGAAGCCGCCGCAAGGGCAGACGGGCTGCGC
>NZ_JBHYJW010000094.1:1885-26002 GCF_042741125.1 Amycolatopsis sp. NPDC058986 | reverse complement strand
GCGCCGGGCCGCCCGCTACGTCCACAATGGACCGATCAGCAGCGCGAGTGCTGGATGGTCTTGTAGATGTCGACGCCGTTGAAGTCGGCGGGGTTGAACGTGAAGTGCCCGCCCCAGTTGTACTTCGGCGGCGGGTTCCCGTCGTTCATGCGCGGGCTGTCGAACGTGCCCGCGCCGAACAGGTGATACCCGGCCGTGGTGTAGAAGTCGAAACTCGAGTGCCAGATGTCACCGGAGTGCGTGTGATAGGTGAACGTGGTCGCGCTCCAGTCGCCCGTCCCGTCCGAGCGGATGACCATGGTGCCGTTGTTCTGCTGGCAGTCGCCGACGTGCAGCTCGCCCCACACCGCGCTCTTCACCTCGAGCGTGCTCTTGGCCCCGGCCGGGCCGGGATCCGCCACGGCGGCCTGCGCGGCAGGAACCCCTGCCAGTAGCGCGATGCCGACGGCGGCGGTGACCAGCGCGGGCTTGAGCACCCGGGTCCTACGCTTCATGTTCTCCCCTATGCGGACTACCATCGACGGGGCGAATTCCCCGCACCAGGCGAGTATGTCGTCGCCGGGGCGCGGATCACGCACCCCAAAGGGCAGGTGCGCGTCCGGACTCTCCTGCCCGTCCCGGGCACCGGCCGGGCGGCTAAGAAGCCCAAGCCCCTTCGGTCACCGGGGAACGTCCGCGCAGCGGTTCCCACCAGTCGCGGTTGTCCGCGTACCAGCGGACGGTCTCCCGCACCCCGGCGCCGAACTCGACCTCGGGCCGCCAGCCGAGCTCCCGGCGGATCTTGCCGGAGTCCAGCAGATAGCGGCGGTCGTGTCCCGGCCGGTCCGGCACCTCCTTCTTCCACGACGCGGGCATGCCGAGCTCGGCCAGCACCAGGTCCGCGATCTCGTCCACGCTCGCCTCGACACCGGTGCCGACGTGATAGGTCTCGCCGACGCGGCCCCTCTCGAGCACCGCCGCCACGGCGCGGGCGTGGTCGAGCGCGTGAATCCATTCGCGACGGTGGTGTTTGGACGCGTAGACCGGCAGCGGCCTGCCGTCCAGCGCGTGCGTGACGAACAGCGGCAGCACCTTCTCCGGGAACTGGTGCGAGCCGTAGTTGTTGGCGCAGTTGGTGATCGTGACCGGCAGGCCGTAGGTCTCGTGGTAGGCGCGGACCGCGTGGTCGGCCCCGGCCTTGCTGGCGTTGTAGGGCGTGCGCGGCCGGTACGGCGACTCCTCGGTGAACGCCTGCTCGGCGTCGAGCGCGAGATCGCCGTAGACCTCGCAGGTGGAGATGTGATGGAAGCGGTCCACCCCGGCGCGGCGGGCGGCCTCCAGCAGGCTTTGCGTGCCGAGAACGTTGGTGCGGAAGAACAATCCGGGATCGAGCACGGCGAGACTGTTGTGCGACTCGGCCGCGAAGTTGACGATCACCTCGACGCGGTGCTCACGCAGCACCGGTTCGGCGTCGGCGATGTCCCCGCGCACGAAGGTGATCCGGTCCCGCACGTCGGCGAGGTTCGCCTCGTTGCCGGCGTAGGTCAGCGCGTCGAGGGCGACGACGTGGTCGCCGGGATGTTCGTGTACCCAGTGCCGGGTGAAGTGGGAGCCGATGAAGCCGGCCGCGCCGGTGACGAGTATCCGCATGTCAGCCTTCCTGGTCCGGTTCGGGGATGTTCGGTGCCACGCCGGGTGGTTCGGCGGCCGCCGTGGCGGGCCAGCCACGGAACTCCACGTCCAGCCGGAAGCGGTGACCCGCGTAGCGGTGTTCGGACAGGGCGATCGGCGTACCGTCCTGGCCGACGGCGAGCCGCCGGATCAGCAGGACGGGCGTGTGCTCCGGCAGTTCGAGCAGCTCCGCCTCCCGCTGCCCCGCGGTCGCGGCGGCGATACTCTGCCGGACGGTGGCGATCTGGTTTCCGTTGCGGCGCAAGGTTTCCCAGATCCCCGGATGTTCCGCGTCGGCCCGGCTGACCGGCGCCGCCAGCGCCAGCGGCACCCACTCGGTGACCACGTCGAGCGGGGTCGCGCCCGCGCGCCGCACCACTTGGGCCCGCAGTGTCTCGGCGTCGGCGGGAACGGCCAGCAACCGGGCGACGCCGCGCGGCGGGACGCCGTAGCCGTACTCGACGACCGTGCGGACGAGCGGGACCCCGGCGTCCGCGATCGCCGACGAGGCGTGCTGGAACGTGCCCAGCGCCAGCGACTGCCCGAACGACATGCCCGAAACGACGTACCAGCCCGCCCCCTTGCGGGAGGCCAGCAGTCCCTCGTCCCGCAGCTGTTCGAGCGCGCGCCGGACCGTCACCCGGCTGACGTCGTAACGGCGGCCCAGCTCGGCCTCGCTCTCCAGCGCCCCGGCCGGGCCGTGGTCGCCGAGCGCGATCCGTTCCCGCAGCTCACCCGCGAGCCACTGCGACCGCGAACCTGTCATAAACCTGTATCATACAGAAATGACAGGATGGGTCACGGCGTCCCCGGCTTCAGCAGACCCCGGCTGAACGCCTCGGCGACGGCCGCGGCGCGATCGCCGACGCCGAGCTTGCCGTAGATGTTCAGCAGATGGCTCTTGACCGTGGCCTCGCTGATGAACAGCTTCGCCGCCGCCTCCCGGTTCGTGGACCCGGCCGCCACCAGCTCCAGTACCTCGATTTCGCGGCGGCTCAACGGTCCCGTCGCCGGCGCCCGGAACCGGCTCATCAGCCGGGCGGCCACCGAGGGCGAGAGCACCGCGTCGCCCCGCGCGGCCGACCGGACCGCCCGCAGCAGCTCGTCGCGGGGCGCGTCCTTGAGCAGATATCCGGTCGCGCCCGCCTCGATCGCGGGCAGCACGTGGCTGTCCGTGTCGTAGGTGGTCAGGACCAGCACCCGCGCGGTGACGCCCTGTCTGGCCAGTTCGGTGATCGCGGCCAGCCCGTCCATCCCCGGCATCCGCAGATCCATCAGGACGACGTCGGGGGCCAGCTCCTTGGCCAGCCGCACCGCCTCGGCGCCGTCGGCCGCCGCCCCGAGCACCGCGAATTCCGGATCCCGCGCGAACATGCTGGCGAGTCCGTCCCGGACCACCGGATGGTCGTCGACGATCAACAGGGTGACCGGGCCTTCGGTGCCGGTCACGCGATCGACTCGCTTCGCGAGACAGTGCTCGATCCCTTTTGGCGCATGATATCCATGATTCGCTCGCAAGCTTCGCTCATGCGTGCGCTCCCGCGGGCTCGGCCGGGACGGACGCCGAGACCGCAGTGCCCGCCCCCGGTTCCGATTCGATCCGCACGGTACCCGCCAGTCCCTCGATCCGCTGGCGCATCGCGACCAGCCCGAACCCGCCGTCCATCCGCGCACCGCCCTCCACCGCCTGCTCGAAACCCCTGCCGTCGTCCCGGACGTCCAGCGCGACCTCCGTGTCCAAATAGGACAATGTCACGCCCACCCTTGTCGCCCCCGCGTGCTTGGCGACGTTGACCAGTGCCTCCTGCGCGACCCGCAGCAGCGCGAACTCCGCCTCCGGTCGCATCGGGCGGGCCTGCCCGGTCGTGGTGACCCGGGCCGGAATCCCGTGCAGTGCCGACCAGCGCTCGGCGACCTCCGCCACCGCCTCGGACAGCACGGCCGCCTGCAGCGGCGCCGGGCGCAGTTCGTGCACCGATCGCCGCGCCTCGGACAGGCTCTCGCGCGCCAGCCCGGTCGCGGTGCGCACGTGCCCGCGCCAGCCTTCCGGATCGTCGGCCGCGTGCTCGGCCGCCTGCAGCTGGGTGATGATCCCGGTGAGCCCCTGCGCCAGGGTGTCGTGGATTTCGCGCGCCATCCGCTGCCGTTCGCCGACCACGCCCGCCTCCCTCGCCTGGGCAAGCAACTGCTCCTGCAGTTCCGCATTTTCCGCCAGGGACGCCTCGAGCCTGCGGTTGGCCTCGGCCAGCTCCGCGAGCGTTCGCTTCCGCTCCTCGTTCTGGAGGTCGGCGCGCCAGGCGAACCAGGCGAACAGGCACAACGGCAGCACGTTCGCCAGCACGACGGCGGCGTAGACCAGCCAGCCGAAGACCGTGGTCTTCTCGACGTTGTAGGCCTGCGCGGTCCCCGCCACGACCGCCACCGCCGCGACGCACGGAAGCTGCCCCGGCCAGGGCAGGAGCCGGAACGCGTAGACGTACAACGCGGGCGTGAAGACCCCGAACCACGGAGAGCGGATCGCCAGCAGCAGGGTGAGCGCGGTCAGGACGACGACGAACACGGCCATCACCAGTGGCCGGTGCCGCCAGGCGGGTCGCAGGGTGAACATCCCCAGCATCCAGGCCGCCGACAGCGCGCACAGCACCACGTCGAACACCAGGGTGTCCGGCTCGGACCGCTTGACCAGCACCGTGAAGACCACCAGCGCCGCCAGCAGCACGTACGGCATGACGGTGATGACCGGGCGCTTCAGCTGCTCCCCCGGGTCCAGCGCGGGACTGCTCATCTGCGCCCTCCTCGGCGACCTCGCGCCCACCACGATCTCACGGCACCGGGCCTACTTGCCGAACAGCGCACGGAGGTGTTTGCCGTTGACGATCGCCACCACGCCGAGCAGGAGCAGCCCGCACACGCCCTGTTCGATCCGCAGCCACAGCGGGAACAGGCCGGGGATCGCGATGATCACCGCGATGGCGACGACCATGACGCCCGAGACGATGCGCAGCCGGAGGAAGGCTCGCCGGGACCCGCGCGCGACACCCCTGGCGAAGGCGAAGGTCAGCAACGCGCTGAGGACGACGATGGTCACCCTGACCCAGACGGCGTCGGTCACCATCGCGGTGTTGCCGCGAAGCAGAAAGATGGCGACGAGCGTCAGCACGCTGAGGCCCAGGTAGCCGGTGACGAGCAGATTGAGCCCGCGGAACGCCGTCAGGCTGCGCGGGTGCTTCAGGTCTTCTTCGGCGAGCGCGGCGGCCCGCGTCCGTGCGTTCATGGCGTTCTTCCTTCTCGACGTCGAAAGTGGACACTCCCAGCGTCGCGAAATCGCCATCGCCGGACATCGGGCGATGTCCCGGATCCAAGGCTGAAAGTCCCGTTCAGCCGGTCGGCTGAGTGACTCCGCCGACCGGCTGAGTCCGCCGCCGGTGGCGACGCACGGCGTCCCGGTTCGCGCACACGCGCGTGCAGTAGCGTTGCGCGCCGCCGCGGGTGAAATCGACGAACGCCGCCCGGCATTCTTCGAGCGCGCACCGCCCGAGCCGGTGCATGCCCAGCTCGGTGAGATGCTGTGCCGCGGCGACGCCGACGACCGCGCGCAGCACCGCGGCGAGCCGGACGCCGTCGTCGCGGTAGTGCAGATGCCAGCCCGCGCAGTCGTCGTGGTTGGTGATCCGTGGATAGGCGGCGGCCTTGGCGAGTAACGCGTTGAGCAGGTCGACACGGCGTTGCTCGGTCTCGGCGTCGACGATCTCGGCCCAGCAGACCCCCAGCGCGCGGATGTCCTCGAGGTCCTCCGGCCCGGCGGGGATGTCGGGACTGAGATACGCCCTGGCACAGCGCCGCCGGAGATCCGCGAGGTCGGCGGGTGGATCGTTGGTGATGTCGGTCACCAGCCGCAGGATCTCCGTGTAGTAATGGTTCTCACGCACAAGACCATTACACCATCGTTCCGGTCATGGGACCCGCACTCGACCGAAACCCCGTCTCCTGGCGCCCGCTCGTGGCCGCCTGCCTCGGCACGTTCCTGCTCATCCTCTACACGACGATCGTCACCGTGGCCCTGCCGCGCATCGGCGCCGAACTCGGCGGCAGCTTCGGCGCCCGGCAATGGATCGTGGACGTCTTCACCGTGGCGCTCGCCGGGCTGCTGCTCGGCATGGGCTCGCTGTCGGACAACCTCGGCCGCAAGCGGGTCTACCTCGCCGGGCTGGTCACCTTCGGCCTGGCGACGCTGGCCTGCGGGATCGCGGACTCGGTCGCCGTGCTGATCGCCGCCCGCGCCGTCCAAGGCGTCGCGGGCGCCGCGATGTTCGCGACGATCCTGCCGCTCGTCGGCCTCACCTACACCGGCCGCGCGCGGGCACGGGCGTTCGCGGTATGGGGCACGGTGGCGGGCGCCGGAGGCGCGATCGGCACCGCGGCGGGCGGTGTGCTCGCCGAACTCCTTGGCTGGCGCTGGATCTTCTTCGTCTCGCTGCCGCTGTGCGTCGTCGCCCTCGTCCTCGCCGTCACGTCGCTCGGGGAGAGCGAGCGCTCGGGCAACCGGATCGACTTCCCCGGCATCGTCACCTTCACCGTGACCGTGTCGGCGCTGACCTTCGCGGTGATCAACGGCGGCGACCACGGCTGGACCGCACCGGGGACGCTGCTCGGCGCGGGGATCGCCGTGGTGGCCCTGGTTGCGTTCGTACTGGCCGAACGCGTCCATCCGGCGCCGATGGCCCCGGCGAAGCTCTTCGGTACCCCCGCTTTCGCCGGGGTGCTGGTCGTCGCCTTCGCCTACTACTTCGCCGCTTTCGGTGCGCTGCCGGTGCTTTCGGTGTGGTTGCAGGACACCACCGGGCTCAGCCCGGCCGGCACCTCGCTGGCGCTGACCGTGCAGGTCGTGGTCTTCTTCCTGACCTCGGCGCTGATCAGCGACCGGCTGCACCGCCTCCCGCCCGGCCTCGTGCTCGGCGGCGCGACCGTCCTCATCGGACTCGGCTGCGTCACCGGGCTCGCCGCGCTCGCCGCGCCGAACTGGATCGCGCTGCTGCCGGCACTGGTACTCACCGGGCTCGGCGCGGGAATGGTGTCCCCGGTGTTCCCGGCGGTGGCCATCGCCGCCGTGCCCACCGCCTTCGGGGGTACCGCGGGAGCGGCGGCGAACAGCTCCCGCCAGCTCGGACTCGCGCTGGGTGTCGCCCTGTGCGGCACGCTCTACAGCGGCCACGGCACCGACGCGACCGGGGCGATCGGCACGGTGCTGGTGTTCTGCGGCGGAGTCGCGCTGGCAGGCGGAATCCTGACCGCGTGGCTGCTCCGGTCACGGAACACCGGCGAACCGCGCGATCGTCGGTCCGCTCCGGCCGTCCCGGCGACACGTGGCGGATGATCGCCGCGGCGGTGGCCGACGAGAATGGGACTTCCCTTCCCGGCCCCGTGGAGACACTGTGACCTACGCATTCGATCCCGAGATCGCCGCGGCCATTCCGATGCTGCCGAACACCGACCTCACGGATCTGGCCGCCGCCCGGTCGATGCTGAACGAGGCGGTCGCCGAACTGTACGGCGATGTCGACACCACCGGCGTCGCGATCCGTGAGGAGTTCGTGCCCGGCCCGGAGGGCGCCCCGGACGTCCGGGTGCGGATCTACACGCCGGAGCGGCTCGCCGCGCCCGCCGCGATCCTCGACGTGCACGGCGGCGGGTTCATCGTCGGCGACCTCGAGATCGACCACGCGAGCAACGTCGGCCTCGCCCGCGAACTCGGCGTCGTGGTGGTGTCCGTGGACTACCGGCTGGCACCCGAGGCGCCGTTCCCGGCAGGTCTCGAGGACTGCTACGCGGCGTTGGTGTGGACCGCGAAACACGCCGACGAACTCGGCGTCGATCCGGCCAGGATCGTGATCCACGGTGAGAGTGCGGGTGGCGGGCTGTGTGCCGCGCTCGCCCTGCTGGCACGGGACCGGGGCGGGCCGTCGATCGCGTTCCAGTTCCTCGGCATTCCCGAACTGGACGATCGCCTCGAAACGCCCAGCATGCGCGCGTTCGTCGACACCCCGCTGTGGAACCGGCCGCGCGCGGAACTCAGCTGGGACCACTACCTCGGCGCCGGAGTGCGCGGCACCGGGGGAGTCCCCGTCCACGCCGCGCCCGCCAGGGCGACCGACCTCACCGGCCTGCCGCCCGCGTACATCTCCACAATGCAGTTCGACCCGCTGCGCGACGAGGGCATCGCCTACGCCCAGGCACTGCTCGCCGCCGGGGTCACCGTCGAACTGCACCTGTTCCCCGGCACGTTCCACGGTTCCGCCATCGTGGAGCACGCGAAAATCAGCAAGCGGGAGGCGGCCGAGCGCCTCGCGGTGCTGGCCAGGGTGCTGGGCGTGGAACCGGCCTGACGGTCAGCCCTGAGTGGCGAGGCGGCGGGCGAGCAACGCCAGCCGGGCGCGGAAACGGTCGTCCGGTTCGTCCAGCCGCCAGCCCAGCGCGTCCTCGACGTGGGCGAGCCGGGCGGCCACCGAACTGTGATGCCGGTGCAGCACGGCGGCCGCCTGCCGCAGGGAACCCGTGCGGCAGAAGGCTTCCAGCGTCGCGACGTCGACCGCTCCGGTCGGCGTCGCGGCCAGCGCGTCGAGGGCACGGACGTCGTCGTGGGCGCGCAGCCGTTCGATCGGGATCTCCGCGAGCAGGGTGAGCGGGCCGAGTTCGCCGTGCTCGACCACCGCCTCGGTGTCCGGTACCGCGAACCGTTCGGCCAGCCGTGCCTGCAGCCACGACCACCGGGCGTCGAGCCCGTCGACCGCGTCGCCGACGCCGACCCGGACGGATCCGGCGGAACTGCGCTCCCTGGCCCGCTCGGCCAGCGCGGCACGCAGCGCCGGGACCACCACGGCGGCACCGGCCCGTGGCTGGACCACCACGGCCGCGACCCCGCCGATCATCGCCACCCGCACCGGCGGCAGCGCCCCGACCCGTGCGACGAGCGCGACCGCCGCCGCGCCCGGATCTCCGCCGTCCTCGGTGCCGACCGCCACGACCCGCACCGGCTTCGCGGCGTCCAATCCCAGTAAACGCAACGCCCGCGCGCGGTCCTCGTCCGCCGCCTGCTCCCCCAGCACCAGCTCGACGAGCGCGGGATCGGCCAGCTGTGGCGGCGTCTTCGTCCGCACGGGCCGCGCGAGCAGCCGGGCCGCGATGGCGAAACGTTCCAGGACGAGGTCGTCGAGCCTGCCCGAATCGTCCGTCCGTTCCAGCCACACCCGGCCCGCCGGATCGTCGCCGAGATCCGCGGCCACCGAGACCCGCTCCTCGCCGTCGGCCCGCTCGCCGCCCGGGCGGAACCGCAGTGGCCGTTCGCCGTCGTGTCGCAGGCCCGCCACGCATCCCGCGAGCGACGCCGTGGCGCGGACCAGGTCCGGCAGCCCGGCGCCGTGCGCGACCAGTTCGTCGAAGTAGGCGATCACCCGCACCGCCGCCTCGGCATCAGTGTCCACAGCGGACAGTCGCAGGAGGAGACCCTTCATGGGTTCAGCGTAGTGCGCGGGCGAGCTGTCTCAGGACGAGCAGCCCGCCGATGCCGGGAATCACCGCCATCGCCCGGATCCGGGTGCCCGCCTCGCGCAGGCGCGGGGTGAGCACGACGACGAACAGGTAGGTGCACCCGTGGAGGGGCCCGACGAGGGAGGACACCGCGGGCCAGTGCACGGTGGCGAGGTTGACCAGCAGGACGATCAGGGAGACCAGCTCCGCGCCCGCCACGATCCGCAACGGCCGCACGTCAGGCCCCCGTCGTCGAGCCGGGGCGGACGATCATCAGCACGGTGACCGCGGCCCACAGCAGGTTGAACATCCCGGTGTACATGGCCAGCCGCGCGGGCGCCTTCCGGTCAGGCTCCTTCCGTGCCGCGAGGCCGGTGAGCACGGCGTTCTGCCTGGGGAGGACGAGCAGCGCCAGGACGGCGGCCGCGATCGCGGTCAGGACGATCGAGACGATCAGCCAGGTGTCGCCGAGCACGCCGAGGCTGCTCGCCGTGGCCAGCCCGAACACCGGGACGAAGATCCCGGCCACGGCGTAGACGCGGCAGATGCGGTGCAGGGTGCGGAGCACGACCGGGTCGCGGTCCGGCGCGGCCGGCGCGTGGCGGGTCGCGGCGGGGAACATGCTGGCCGCGACGGCCACCGGTCCGATCGCGATGATCGCGGCCAGTACGTGGATCGAAAGCAGGACCTTGGTCACGCGCGGTTTCCTCCTCGGCTTCGGCGAGCCCGACGCTAGCCATCGCCGAAGTTCCGGAGAAGCGGCTGGATTGCCACCTTTCAACGGATTCTCGCCACCGCATCTGACCTGAAGAGAGCGGTAAACCTCCTAGTCAGCACAGTTGGCTGGAATGGCGAGGGTGCCTATGGTGTTGCCATGCACACCGTCGCGATCCTCGCGCTGGACAAGGTCGTCCCGTTCGACCTGTCCACGCCGATCGAGGTGTTCACCCGCACCCGGCTGCCCGACGGCCGCCCCGCCTACCGCGTCCGGATCTGCGGGGCCACCCCGATAGTCGACGCCGGAATGTTCACTCTCCGGCCGCGGTGGGGGCTGGCGGCGCTGGCGGAGGCGGACACGATCATCCTGCCCGGCTGCCAGGACCTCACGCCGGTCCCGGAGGAGGTTCTCGACGCCCTCCGGAAAGCCGCGGCCGATGGCACCCGCCTCGCGTCGATCTGCTCGGGCGCGTTCATCCTCGCGGCCACCGGCCTGCTCGACGGCCTCCGCGCGACCACGCACTGGCTCGCGGCCGACACCCTCGCCCGGCTCCACCCCGCCGTCGACGTCGACCCCGACGTGCTCTATGTCGACAATGGACAGTTCCTCACCTCGGCCGGCGCCGCGGCGGGCCTCGACCTGTGCCTGCACATGATCCGCCGCGACCACGGTTCGGCGGTCGCGGCCGACGCCGCCCGGCTGTCCGTGATGCCCTTGGAACGCGAGGGCGGACAGGCCCAGTTCATCGTGCACGACCAGCCACCCGTGCCGCGCGGCTCCGAACTGGAACCCGTGCTGCGCTGGCTGGAGGACAACACCGGACGGGACCTCACACTCGAGGACGTCGCCTGCCAGGCGGGCATGAGCACCCGCACCCTCAACCGCCGCTTCCGCGAACAGACCGGCACCACCCCGCTGCAATGGCTGCTGCGCGCCCGTGTCCGCCAGGCGCAGTACCTGCTCGAAGCCACCGATCACCCGGTCGACCGCATCGCGTCGCAAGTGGGATTCGGCTCTCCCACGGCGTTCCGCGAACGGTTCAAACGTGTGGTCGGCACCAGTCCCACCAGCTACCGCGCCGCCTTCCAGCGATCGGGCGGCTAAGTTCCGGCGCGGTCACCGCGGACGTGGGACTCAGCGGGCCGGTGCTTCCCGGTGGCCGGCGGCTCCTCGGTGGCCGGTCCTTGTCGCGAACGACGCGTCGCGGACGTTGATCGTCCCGAACGGAGCGTTCACGACAAGCATCGCCGCCACGGGAGCCACCGACCCCCACGGACACCCCACATCCCAGAGGGCACATTTCGCTAGCCTGCCGAACCCCTTCAAGGGAGCCTTCACAGCGCTCGGCGCCCTCGACAATCGCTTCACAGCACGACAATTCCCCAGCGACCGCTACGACGGCCCCGCACACCGGACATTCGAGTCGTCCGAACACCGGCGGCTCCAGGTTGTTCACTTCGTATGGAGCGTTCGCGAGCGCGCCATACCGGAGCCCCTGCCCCGAAGGCGTCCTACGGCGCATTCGCTCCACGAGCATCTCACCAAGCCCAGGCTTCGTCCGCACCGAAGACATCCCTGCGCGCGATAACTCTTGCCACACCAGGAATCGCCCCTACGTCGCGGCCATGAACTCTCCTTAATTCACCCGTTCGTGTCGAACGTATGTTCTAGCGACTGCGGTATGATGGTGATGTGTCCGAGAACCTGTCCACCCTGGAACCGCCGCAGGAGCTGTGGCGGCGATCCGGTCGTGCGCTCGCCGATGAGGTGCGTACCCGACTGGAGTCCCTGTGGCGCTTGGACGCCGAGCTTGGCCAGTTCCTCGCGGAGATCGAGTCGCGTGGCGTCTCCGAGCTGTACGGGTATGGGTCGACAGCGGCATGGTTCGCGCACATGGCACGAATGTCGCGGGGTGAAGCCAAAAAATACCTCGACCGAGCCCACGGGTTGAACCCCGGCCGCAACATCGACGGTACCGAACTCCCCGCCACCGCGCCAGCAACACGCGCCGCCGCACTCGACGGTGAGATCGGGCCGCACCACAGCGACCGGATCCTCCACTTCCTCAAGAAGGTCCCCGCTTTTGTGTCCGAAGAGGACAGAAGCAGCGCCGAGAAAATCCTCGTCGAACTCGCCCGCCACGCCACACCACAGGAAGTAGTCAAGGCCGCCGACGAAATCCTGGCCCGCATGGACCAGGACGGAAAAGAACCCAAGGACCCGGACCCGCCAGAGCGCAAGCCCGAGTTACGGTTGCGGCAGCGGAAAGACGGCTGGTACGACATCGACGGCCAACTCGACCCCATCACCGGCACCCGCCTCAGCACCATCCTCGACCCTCTCGCCACACCACGGCCCGCCGGGGAAGACAAGTGGCCGGATCTGCGGTCACCGTCCCAGCGGTACGGGGAAGCCTTCGGCGAAGCCATCGCCATGCTCGCCAACGTGCCCGACGTGCCGGGTGGCGACCGCGCCCAACTCCTGGTCACGGTCACGCTCGAAGACTTGAAGTCGAAGCTGGGCACCGCGTGCCTGGACATGGTCAGCACCATCACCGCCACCGAAGCCCGCATGCTCGCCTGCGACTGCCACGTCATCCCCGCCGTCCTCGGCACCAAAGGCGAACCCCTCGACCTCGGGCGCGCCAAGAGACTCGTCACCCCAGCACTACGGAAAGCACTGGTCATCCGGGACGGCGGCTGCGCCTTCCCCGGCTGTCACCGCAAACCCCGACACTGCGACGCCCACCACATAACCCTGTGGACCCACGGCGGACACACCATCCTCCGCAATCTCGTCCTACTCTGCGGCGCCCACCACCGACTCCTCCACAAAGCCAACTGGACAGTCCGCATCGCCGAAGACGGACTCCCCGAATTCATCCCACCGGACTACGTAGACCCGCTACGCAGCCCCCGAAGAAACATCCTCCACATACCCACCCCCGGTTAGTGTTGCGCATCGCGCCGCTCCGCGAGTACCGGCGACATTCGCGTCCACAAAGGACCGCCGGTCGTCTGCCATCCGCACTCCGTCAAGGATCCAATGGCCCGGCTCACGCCCGTGGGTCGGCGCTTCGGCGACCCACGACGAACCACAGCAGACTCCCCAGGAACGGCAACGCGAGAATCACGAAAAACCACAGGATCTTCGCCCCGCAGCCGATGTTCGAGCCCAGGACGCCGAACAGAGCCACCAGAAAGAAAAGGAAAAAGCCGATACTCACAGCGATCATGAGCACCCCGAGGATGTCCAGCCCCGGATCGGTCGAACCCTGGCCCACGGTGAGGACGTTCACGAGATGTTCCGACATGAAGAGTGGCAATCCTTTGGCTCGTCAGGGGCTCTGCCGGCGGCGCAGTACGCCGCGGTTCCGGGTACATCGATGGCACACCGTCCCCACTCGCGAGGTCCGATTCGGCGGACGCTGCGCGTTCGGCCAAGGAACATTGCCCCTCCACGCTCGGCAGCCCGGACGCGGGCGGCGCACGACGAGCGCGGAATTGTCGGTGGCCGGCGTTAGGTTGTCCGGCGAGGCGGAACTGAGACAGAACTACGGCAAGGAGGTGGGTACATGCACGAGGTGGCGCTACGCCCGATCGAGGACTCCGATCTGGGGACGTTGTTCGAGTTCATGCGTGATCCCAAGTCGGTCTGGATGGCCGCGTTCACCGCGGAGGATCCCGATGATCGCGACGCGTTCGACAACCACATGCGCAGAGTGCTCGCCGACCCCGACGCCAAGAACTGGGCAATCACCCGTGGGGGACGGTTCGTGGGCAGTATCGCCGCCTTCGTGCTCGAGGGCGACACCGAAATCACCTACTGGATCGACCGCGATGTCTGGGGGCAGGGCGTCGCCAGCCGCGCACTGGCGCTGTTGCTCGAAAAAGTCTCCGTCCGGCCACTGCGTGCTCGTGCCGCGAGTGACAACGTGGCCTCGCTCAGCGTCCTCCGCAAGGCGGGCTTCACGATCGTCGGCACCGAGTCCGCGTATGCGCCGGCTCGCAGGACCGAGATCGAGGAGACCATCCTTCGCCTTGACTGAACCCCATCTGAACCTACTCGGGGCGCGGCCAGCCTCTTACCCGTTCGGCTCAACCCCGTCCATCCACATCGGACATGGTCTCGACCGGGACGTCGAAGGCGAGCGCGAGCCGGTCGCCGGTGGTGTACGGCCGCCAGCCGAGCACACCGTCCGGGTCGGGATTTCCGGTGGCCACGAAGGAAAGCCAGGCGGTCTGGGTCCGTTCGACGAGGTAGCGGTGCTCCTCGGCGGTCCCGCCGATCAGTGGCGAGCCCTGCCAGGCGTCGAAAGTGCCGAACAGGAAAGGGAGTTCCGCGCAGTGAGCCGCACCGAGCCGTCCGTCCGCGTCATCACCCGGGCGGCGCCACCAGTACACGTGTGCCGGAGCGCCGGTGCGGGCCCGGTGTTCGGCGAGATCGAAGCTTCCGGCCACGAAGCGGTCCGTGATCACCTGGCCGAGCACCCGTGCGGGTGGGTCCGCCGGGCGGGCCGCCGCCAGCCGCGCGTACTCCTCGGCGAGGTCGCCGGTGAGCCGGGGCGGCTCGCCGGTCGCCCAGAGCGACTGCGCTTCGGGGAAGAAGAGCCCTTCGTCCGCCGTGCAGCCGATCATCAGGTCGATCCCGTCGAAGCTGCCCGCCAGCGCGGCCCGCCCCGGCGCGGTGGTGAGGACCGTGCCGTCGACGACCGGCACGAAGGCCCGGTCCTCGTAGCTGGGCGCGTCCCAGCGCCGGGCCGTCTCCAGCTGGGCCGCCAGCACCTGCTCGGCGCTCAGCGAGCGCAAGGCCTCGATGTCTTCGCCGACGCCCGCGCAGGAGCAGAAGATCTTGGTGGCCTCCTCGGCCCGGGCGAGATCGTGACCGTCCATGGTGAACGGTGCGCTCTGCAGCACGGCCCTGCCGAACAGGGACCGCGCGTGCGGCATGGTCGCCAGCGCGAGGATCGAGCACGCGCCCGCCGACTGCCCCGCCACGGTCACCCTGGCCGGGTCCCCGCCGAACGCGGCGACGTTGTCGCGCACCCACTCCAGCGCCGCGACCTGATCCAGCAGGCCGAAGTTGGCGCCGGGCCGCTGCCCTGGCAAGGACAGGTATCCCAGCGCACCCAGCCGGTAGTTGACGGTCACCACGACGACGTCGCCCCGGTGCGCGAGTTCCCGGCCCGAGTAGCACGCGGCCGAGCCCGCGCCGGTGGCGAATCCGCCGCCGTGCAGCCACACCAGCACCGGCAGCCGGTCGCCCCGCTCGGCCGCCGGGGTCCAGACGTTCACGGTCAAGCAGTCCTCGGACGTTCCCGGCAGCGCCGCCGGAACGGCTCCGCCCGGCACCCCCGCGAGTGACTGGATCGGCGCGGGGCCCGGGCGATCGGCGGGCCGGACGCCCTCCCAGGACGCGGGTCGTTCCGGCGCGGCGAACCGCAGTGCTCCCAGTGGTGCCGCCGCATACGGAATACCGAGGAACGCCGCCACCCGGCCGTCCCGGCACCCGCGCACCGCACCGGTTTCGATGGTGACCACGGGGTTCTCGTCCTGCTCGGCCATGTCGCCTCCATGCGCTTCGCTCGCTCTACCTCCACACAACCCGGGCGGAGACTCACCGGCGCCCTGACGCCGCCCCTGATGCACGAAAGACGACATCCCATCAGCCATACAGACGGAAACGCGACAACGACGTAAGCTCGCCCCATGCCCACCCTCGACGACGTGGACCGCAAGCTGGTCGCCGCCCTCCAGGTGAACGGCCGCGCGAGCTGGGGTCGGGTCGCGGCCGCCGTCGGTGTCTCGGAACGCACCATCGTCCGCCACGCCGGACCACTGCTGGGCAGCCGCGCGGTCCGGGTGACCGCGGTCCGCAACCCGATGTGCCTGCCCGGCGTCGTCCCGCTGGTGCTGCGGCTGCGATGCAAGCCGGGGCGTACACCGCTGGTCGCGGACGCGGTCGCGGCGCTGTCGAGCACGCTTGAGGTGCTCTACCTCGAAGGCGGCGACGAGGTCTACGCGGTCGTGTTCGTCCCCGGCCCACGGGAGCAGCGTTCCTTGCTGCTCAAGGAGCTTCCCGCGATGACCTCGGTGACGTCGTGGCGGACCCACCGGCTGCTGAAGATCTTCCCGGAGTCGCTCGGCTGGCGAGCCCCGCTCCTCGACGAGGACAAGACCGCCGCGCTCGCCCCCGCCGTCGTCTTCGATCCGCCGAAGACGCCGTCCGAACAGGACGGTATCGACCTGCGATTGGTCGAACTCCTCGCCGCCGACGGCCGGACGCCGTACTCGGATCTCTCCAGGGCCACCGGGATCTCCGAGTCCACCGCCCGGCGCAAGGTGGCCCGGCTGCTGGCGGGCAGCATCATCCGGCTGGCCACCGAGGTGGACGCCGAGCTGCTCGGCTACCGGATGGAGGCCGTGCTGTGGCTGTCGGTCCGGCCCGCCGGGCTCGCTCGCGCCGGCGGGCTGCTCGCCGCCGAACCGGCGACCCGGCTGGTCGCGGTGACCAGCGGCAGCTCGAACGTCGTGGCGACTCTGGTCGCCCGCGACGTCGACGAGCTGTACGAGGTGATCACCGGAACGCTCGGCGAGCTGCCCGACATCAGCCAGTTCGAACTGACTCCGGTGCTGCGCGCGGTCAAACGCGCCGGGACGGTGCTCGGCTAGCGCTCCCCACCGCGAAACCGGACCAGGCGGTGAAGCCGCCTTCCAGATCGGTGATGTCGGTGAACCCGCGCGCCCGCAGCAGGGACGCGGCGGCAGAGGAGCGGTAACCACCCGCGCAGTACACGACCGTGGGCCGCTCCGGGTCCAGTTCGCCGAGCCGGTCGAGGAGTTCCGGCAGCGGGAGAAGCACCGCGCCCGGCACCACACCGCTCGCCCGCACCTCCCCCGGCTTACGGACATCGACGACCTGCCGTTCGCGATGGACGTCGGCCAGGTCCGCAGGCGTCATCCGCACGGCCACCTGCCCAGCGGCCAGCGAGGCGTCGATGCAGCCGATGACGCGGTCGAAACCGATGCGTGCCAAGCGGTTCCGGGCTTCGGTCTCCTTGCCCGGCGAGCAGACGAGCACCAAAGGATCTTCAGCACGAAGCACCTGTCCCGCCGTCTCGGCGAAGCGGCCGGTGAGTCCGGCGTTGATCGCGCCCGGCAGGTGGGAGCGGGCGAACTCGGCGGCGTCCCGGGTGTCGAGCACGACCGCGTCCGGGCCCACTTCCATGGGCAGCAGATCCGGTACGGGCTCGTGCTCGGCGAGGGTAGGGCGCTGCTCGCGGTTGCGCACCGAGGTGAAGGCGAAGTACGCGGGCGCGGGCGATTGCCCTTCGCAGACGGTCCGGACGAAGTCGTCCTCGGTCATCGGGGCGAGTGCGTAGTTGGCCCTCCGCTGCACCCCGATCGTGCTGCTCGTTTCGGGGGAAAGGTTCTTTCCGCACGCGGAACCCGCGCCGTGTGCCGGGAAGACCCGGGTGCCGTCGGGCAGGGTGAGCAGCTTCCGCACCGACCGGTACAGGGCCCTGGCCAGCGCGTCGGACGACCAGCCGTCCGCGCCCAGCAGATCGGGACGGCCGACGTCGCCGACGAACAGCGTGTCACCGGTCAGCACGCCGTACGGGACGGCCTCACCATCCCAGACGACGATGCTGACGGATTCCGGCGTATGTCCCGGCGTGTGCAGGATCTCCAGCTCGACGTCGCCCAGCGAGATGCGCTGTCCGTCGGCGAGCGGGTCGACCGGGAAGTCCACGCGCGCGGCGTCGCCGTAGCAGATCCGCGCACCGGTGGCCGCGGCCAGTTCCAGGTGCCCGGAAAGGAAATCCGCGTGTACATGGGTTTCGACGACCCGCTCGATCCGCAAACCGTGCGACGCGGCGTCGGCGAGGTAGCCGCTGACGTCCCGCCGCGGGTCGACCACGACGGCGCGCCCGGTGCCGCGGTCGCCGACGAGGTAGGACGCCTGGGACAGACAGTCCACATAGTACTGTATGAAGACCAGGTTTCCGGTGCCGGACAAGGAATTCTCCTGTTCAGAATCGGCCGCGCAGCATGAGGTTCCAGTACAGGAACGGCAGCCCGCGGCGTTTGAGGTACCACATGTCGGTCCGTTCCCTCGTGGTGTCGAGGAACGGGATGCTCGGCGCCGGGCGCATCGAGTAGTCGAACTCCGCCAGCAGCGTCCTGCGCCGCGCGGTCGTCAGCGGGCACGACGCGTATCCCCCGTACCTCGCCGGAAGCGGGGCGCCGCGCTGCGCGGCGAGCAGGTTCGCCACCACGACCGGGGCCTGTTTGCGCACCGCCGCGCCGGTCTTGGAGTTGGGCGAGGATCCGGCGTCGCCGAGCGCGAAGATGCCGGGGTGGCGGACGTGCCGGAGGGTGTGCTTGTCGATCTCGACGTATCCGCCGGGATCGTCCGGGCTCGCCAGCCCGCTCTTCCGGATCCAGTCCGGTGCGCTCTGCGGTGGCACGAGATGCGCCATCGTGTAAGGCAGCGCGAACGTCGCGCCGGTGGCGAGACTGCGTACCGTCAGTTCGCGGACGTCCGCCCGTACCGCCGTGACCTCGCTCTCGAAGTGCACAGTGATGCCGTAGCGGCGCACCACCTCCGCGAGAACGCCGGCGTACTCGGGAATGCCGAACAACCCGGGCGTGGGCAGGACCAGGTGCACGTCGACGGCGCCGAGCACACCCGCGCGCCGCCAGTGGTCCGCGGCGAGGTAGGCGATCTTCTGCGGGGCGCCGGCGCATTTGATCGGGCCCGCGGGCATCGCGAACACCGCCGTGCCCGACCGCGTGTTCCGGATGGCGTTCCACGTCGCGGGCGCGGACTCGTAGGCGTAATTGCTGCCCACACCGTCCATTCCGAGTGCGGGACGCAGGCCGGCGATCCCGTCCCAGTCCAGCCGGATCCCGGGACACAGCACCAGTTGTTCGTAGCCGAGAACACTCCCGTCGGCGAGCACGACCTCACGGACATCCGGGTCGACCCGTTCGGCCGCTTGCCGGATCCACCGCACCCCGCGCGGCATGACCGACGCCTGCGGTCGTGCGCTCTCCTCGATCGGCGCGTGCCCCGCACCGGCGAGGGTCCACAGCGGCTGGTAGTAGTGCGTGACAGCGGGATCGACCACGACGACGTCGTTCTGGCCCGCCCGGCGGAGCCGTGCCGCGACAGTGATTCCCGCGGTACCACCGCCGATGATCACGACGCGGTGCCGTGTTCTCCTCACCAGGACCACCTCCCCGGACCGAATGTCCGGGAGGAAACGTTAAGGTGCGGTCGTTTCGCGGCTCAACCAAATGTAGGGACATTTCGACCCGGGGAGAGTGATGGCAGGCACCGCCCGTGAACCCCTGTGGCGGCAGGTCCAGAACGCGGTACTCGAACGGCTGCGGGCCGGGGAATTCGCCGAACGCTTCCCCGGCGAACTCGAACTGGTCGCCGAATACGGGGTCAGCCGCACGACCGTGCGCCGCGCGCTCGCCCAGCTGCGTGCCGACGGGGTGGTGAGCGCCGAACGCGGAAAACGTCCGCGGCTGCACCCGACACGCGACGTCGAGCAGCCGCTGGGCAGTCTCTACAGCCTGCACGCCGCCGTCCGCACCACCGAGCGCACCCAGCGCAGCGTGGTCCGCAGGCTCGAGGTGCACGTCGACGGGGTCATCGCCGATCACCTCGGGCTCGACGGCTCCGCACCGCTCGTCCACGTCGAACGGCTCCGCCTGGCCGGGGAGGAACCCCTCGCACTGGACCGGGTCTGGCTTCCGGCGGATCGCGCGGCCTGCCTGCTCGACGCCGATCTCACGCACACCGGCGTCTACGCCGTGCTGGCGCGTTGCGCGGATCTGCGGCTCGATCGGGGCCGGGAGACGATCCGCGCCGTCGTTCTCTCTCCCGCCGACTGCGCGACGCTCGGCTGCGCACCCGGTTCGGCGGGGCTGTCGATCCACCGGCTCAGCCACGCCAAAGGCGTCCCGGTCGAATGGCGGCACACGCTCGTCCGCGGCGATCGGTTCACGCTGACCGCGACGTTCACCGGCGCGGCGGGGAGCTGACCTCCGGCGTTTCGTCGACCGCGCCCTGGAGTTCCCAGGTTCCCCGGCGCCGCAGCACGAACAGGTAGTAGAGGGCGAACACGACGGCGATCCCGAGGGTGACGAACAGGCTCGGGCGGCCGATCTCGGGGTCGCGGAAGTTCTGGTACACGACATAGCCGATGGCGACGAGCGCGAGGATCGGGGCGACCGGGAACCACGGCATGCGGTACGCGGCGTGCGCGGTGGAACCGTTGCGGCGCCCGGTCATCGTCGAGACGCAGAGCGCGGCGTACACGGCGATGATCGTCGTCGAGGTGACCACCAGCAGGAAGGTCTTGTCGGCGAAGCAGAACGCGGTGCCGACCGCGCCGGTCGCGAGGGTGGCGATCCACGGGCTGCCGAAGCGCGGATGGATCTTCGCCAGTGCCCTGCTGACCGGCGACGGCCAGGCGGCGTCGCGGCCGGTGCTGAACACCATCCGGCCGGTAACCAGCACGATGGCGAGGACCGCGTTGAGGATGGCCAGCGCCACGGCGAGGCTGATGACGTCGTTCAGCACCGATCCGCCGCGGGCGGTGATGAAGTAGTCCATCATGTTCTCGGCACCGAACAGGTCGGGCAGCGAAGGCGAACCGAGCAGCACGGCGGTGACCGGGATCAGCTCGGCGGCGACCGTGATGCCCAGCGCCCACAGGATGGTCTTGGCGATTCCGCGGTGCGCGTCGTGGGTTTCCTCGCCGAGGTACACGGCCGCGCCGTACCCGTTGTAGGCGAAGAGCGCGACCGCGCTGGCGGCGCCGATCAGCCCGATCGAAGCCGCGACGACCGTGCCGTTCCCGCCCGAGACGACCGGATGCACCGTGAGCTCGGCCAGCGACCGCTGCGGATGCCAGAAACCCAGCACGCTCACCACGACCAGCGCGATCATCTCGATGGCCAGGAAGGTCCCGGTCACCCAGGCGTTGAGCTTGATGTCGAACACGGCCAGCACGGTGGCGACGACCGTGGTCACCGCCGCGACCGTCGGGGCGTGCAGACCGGGAAAGAGCACCGAGAGATAGGTGCCGACGCCGAGCGCGATCACCGCGATGATGAGCAGCTGCGAGACCATGAACAGGCCGAGGACGACGAATCCGGGCAGGCGCCCGAAGGTCCTGGCCACGATCGCGTATTCGCCGCCGCTGAGCGGATACGCCGAGCCGAGTTCGGCGTAGACGAAGGCCATGAAGACCCCGACCACGCCGGCGATCACGAACGCCAGGAACGCACCCGTCCCGGACTGGGTGACGACGCCAGGGGCGATGATGAAGACCGACGACGCCGGGGAGATCGCCGACAGGGTGATGAACAGGGTGCCGAGGAGCTTGAGGCCTCGGTGCAGGTGCGCGGCCATGGATGCCTCCTGAGCCGGGTTCTTTGAGAGTGCATCAAAGAACTGTGACCGCGCCCACGTCAACCCCTTCAGTGGTAACGACTGCGTGTCGGAGGTCAGGTCTTGAGTTTTCTGACTCTTGTGTAGAGAATCACCGACATGGCCAGACCCAGCAGGGCGCACGAGAAACGCGCCGAGCTCATCGATGCCGCCCGGGAGGCGGTCCTGCGGCGCGGCGTCGTCGACCTGCGGCTGCGGGACGTCGCCGAGCAGGCGGACATGTCGACCGGTTCGGTGCTCTACTACTTCCCGGCGCTGTCCGATCTGCTCCGCGAGGTGCAGCGGGAAGCCGTCGAACGGTTCTGCGTCGACCGGGAGGAGGCCGCACGGCGCGAGCCCGATCCGCGGCGCAAGCTGCTCGGGATGATCCGCGCCGGGCTACCGTCCGGTCGCGACGACGAACTGTGTGTCCTGCTCTACGAACTCGGCGCGTTCGCCCGCCGCGATCCCGCCTACGCCGCGCAGCACATCCGGCTGTGCGAACGGCAGGTCGCGCTGTACTCCACCATTCTCGAAACGGGCGCGACGACCGGCGTGTTCACCCTGACCCGCGACGCGGCCACCGTCGCCCGTCAGCTCGTCATGCTCGAGGACGGCATCGGCCTGCACCTCACCCAGTCCGTGCCGACCTTCGACGCCCGCCAAGCCGAAAACCTGCTGCTCGCCTACGCCTGCGACGCGACCGGCTGTGATCTGGAAGGTTCCCGCGCATGAGCGACGCTTGCGAGCGAATCATGGATATCATGCGCCAAAAGGGATTCAACACTGTCTCGCGGAGCGAGGCGATCGCATGACTAGGCCTCGCGAACTCGGCCTTCCGTTGCCCGGCCTGACCGGGCCGCACAACGCGATCACCGACGTGCCGGGTGTGGAGGTCGGCTACCGGACGCTGGTGGAGGGCGAGGCCGTCCGCACCGGGGTCACCGCGATCCTCCCGCGCGGCAGGGCGGACGTCGACGTACCGTGCGCGGCGGGCTGGTTTTCCCTCAACGGCAACGGCGAGATGACCGGCACGTCCTGGCTCAGCGAAACCGGATCGCTCCGCTTGCCGGTGTTGATCACCAACACCCACGCCGTGGGCCCGTGCCACCGCGGCGTGATCGACTGGGTCGTCCGCGAGAAGCCGGCGCTCGCCGAGCAGTGGCTGCTGCCCGTGGTCGCCGAGACCTGGGACGGCTACCTCAACGACATCAACGGGCCGCACGTCCAGCCCGCGCACGCGATGGCCGCGATCGACGCCGCGCGGTCCGGCCCGATCGCCGAGGGCTCCGTCGGCGGCGGCACCGGGATGAACTGCTACGCCTTCAAGGGCGGCAGCGGCACCTCGTCCCGGATGGTCGCGCACGGGCCGGACAGCTACACCGTCGGGGCGTTCGTCCAGGCCAACTTCGGCTCCCGCCGGGAGCTCACCGTATGCGGCGTACCGGCGGGCACGGCGCTGGCCGACGACAATCCGATGGAGGACACCGACTGGCGGACGCCGCCGGGGGCCGGTTCGGTCATCGTCGTCATCGCCACCGACGCGCCGCTCCTGCCCCACCAGTGCACGGCGCTCGCGCGGCGGGTCCCGCTCGGCCTCGCCCGCACCGGCACCACCGGGTCCCATTTCTCCGGTGACATCTTCCTGGCGTTCTCCACCGGCAACCCCGGCGCGCTGACCAGCGGTTTCCCGGACGGCGAGCCCGGCTATGAGCAGCTGCGGTTCATCCCGTGGAACCGGCTCGACGTCTTCTTCGAGGCCGTTGTCCACGCGGTCGAGGAAGCGGTGCTCAACGCGCTGTTCGCCGCCGACACGATGATCGGCCGCGCCGGCCACCGCTCCCCCGGCCTCCCGGTGCCCCGCCTGCTCGAACTCGTCAGCTGATCAGCTCCACTTCTGGTTGTCGTCGGCCGAGCACGGCCTGGTGACGAGCTTGCCGCCGCCGATATCGGTGAGACACCGTTTGGTGGCCTGGTTCTGGAACCGCAGGTACTTGCCGGATTTGGTCACCACCCAGCTCTGGTACTTCGAATTCGGGTTTCCGCCCGGCCAGCAGGCCAGCGGGCGGAGGCCGAATTGGTCGCTGTCGTCGAGACACCGCCCAGTGGCGAGATTCTTCAGCTGCCGGGTCTTGTCGTTCCAGACATGGACGTTGAACTGCTGGAACTTCAAGGTGTTGCAGCCGAAGGTGCGCAGCCCCGCCGGGATGCTGTCGTCGATGCACCAATGGCTTTTGGCGTTCTCGAACCTGTTGACAGCATCGGAAATCCCCGCTTCCTCGGCGCTCGCCGAGGCGGCCAGCCCGACCGTGGCGAGCATCGCCGCAACCGGGACGAGCAGTAACGCACGAACAATCTTCATCATTTCTCCCCGAGTTTTTCCCACCCTGAACACTGATCGCCCCGGCCAGTGTCCTCGCCGGGCGCAGCGCGGGAACAGTCCCCGATAGTGGGACGACCCCTCTGGGAATAACCCGGCTTCTTCCCGTTTTCCGTATTACTCACCGGTGTAGGTGAAACAACGGAACACACCGTGCCCATATCGGTTCGCCGAATACTCCGCCCACGCATAGGTATTCAAACCCCCGGGTATCGCTAATGCGGAACTCGGCCGTCACTGAGGAACCCGGACCCACGAGCGTGGGACTCGCTCGCCAGGGTGACAAGGGTGTCCCCGAGTGCGGTGGATGCACCGCGGGCATCCACGCCCGACGTGGGCCACCGACGCCGAGCGGACATGGAAGTCCACCAAAACGCCCGCGGAGCAAAAAAAA
>NZ_JBHYJW010000094.1:0-1875 GCF_042741125.1 Amycolatopsis sp. NPDC058986 | reverse complement strand
GCGGGTTGGGGGGTGGTCTCGGGGGTGAAACCCGCCCCTGGGTTCCCTCTGGTTGTGTGCTCTTTTTTGACCTCCCCTGGGGGTGGTTCCCCCACAACCTAAACCACCGCACGAACCCCAACCGCCACAACAAGCCCACGAGCACCACCCACCCCACTGAGAAGACCTCACTCGGGCGGGCGAGTTCCGCGCCGGAGGAAGTATGCCGGGCAGATCATATGAGTCTCGTACTACTTGGGGTACAGTGGGCACATGACGAAAGCCGAGACCTACCGCCGGATGGTCAACTCCCTGAACAAGGTCATCGTCGGACTGCAGCGCGCGGGCGTCGCCTTCGGGCCGATGCAGTTGCTCACCGTCGCGGGGCGCCGCAGCGGGCAGCCCCGCACGTTCCCCATCGCGGTCATCCCGCTGACGGGCGGCCGCTACATCATGCAGGCGTACCCGAAGGCCGCGTGGGTGGCGAACGCCCGCGCCGCGGACACCGTGACGCTCACCCGCGGCCGCCGTTCGTCGACGGCGCGGCTCGTCGAGGTGCCGGTCGACGAGCGGCGGCCACTGCTGCGCGAGCTGGTGAAGAAGAGCCCGGCGAGCGTCGCCAACCGGCTCGTGACCACCGGGCTGGCCGACGCCCCGACCCCGGACGCCGTCGCCGCGGCGGCCGAGCGCATCGCGGTGTTCCGCGTCGAGGACGTCTGAGGAATCAGGACAACGCGGGCACGGCGCGGTCCTGCCCCGTGTTGCACCCGGTGAGCCGTTCCGTCCACACTGGACACCATGAACAGCGGCCGCATCACCGCGGGCACCCTGCGGCTGGCCGCGTTGCTCGCCGTCGCGGGCGGTTTCCTCGACTCGTTCACCTTCGTCGCGCACGGCGGAGTGTTCGCCAACGCGCAGACCGGGAACGTGGTGCTGCTCGGCGTGTTCGCGGCACGGGGCGATGGGGCCGACGCGCTGAGCCACCTACCACCGTTGCTGGCCTTCGTGGCCGGTGTCGCGGTGGCCGAAACGGTGACCCACCCGCGGGTCGCGCCGTGGCTGCGGCGGCCGCTCCGGGTCGCGCTGCTGGCCGAGATCGTGGTGCTCGCGGTGATCGGGTTCCTGCCGGATTCCTTCAGCAGCACCACGATCGTGCTCATCGTGTCCTTTGTGGCCGCTCTGCAGAACTCGACGTTCGGCAAGCTCGGCGACTGGGCGGTCAACACCACGATGACCACCGGGAACCTCCGCACCGCGACCAAGGCCGCCTACCGCGCGGTGTTCCGTGAGGAGCCCGGCGCCGCCGCGCAGGCCCGCGCGTTCGGCGCGATCTGCCTGTCCTTCCTGGCGGGCGCCGGGCTCGGCGCGCTCGTCACCGCGTGGCTGGGCAACAGGGCGGCCTGGGGTGCCGCCCTGTTGCTCTGCGCCGGAATGCTGCTGTTCGTCCTCGACGAGCGGCCGCGTCAGAGCCGGTAGAGGCGGGTCCAGTTGTCGCGCGAGGTCAGCTCGGGCATCGCGCGCTTGTACTGCTCCTGAACAGTCGAGCCTTCCTTGCGAAGCCGGTTGATGACCTTGACGCTCCGGCGGGTCAGCTCGAACATCGCCGTCCGGTCGAAGGAACGGACCCGCACACCCTCCTGGTTCGCGTCCGTCACCACCGCGGTCCGGAACTGCGCGACATGCCACCAATGCGCGTCGTCGGCGGCCACCGCGCCCAGCGCGTGACGCTGCTTGCCCTGTGTCTGGTGCAGCAGTCGCTTGAGCATGACGAGCATGGGGCGGCTGGGCGGCGGTGCACTGGTGATGATGCCGATGTCGTTGGAGGCGATGCCGGGGACGTCGGTGGCCTTGTGGCGTTTGGTCTCCGGGTAGGCGTCGCGGATGCGGCGGATCTCC
>NZ_JBHYJW010000093.1:0-26181 GCF_042741125.1 Amycolatopsis sp. NPDC058986 | reverse complement strand
CAGGCCAGGAGCGTGGCCGTTAAGGCCACCTTACGGGCGTCAGACGCCCGTAAGGTGGCCTTAACGGCAGGTCACGAAGGGGAGCAGCGCAGGACTGGGACCGGCGGGAGAGAGACCCGCCGGTGGAGGTGCGAGGGGCTTATTCGTCGCCGCCGGGGCGGAGACCCTGGTAGATCTCCTTGCAGGCCGGGCACACGGGCGACCCGGGCTTGGGCGACTTCGTCACCGGGAAGACCTCGCCGCACAGCGCCACCACGTGCGTGCCCATGACCGCGCTCTCGGCGATCTTGTTCTTGCGCACGTAGTGGAACATCTTCGGGGCGTCGTCGTCCGTCGAATCGGTGCCCTCGGGCCGGGTATCCGGCTTCGTCAACGTCTCAGTGCTCACCCCTGCAGGATACTTGCCCCCGGCCCGCTGACGAGCAAGGAGAACCCGATGCGCTGGCACAGTGCCCTCACCCTGCTCGGCGGCGACGGCCGGATCGCCGCCGAAGCCTGGACCGAGCTGGAGCGCCACTACGGCCAGCCGCACCGGCGCTATCACGACCTCCGTCACGCGGAGTCTGTCGCCCGTTACGCGGCGGAGTTCACCGACGACCCTCGCGTCACGCTGGCGGCTTGGGCACACGACGTCGTCTACGACGCCACTCCCGGCGACGACGAGCGCGCCAGCGCGGCGTGGGCCCGCCGCTGGCTCACCCGCGCCGGACTCGCCGAGGAGGACATCGCCCGCGTCGAGGAGCTGATCCTGACAACCATCAGCCACGACGCGCCCGCCGACGACCTCCTCGCCACGGCCCTGCTCGACGCCGACCTCGCGATCCTCGGCGCCGCACCGGAGGAGTACGCCGCGTACGCGCGCAACGTCCGGGAGGAATACGCGAAGTACCCCGACGAGGTCTGGACACCGGGGCGCATCGTGGTTCTGGAGCGGATGCTCGCGAAACCCCGGCTGTATCGCGGCGAATCCGCGCGGGAACGCTGGGAGGCGGCAGCGCGCCGGAACATCGCGGCGGAGCTGAGCCACTGGCGCTCCCCCGGCCTTGATCGCCAGAATGTCGAGCCGTGACACCCACTCTCTTCCCCCGCGACGAGGTCGCCACCGCGCTGCGCGAAGGCCGTCCTGTCGTGGCGCTGGAAAGCACGCTGCTGTCCCACGGCCTTCCGCCGGGCCGCAACCTCGACGTCGCGAGGCGGCTCGAACAGACCGTTCGCGACGGCGGCGCCGTGCCGGCCACGATCGCGGTCCTCGACGGGCGGCCGGTGATCGGGCTGTCGGGCGCCGAGCTGGAGCGGGTGTGCGCCGCGGACGCCGGGCTGGACAAGCTTTCCCTGCGCGACCTCGGACCGGCCGCAGGGCTCGGCCGGTCCGGCGCGACGACGGTCGCGAGCACCTCGGCGCTGGCCGCGGCGGCGGGCATCGGCGTGTTCGCCACCGGCGGGCTCGGCGGCGTCCACCTCGGCGCTTCGACCAGCTGGGACGTCTCGGCCGACCTCGGCGTGCTGGCGCGGATCCGGACCGTCGTGGTGTGCTCCGGCGTCAAATCCGTGCTCGACATCGCCGCGACGCTGGAGGTGCTGGAGACGAACTCGGTGCCCGTGCTCGGCTACCGGACCGGCGACTTCCCCGCGTTCTACCTGCGTTCCTCCGGCCATCCCGTCGCCCACCGCGTCGACGACGCGAAGCAGGCCGCCGCGGTCATCGCCGCGCATCGCATGTACGCGGATTCCGGGATCCTGCTAACGAATCCGATCCCCGAAGCGTCCGAAATGGACAAGGAGCTGCACGACCGGCTGCTCGCCGAGGGCCTGGAACTGTTGCGCGACAACGACATCCACGGCGCGGATGTCACCCCGGCGCTACTGGAGCACTTCCACAGCGCGAGCGGCGGGGTGAGCCTCGACGCGAACGAGGCCCTGGTCCTGTCGAACGCGAAGCTGGCTACCGAGGTCGCGGTCGCACTCAGCTGACGGGGTGCCGGACGTCGTCGGCGACCTGGGTGATCGCGGCGGAAAGCGCCTGCTGGAACACGGCGATCTGACGGTTCTCCAGGGAGAAATATTCGCCGTGGGGGCCGCTGATGCCGAGCGTCCCGTTGTTCGCCTCGACCGTGCAGACGGCCGTACTCCGCTCACCGTCCTGGCACCGGACCAGCCACTCACGCTGCGGTCCGGTGGCGGTGAACTCGGAAACCTGGGTACTCATCGGAACTCCTGACGTGTGATGTGGGACACTGACGAGGCAGAAAGCTACCACTTGAAATGCAAGTGCGGACTGCGTCGGACCGAGTTTGCACCCGTACGGGCGAATATCCGCCACAATCGCCCAGGACGGGGGCAGACTGCCCGCCATGACCCACTCCGATCCCGATCCCGGCCCCGTCGTGCAGCGGATCCTGCTCGGCGCCGACCTGCGCGACGCCCGCGAGGCAGCCGGACTCTCCAACGCCGAGGCCAGCAAGGCACTCGGCTGGTACACCGGCAAGCTCTCCAAGGTCGAGCAGGGGGACATGAAGGTCAGCGACAAGGATCTGGACAAGGCCGCCCGCATCTACGGAATCCCCAAGAGCCGCACGGCAAAGCTCCGGACCCTCGCCACCGACTCCCGCCGCAAGCTCCCACCCGCGCGAGTTCCGGAGCATTCGGTCAAGTACGTCAACCTGGAACGCGCCGCCACGGAACTGAAGATCTTCAACGGTAGTTGCTTCCCTGGTATCGTCCAGACCGCTGACTACGCCCGCGCCATGTTGGAACGATCGGTGACCACCTCGCCCGCGGACGTCGATCGCATGGCCGAGGACCGCGTCCACCGCATGGAGCGCATGAAGACACCCGGCGCGCCCCGATTGTGGCTGATTGTCGGTGAGGAGGCGTTGTACCGCGAGATTGGCGGACGAGCCGTCCTACGTGCCCAGCTTGAGCAGATCAGGGAGCTGGCCAAGTTGCCGCATGTGTGCGTGCAGATAATCCCGTTCGATGGCGGAGCACATGCCTCGCACGGAGTCGTGTTTTCGATCATCACTCTAATCGAAGGCCGACCCGGCGTCGTGTACGTCGAAGGGCTCACCGCGTCCGACTACCTGGGCAGGGAACACACGCGCGTCTACAACCTAGCCTTTGAAAATCTTCGTGGCAGCACCTTGAGCCAGCAGCGGACAACCGAGAGGATTAGCCGACGTATCAAGGAGTTGACGTAGGAGGCCACATGAATGCCCCGGATCTCACCGGCGCGCACTGGCGCAAATCGACACGTAGTGGTGGAGCACAGAACTGCGTGGAGGTAGCGCAATCCGCCACCTGGGCGGCGGTTCGGGATACCAAGAACCGGGACGCGGGCGCGCTGACCTTCAGCGCCGAGGCCTTCACCGCCTTCCTTGCCGCCGCCAAGAACTCGTAACAGCGTCGTCGTAGTCGGCGACGCCGCGCTCGACGTCACGGCCCGCCACCACGGTCCCCTCATACCCGGCGGCGACACCCGTGCGCGAGTGCGGTTCACCGGCGGCGGCGCGGGCGCGAACACCGCGCTGTGGCTGCGTTCGCTGGGCACCGAGACCACGCTGGTCACCCGCGTCGGCGATGACGCGGGTGGCAGGCTGGTCCACTCCGAGCTGACCAAAGCCGGGGTCCGCTGCGTGTTCACGATCGACCAGGACGCGCCGACCTGCTGTGTCGTCGTCCTGGTCGACGACGACGGCCAGCGCAGCATGCTCGCCGATCGCGGCGCGAACGCGCGCCTGCGTCCCGAAGACGTCCGGATTCCCGAAGGCGCCGCGCATCTGCACCTGTCCGGGTACGTGCTGCTCGAAGAGTCCTCACGCCCGGCGGGGCTCGCCGCGCTGGCCCACGCGAAAGAGTCCGGGCTCACGACGTCGGTCGATCCGCAGGCGGCGGCGCACCTCACCGAAGCCTTCCTCGAAGACATCAGCGGCGTGGATCTGTTGCTGCCCAACACCGACGAACTCGTCGCGCTCACCGGTTCACCCGAGCCCGCGAGCGCGAAAACACTCCTGGGCGCGGTGGGTGCCGTCGCGGTCACCGCCGGTCCCGACGGCGCGAGCTGGATCGACGCGGACGGCGTCACGAGCGTCCCCGCCGAGCGCGCGGACTGTGTGAACTCCACCGGCGCCGGGGACGCGTTCGACGCGGGAGTGCTGCACGCGTGGCTGGCCGGTGCGTCCACAGTGGACGTTCTGCGCGGCGGGGTACTGCTGGGAGCCCGCGCGGTCACCCGCACCGGCGCCCAGCCGTGAAAGCGGCTCAGCCGTCGATGACCCGGTGGTCCTTGCTCTCGATCGCCGTGGCCTCCCGCTGGTAGCGGTTGACCTTTTCGGACTTGCGGGGCGGGCGGTCGTTGGCGATGAGCACCGCGACCCACGGCAGCGGTACCGAGATGACCAGGAAGATCAGCGCCAGCCACCAGGTGTGGTAGGTGAGCCCGGCCAGAATGAGGCACGGGATGCGGCAGCCCATCATGATGACGTACTTCCGCTTGCGTGCCGCCAGCTGGTCGTCGTACGACGGAGCCGCCGCGGTGATGAGCACCGGGTCGGGACCGTGGGCGGGCGCGTTCACAGCACCACCTCCGTGTCCCATCGTCTCACTCGTCAGTGCTACCCGACAGAGGGGTGGGACAAACGGTGCAGAGCCGCGACCACGAGCGTCTCGACGCCGGTCCGCAGCGTCGGGTGCAGCACGGGCGCGAACTTCGGCGAGTGGTTGGACGGGATGTCGCGCTCGAACCGGCCCTCGGTCATCGCGCCGATGACGGTCTGCGCGTCCATGCCGCCGACCAGCCAGAACACCGAGGGCGCGCCGATCGCGGTGCCGAAGTGGCCGAAGTCCTCGCTGCCGGTGACCAGCGGCGCCTCCATCGCGCGCTCGGCGCCGAAGTGCTCGCGGAACACCCCGGCCAGGTCGTCCGCGGCGGTCTCGTCGTTGCGGGTCACCGGGAAGCTCGCGATCGTCTCGATCTCGGGTGGTTTCGGCGCGCCCGCGGTCTCGGCCTCCCCGCGCACGATGCGGTGCACCGCGGCGACCACGCGGTCGCGGACGTCGGAGTCGAACGAACGGATGTTGACCTCCAGCACGGCGTCGTCGGCGATGACGTTCGACGCGGTGCCCGCGTGCAGGGAGCCGACGGTGACCACGGCCGAGTCGGTGGCGGCGATCTCGCGGGACACGATCGTCTGGAGTTTCAGCACGACCGACGCCGCCAGCACCACCGGGTCCACGGTCGTCTCCGGGCGCGAACCGTGCCCGCCCCGGCCGTGCAGCGTGATGCGCAGCGAGTCGGTGGCGGCCATGATCACGCCCGGCCGGGTGAGCACCCAGCCCGCGGGGCCCGGCGTGACGTGCTGGCCGAACACGAAGTCCGGCTTCGGGGCGCGGTCGAACAGGCCGTCGTCGACCATCCTGGCCGCGCCGCTGCCCTGCTCCTCCCCCGGCTGGAAGACGGCGAGCACGGTGCCCGACCAGGTGTCGCGGGAAGCGGCGAGCAGCGCGGCGGCCCCGGAGAGCCAGGTCGCGTGCATGTCGTGGCCGCAGGCGTGCATCACCGGGACGTCCGTGCCCTGCGCGTCGGTGCCGCGGGCGGTACTCGCGTAGGACAGGCCGGTCTTCTCCTCGACCGGCAGCGCGTCGATGTCGGCGCGCAGCATGACCGTCGGGCCCTCGCCGTTGCGCAGGATGCCGAGCACCCCGGTCCCGCCGATGCCCGTGTGCACTTCGTAACCGTCGCGTTCGAGCCGCGCGGCGAGGATCCCGGCGGTGCGGGTTTCGGCGAAGGACAGCTCGGGGTGCTGGTGGAGGTCGACGTACAGCGCTTCGAGATCCGGCAGGGCCGCCTCGAGCGGGGCCAGGACACGTTCAATGCTCACCGGGCCATCGTGGCAGGCTTACCGACCGTGAGCACCTTTACCGTCCCCGATCTGTCCGACGACGTCTGCGCGCGGCTGCGTGAGGCGTTCCTGCGCACCGGCTACGACGCGGACGGTGTCGTGAACGTCCTCGGCGGCGCCGCGCACGCCGCGCTCGGGCGGGGCGAGCCGGAACTGGCGTACCGCGCGAGCCTCGACGGCGGTGAACTCGGCACGCTGATCCGGCTGTTCCTGCTGGCCGGCACCGAGCCGGAGAACGCGGTCAAGGCGGCTTTCGCGCCGCTGCCCGTCGAGGACGCTGTCGCCGCAGGTGTCCTGCGCGGCGCGGGTGACGGATTCCGCGCGGCGCTCGACATCCGGCCGCACGGCGACGACGACGGCTCGTGGTGGGTGGTGTCGGACCTCGACTCCGACGCGCTCGGCCACGCCGTGCCCGAAGACCACGTGCTAGGCGTAGGGCACGCGTCGCTGAGCCTGATCCGGGCGACGAGCCGCCGTCCGGTGGGCAGTCTGCTCGACCTCGGCACCGGCAACGGCGTCCAGGCACTGCACGCGACCCGGCACGCACAGCGGGTCACCGCGACGGACGTCTCGGCGCGGGCGCTCGCGCTCGCCGGCGCGACGTTCCGGCTCAACGAGCTCGACGTCGAGCTGGCCAGGGGCGAGTGGTTCGCGCCGGTCGCGCGGCGGCGGTTCGACCAGGTCGTGTGCAATCCGCCGTTCGTGGTCGGGCCCGCCCGCGTCGACTACACCTACCGCGACTCCGGGCTCGCCGGGGACGACGCGAGCGCGCTCGTGGTGCGTCAGCTGCCCGCGTTCCTGAACGAGGGCGGCGTCGGCCAGTTGCTCGCGTCGTGGCTGCACGTGGGCGGCGAGGACTGGGGCGACCGGGTCGCGCGGTGGCTGCCCGCGGAGACCGACGCGTGGTTCGTCCAGCGGGACGTCGCCGATCCGGGTCTGTACGTCGGCACGTGGCTGCGCGACGCCGGGATCGACCCGCGTTCGCCCGAGGGCCGGGCGAAATCCTCGGCGTGGCTGGACTGGTTCGCCGCGAACGACGTCCGGGGCATCGGGTTCGGTTTTGTCACACTGCGACGCGCGAGCGGTGTCACACCGACCGTGGTGTGCGAGGACCTGCGACAGGCCTACGACGATCCGCTCGGCGAAGAGGCCGGGCGCTGGCTCGACCGCGTGGAGTGGTTGCGCCACAACGGCGATTCGCTGCTGGATGTCCGATTCCGGGTGCCGTCGACGGTGTTGCTGGAGTCGGTCGGCGAGCCCGGCGAGGAGGGCTGGGAGACGACGATCCGGCGTCTCCATCGAACGGACGGACCCGGCTGGCAGCACGAGGTCGACGAACTCGCCACGCGGCTCCTCGCGGGGTGTCGGGGCGCGTTGCCGCTGGAGGACCTGATCGAGCTTCTCGCGGCCGCGCAAGGCCTCGAATCGGACGAACTGGCCGCGGCGGCGCTGCCCGTCGTCCGGGAACTCGTCCGGCACGGAATGCTCGTCCCGGCGGACTCGTGAGGGCCGTCGCGGCCCGCGTGAGCCGGGCGAGCGTGACCGTCGACGGCAGTGTGGCCGGCGCCATCGACGAGCCGGGTTTGCTGGTATTGCTGGGAATTCACGTCGACGACGACGTCGCGAAGGCGGCGGTGATGGCGCGGAAACTGCACGAGCTGCGCATCCTGCGGGACGAACAGTCCTGTGCCACCGCGGGCGCTCCCCTGCTCGTGGTGAGTCAGTTCACGCTCTACGGGGACACGAAGAAAGGGCGCCGGCCGTCCTGGACGAAGGCGGCCCGCCCGGAGGTCGCGGAGCCGCTCGTGGACGCCGTCGTCGCCGAGTTGCGCGGGCGCGGCGCGACGGTGGCGACCGGGGTTTTCGGCGCGATGATGGCCGTGGAGAGCGTCAATGACGGTCCGTTCACGGTTCTGGTTGAGGTTTAGACCACACCGGTTCCTCCCTTGTCCGTTTTCGTGACGAGACCCGGGTCACCCCGCGCCGGACGTCCGATCGAGGACACATCGTTCCCGGCGCATCGTTCGGACAGGGACGAAACGCCACGGAACCGGGTCCGATCGGGCACGCGGGGAATGGGCTGAAGGTGCCCTTCAGCGCGTCCAGCGCAACGAAAGCGCCCTTCAGCGCGTCCCGCGCACTGAAAGTCCCCTTCAGCCCACGTACGGGAGCGGGCACGGAACGGTTCATTTTTCTCAGGATTCTCAGCTTTCCCCAGGTTTCCCCTTGGTTTCCCCTTCTCAGGAAAAGCTCAGCTTTGGTGGAGCAACCGGCGGCCCAGTACGGCCGTCCCCTTTTCAGCGAGCCGGGAACGTTTTGGAAACCCGGAGCGTTGACCCAAGTGTCCAGCCCAAGCCGGCTGGGCCCGCGGATCGGGTTTCCACAGGGCTCGATGCGCAGGGTGCAGACCGGCGTGACACACCGCAGCACGTTCAGCCCGTGACCGGGGAGGCAGAATGTCAGTCCAGACTCTCGAACGCGAAGCGCGCGGGATTCGCGAGCGCGGGATTCCCACCCAGCAGATCGACGAGCCGGCGAGCGTGGGGGCGCTCACCGACGCCGATCTCGACGCGCAGAGTCCCGCCGCCGACCTTGTCCGCGTGTACCTCAACGGCATCGGCAAGACCGCCCTGCTGTCCGCGGCCGACGAGGTCGAGCTCGCGAAGCGCATCGAAGCCGGTGTGTTCGCCCAGCACATGCTGGAAACCGGTGAAGACCTGTCCGCCAAGCGGCGCAAGGAGCTGTCCGCGCTGGTGCGGGACGGCCACCGGGCCAAGAACCACCTGCTGGAGGCCAACCTCCGCCTGGTGGTCTCGCTCGCCAAGCGCTACACCGGCCGGGGGATGCCGCTGCTCGACCTGATCCAGGAGGGGAACCTGGGTCTGATCCGCGCGGTGGAGAAGTTCGACTACTCCAAGGGGTTCAAGTTCTCGACCTACGCCACGTGGTGGATCCGCCAGGCCATCACCCGCGGCATGGCCGACCAGGGGCGCACCATCCGGCTGCCCGTCCACCTGGTGGAACAGGTGAACAAGCTGGCCCGCATCAAGCGCGACCTGCACCAGCAGCTCGGCCGGGACGCCACGCACGAGGAGCTGGCCGCCGAGTCCGGCATCCCCGCGCACAAGATTTCCGACCTGCTCGACCACTCGCGTGACCCGGTGAGCCTGGACATGCCGGTCGGCACCGAGGAGGACGCGCCGCTCGGGGACTTCATCGAGGACTCCGAGGCCACCGACGCCGAGAGCGCGGTCATCTCCGGGCTCCTGCAGGACGACCTGCGCCGGGTCCTGGCCACGCTGGACGACCGCGAACAGCACGTCATCCGCCTGCGCTACGGCCTCGACGACGGCCAGCCCCGCACCCTCGACCAGATCGGCAAGCACTTCGGGCTCTCCCGCGAGCGCGTCCGCCAGATCGAGCGCGAGGTCATGTCCAAGCTGCGCCAGGGCGAGCGGGCCGACCGGCTGCGCGCATACGCCAGCTGAGGCGGTTGTCGGGGCGAGCTGTGCTCGCGGAACGCGCTCGGGGGCGGGCGCCCCTGCTCGCGGAGCGCTCGCCGGGCCCCCTCGCCATGTCCCCTGGGGGTCGAACCCCCAAACCCCCGCCAGGGGGCAAGCCCCCTGGACCCCCCGCCGTGGTCGCCTCGTGTAGGTGACTTCGGCTTGGCTCCGGCGGGGTCGTGAATGGCACAGTGCCGTTCACGGCACGGGCTCTGCGGTGCGTGTCGCGCGGTCCTCGCGCCCTCACCGCGAAACCTCGCGGGGTAGCCGCTCACCTTGGGTGAACGGATCCGGCATCTCGGTGGTGATTCGATCAAGTTTCGCGGGGTCGGGCGGTTGGGGGTTTGAGAGCGCCGGGGGCGGGGCATTGAAGGGGTCGGCAACACCCGTTCGGCCGCGTTGACTTATGACCTGGGTCACGACACTGTCGTGACAGGTGTCACGTCCAGGGCGGAAGTGGCGCCAGGTGAGGCTTCGCGGTCGGATGTGCCTGCATCCGGACCGCATCCCCCGGGAGGTCGGGTCCGTCGGGGTGGGCCCGGCCTCCCGACCCAACTTCACAAGCTTTCCCCTGCGAAGGCGCCGCTTCGGTCACCGAGGCGGCGCCTTCGATTTCCGTGCGGCCACGGGCAAATCCCGCTCCGCAACATGCAGGCCGGACATGTCGTGTGCCACAGTCCGGCGCGCTGTCCGGCACACGGCGCGCGGGCGCGACGGGACGTTGGGTACTTTGGGCGGGTTCCCCGAATCGCCCGGCAAAGGAGCCGCGCTGTGGCGCCCACCACCACGTTCCAGCACACCGAGGTCCTGCCGCTGGGCAAGGACACCACCACCGAGTACCGGCTGCTCACCACCGAGGGTGTCGAGCAGGTCGAGGCCGCGGGCCGGAAGTTCCTCCGGATCGACCCCGAGGCACTGACCCGGCTCGCGCGGACCGCGATCACCGACATCCAGCACCTGCTGCGCTCGTCGCACCTTGCGCAGCTGCGAGCGATCGTCGACGACCCCGAGGCCAGTGGCAATGACCGGTTCGTCGCGATGGACCTGCTGCGCAACGCGGCGATCTCCGCGGGCGGGGTGCTGCCGATGTGCCAGGACACCGGCACCGCGATCGTGATCGGCAAGCGCGGCGAGGGCGTCCTCACCGGCGGGGACGACGAGCGCGCGCTGTCCCAGGGGATTTTCGACGCCTACCAGGAACTGAACCTGCGGTATTCGCAGATGGCCCCGGTGAACTTCTGGGAGGAACGCAACACCGGCACCAACCTGCCCGCGCAGGTCGAGCTGTACCACAAGGATGGGCAGGACGACCCGGCGTACGAATTCCTGTTCATGGCCAAGGGCGGCGGCAGCGCGAACAAGACTTTCCTTTACCAGGAAACGAAAGCCGTCCTGAACCCGAAGCGGCTCGCCCGGTTCCTCGACGAAAAGCTGCGGAGCCTCGGCACCGCCGCGTGCCCGCCGTACCACCTGGCGATCGTGGTCGGCGGCATGTCCGCGGAGTTCAACCTCAAGGTCGCGAAGCTGGCCTCCGCGCGCTATCTGGACACGTTGCCGCAGAACGGTTCCGAGCTGGGACACGCCTTCCGCGACCCGGACCTCGAGCAGCAGGTGCTGGAGATGACCCGGCAGTTCGGGATCGGCGCGCAGTTCGGCGGCAAGTACTTCTGCCACGACGTCCGCGTCATCCGGCTCCCCCGCCACGGCGCGTCGTGCCCGGTCGGGATCGCGGTGTCCTGTTCGGCCGACCGCCAGGCGAAGGCGAAGATCACCGCGGACGGTGTGTTCATCGAGCAGCTGGAGCGTGACCCCGCGCGGTTCCTCCCGGATGTCACCGAGGACGACCTGTCCGACGAGGTCGTGAACGTCGACCTGAACCGGCCGATGGCCGAGATCCGCGCGCAGCTGTCCCAGCTGCCGGTGAAGACCCGGCTTTCGCTGACCGGACCGCTGGTCGTGGCTCGCGACATCGCACACGCGAAGATCGCCGAGCGGCTCGACGCCGGCGAGGAGATGCCGCAGTACCTCAAGGACCACCCGGTGTACTACGCGGGCCCGGCGAAGACGCCGGAGGGCTACGCGTCCGGTTCGTTCGGCCCGACCACGGCCGGGCGGATGGACTCCTACGTCGCGCAGTTCCAGGCCGCGGGCGGCTCGCTGGTCATGCTGGCCAAGGGAAACCGGTCGAAGCAGGTGACCGGCGCCTGCCGCGAGCACGGCGGGTTCTACCTCGGCTCGATCGGCGGGCCCGCGGCCCGGCTGGCCAAGGACTGCATCCGCAAGGTCGACGTGCTGGAGTACGCCGAACTCGGAATGGAAGCGGTGTGGCGCATCGAGGTCGAGGACTTCCCCGCCTTCATCGTCATCGACGACAAGGGCAACGACTTCTTCGCCGCGACCTCGGAACCGGTGCTGCAGATCAGTTTCCGCTGACGCGGCGAGATCCCTCCCGGCCGTCCACAGTGGTCTGTACGACCACGGCCGGGAGGGATCTCGCGCACCTCAGCCGACGCGTTCGATCCGCGCGTTCCGGATGAGGAACTTGCCGGGTTCGGCGACCTGTTCGAAGGCCGCGTTGTTGAGCAGCGCGCAGCTACCGGAAACCGAGGTCACCTCCACGGTGGTGGACTTGTCGTTGTCCAGGTTGGTGACCTTGAGCTTCGTGCCGGCCGGGAACTGGTCGCTGGACGCGGCGGGTGCTCCGCCCTCGCCCGACAGCGTCACGGTCGAACCCTGGCAGACGACGTCACCGGCCTGCTGACCGCTGTTCTGGTTCTTGCCGTTCTGGGCCTTCCCGTTCTTGCCGTTCTGGGCGCCCTTGCCCTGCTGGCACTGGTTGCCATTCTGCCCCGCCTTCCCGTTCTGGTTCTGGTTTTCGCCGTTCTGGTCCTTGTTCTTGTCGGCGTCCTTGCCGTTCTTGCCGTTGTCCTGAGCCATGCCTTTCCGGTCGGCGTCGCCCTGGGCGTTGTCCATCCCGTTGGCGTTGCCCTGACCGTTCATACCGTTGGCGCCCATGCCGTTGTTCATGCCCTGGGCATCGTTCATACCGTCGGCTTGCTTGTTCTTGTCGTCTCCCTTGGCATTGCCGCCGCTGCCCTGGTCCTTGGCGTTGCCCTGGCAGTTCTGCCCGTTCTTGCCGTTCTGCTGATCCGGCGCCTTGCCGACGACGTCGGCGGTGCATCCGGCGGCCTGGCGGCGCTGCTGGATGAGGTCCACCACCGACTGCCGGTTCGCGATCCTCGCCGCGGACTGCGCGTCCGGGTTCGCCTTCTGTCCTTCGATGAAGGTGAGGTTGTTCCGCAGGGCCGTGTCCAGCCCGGTGCAGCTTTCGGCGGCCTGGCTGGCTCCCGTGCTCATCGCGATCGCCGCCGCGGTGATCCCGGATACGCCCAGCAGCGCGGCGAGTCCGATCGTCGCCTGCCTGCGGTGCCTGCCCTTACTCGACCGGGGCATGTGCCCACTCCTCTCTCATCACCACCTCTCCCCTGACTACGTTTCGATAACGGAAACGGTTCACACGAGTCAGCCCCGGCGAGCCGGAAGGCCCGCCGGGGCTGTACGCGTTCTTCGGGTTACTTCGCCGGGGACGTCTTCAGGACGACGGTCCGGTCACCCAGCGGTGCCGCAAGCGGCACGGAGATCACCGGGTAGCGGATGTCCATGGTGCACATCTGGCCCGTCTGGGCCTTGGTCTCGCTCAGGTCGACGACGACGTGCTGGGCGTTCTGCTCGATCGCCGAGCCGAGTGCGTGGCCGCAGCCGCCTTCCTGGGCGCGGATGTTGAGGACCGCCCCGCCGTTGGCGGTGTACGCCTCCTTCGGGAAGCCTTCGGGCAGGGCCTTCGTGTCGAGTTTGTTCGGCGGCACCGGAACGCTGCCCTCGGGGACTTCCATCCGGGGCTTGCCCGGCGGGCTGCCGCGCGGCGGTTCGGCCGGCTTCGCGTTCGGCGACGAGGACGGGGTCCCTGGCGGAGCCGCCGATGGCGAAGACGACGCGCTGCCGCCGGGTGCGCCGTTACTGGATCCGGGCTGTGCTGTCGTGTTGTGACCGCCGCAGGCTGTCGCGAGCACGAGGACCATGCCTGCACCGGCCAGCTTCGCTGAGTACCTCATGCCCGTAAGGACGGAGCGGGGTCCGCGCCGGGTTGCACGGGGGCGTGGATCCACGCGTTCCGGATCGCGTGCAGCGCCAGCTGGAAGCGGTTGGCCGAGCCGGTGCGCTCCATCAGGTTCTCCAGATACCGGAACAGGGTCCGCCTGCTGACACCCATCGCGCGGGCGGCCTGGTCGTCGGTCAGCCCGGCCGCGAGCAGGCCGAGCAGCCTGCGTTCGCTGGGCCGCACCGAGGAGCCCGGGACGTCGGCGGCGAAGCCCAGCGGCAGCGCGGCGCGCCAGCACATGTCGAACAGCCCGATCAGCGCGTCGAGCAGGCCGCACGGGCGGATCAGCAGCACCGGGCGGTCCGCGTCGTTCGCGGGCGAGACCACCGCGTACTCGTCGTCGACCAGGAGCAGTTTCACCGGCACATCCGGCAGGATCCGCGCCTGCTCCCCCGCTTTCCCGCAGGGCACGACGTTTTCGGCGAGGTACTCGGGTCTTTCCAGCGCCGCTCTGCCGTAGACGGCGCGGTAGCGGACGCCGCGCGCGAGGTTGTCCAGCTCGACCTCGTTGGCGTCGGCATCGGCGTAGTAGGGCGGCGAGTCGAGACCACGCACCTCGGTGCGGGCGGACCGTTCCAGCTGACGGACCCGGTCGGCCGCGGCGGGTCCGCCGATCACCTCGATGAACTGTCCGGCGCGATCGGTGCCGGGGCTCCGGCGGCGTTGGTCGAAGGCGTGCGCGACGGCTATCCGCGCGCGGGCGAGTTCCGCCTCGCGCCGCCGGACGAGCGCGGCCAAAGCGAGTTCCGGGCGCAGCGCCACGAAGGACGTTTCGTCACCCTCGGCGGGTCCGGCCAGACCGTGCTCGGTCAGCACGGCGAGGCAGCGCAGGACGTCGCCGACGTCCCGGGCCGCGTTCGTGGCAAGGGTTCCGGGCGCGGCGGGGCCCGACGAAAGTAGGTGCAGGTAGGTTTCCGCCTCGTCCTCTTTGAGGCCCAGCGTCACGAGATGACCGATTGAGTCCGGGACCATCCGGGCCTCCTCGACCGCACGAACCGACACTTTTGCGCCACTGACACGAACGCGTCACCGGCGAGATTCCACGCACTGTATACAACGTGACACCGATGGGTTATCCCCATTCGGATGAATCTCCCCTGGAGGGTTCATGTCCCGATCGGTTCGAAGAATCCTTGCCACGGCGGCGTTCTCCGCCCTGGCACTGACCGCGCCCGCACTGCCCGCCCTCGCCGCGCCCGCCGCGGCCCATCCCACCGCCTACGCCTGCGACCAACATGTGAGTCCAGGCAGGGCAACATGTTTCGCGCAACGACTGACCGACACCGCCGGCGCACAGCTCGTCCCGAACGCCGCGCCGAGCGGCTACGGGCCGACGGACCTGCGCTCGGCCTACAACCTCACCGCCTCGGGAAGCGCTTCCGCGACAGTGGCCATTGTGGACGCCTACGACGATCCGAACGCCGAGTCGGACCTGGCGAGCTACCGGTCGACCTACGGGTTGCCCGCGTGCACCACGGCGAACGGATGTTTCAAGAAGGTCAACCAAAACGGCCAGACGAGCCCGCTGCCGAAGGCGGACACCGGCTGGGCCGGGGAGATCTCGCTCGATCTGGACATGGTTTCGGCGATCTGCCCGAATTGCCACATTCTGCTCGTCGAGGCGGACCAGCCCACGATGCAGGATCTCGGGACCGCGGTGAACACCTCGGTGTCGCTCGGCGCGAAATACGTGTCGAACTCCTACGGCGGCGGTGAAGACGGCAGCGAAAACACCTACGACACCAGCTATTTCAAGCACCCCGGCGTCGCGATCACCGCGAGCACCGGCGACAGCGGCTACGGGATCAGCTACCCCGCGTCGTCGCAGTACGTGACCGCGGTCGGTGGCACCTCGCTGTCTCGCAGCAGTGGCGGCCGCGGCTGGACGGAGTCCGCGTGGAACGGGGCGGGCAGCGGCTGCTCGACCAGCGTGCCCAAGCCGTCGTTCCAGAACGTCACCACCGGCTGCGCCAAACGGGCGAACGCCGACGTCTCCGCGGTGGCCGACCCGCAGACCGGCGTCGCGGTCTACCAGACCTACGGCGGCAGCGGCTGGGCCGTGTACGGCGGGACGAGCGCGTCCGCGCCGATCATCGCCTCGGTGTACGCGCTCGCCGGAACCCCCGGCGCGTCGGACACTCCCGGCGCCTACCCGTACGCGCACACCGGAAACCTCTACGACGTGACGTCCGGCAGCAACGGCAGCTGCTCGACGCCCGTGCAGTGCAAGGCGGGCCCCGGCTGGGACGGCCCGACCGGGCTCGGCACCCCGAACGGGACCGCCGCGTTCACCGCGGGCGGCAGCAATCCCGGTCAGGTCGCGGTCACGAACCCGGGCAGCAAGACCGGTGTCGTGGGCACGGCGACGAGCCTGCAGCTGTCGGCTTCCGGCGGGTCCGGCGGCTACACGTGGACCGCGACCGGGCTGCCCGCCGGGCTCTCGATCGCCGCGTCGAGCGGGCTGATCTCGGGCACGCCGACGACCGCGAGCACCTACTCGGTCACCGCGACCGCCAAGGACAGCAGCGGAGCCACCGGCAGCACCACGTTCTCGTGGACGATCACGACGTCCGGGGGCACCTGCACCGGCCAGCTGCTGAGCAACCCCGGTTTCGAGAACGGCACCAGCCCGTGGACCGCGACCGGCGGCGTCGTCAGCACCGCGTCCGCGGGTGAGGCACCGCATTCGGGCAGCTACGTGGCCTACCTCGACGGCTACGGCAGCACGCACACCGACACCGTCTCGCAGTCGGTGAGCATCCCGGCCAACTGCCACGCGTCGCTGTCGTTCTGGCTGCACATCGACACGGCCGAGTCCGGTTCGACGGCGTACGACAAGTTCACCGTCAAGGCGGGCTCGACGACGTTGGCGACGTACTCCAACGTCAACGCCGCCTCCGGCTACCAGCAGCACACGCTCGACGTGTCCTCCCTGGCCGGGCAGACCGTGACGATCACCTTCACCGGCACGGAGGACTCGTCGCTCCAGACGTCCTTCGCGCTGGACGACACCTCGCTCACCCTGAGCTGACCCCCGGTGGGCTGAAGGGGACTTTCCTCGCATCGCATGCGCTGAAAGTCCCCTTCAGCTCGTCCTACGAGAGGAAAGTCCCCTTCAGCCCAGGCGCAGGACGACCTTGCGGGCCCCGATCGGCGCGGTGAGCGGGACCGGGAGGGTGATCTCCTTGACGTGGTCCGGGCAGACCTGGCTGCGGGCCGCGCGAATCACCGTGATCAGCACGACCACCTGGCGGTCGTCCTGCTCGGTGGCCTTGGCGTCGAGTTGGTCGCAGCCGCGCTGCTCCTCCTGGACGAACAGCGTCTTCCCGCCGTCCGCGGCCGCGACGGGGCGGGCGTAGCCGTCGCCCATCCCGCTGCTGTCGACCTGGGTCGCGGGCAACGCCGTGTCACCCGCCGGCACGCCCTGGGTCGGACGGCTCTGGCCCGGCGGGTTGCCGGGCTGGGCCACCGGCGGAGTCGCCGACGTCGACGGCGGAGCGGACGGCGGAGCCACCGAGGAAGCCGTCGGCGAAACGCTGTTCCCGGCAGGCGTCTTCGGCGGCGCGTTGTCCTGACAAGCCGCCGCCAGCACCATCACCGCGCCGATCCCCAGTACCTTCACCGCGCTTCGCATATCTTCCAGACGGAACGGGCGCCGCGGAGGTTGCACGGGTTCAGCGATGTGCCGCGCGACCGCGGACGAGACCGAGCAGCACCACCCCGGCCAGCGTCACCGCCAGCAGCAGCACGGTGCTCGCCGAGGCGAGGAACACCTGGCCGCGAGCGGTGAGCGCGAAGATGCTCGCCGGGAGCGTCCGCCAGTCCGGCGGGTACAGCATCATCGTCGTGCCCAGCTCCCCCATCGACATCGCGAGCGCGAGACTCGCCGACGCCGACATCGCCGGGAGCAGTACCGGGAGCCGGACCCGCAGCAGCACCCGCGCCGGGCTCGCGCCGAGACTCGCGGCGGCCTGCGCGAGCAACGGGTCGACGCGGGCCATCGCGGCCGAAACCGTGCTGTAGGCGAACGGCAGCAGGATCATCAGGTGCCCGAGCAGCACGATCCAGCGCGTCCCGTTGAACGCGAGCGGCGGACGGCTGAACGCGACCAGCAGCGCCAGGCCGAGCACCACCGAGGGCACCGCGATCGGCAGGTGGAACACGGTGTCCACGACGCGGCGCACGCGCGACGGCGCCTTCTCCGCCGCCAGCGCCGCCCACGTGCCGAGCAGGACCGCGGCGGCCGAGGTGATCACCCCGGTCTGCACGCTCACCGACAGGCTCGCGAACGTCTCCCCCGACAACGCTTCTGCGAAGTGCGCGCCGGTGAGACCGCCCGGCAGCACGCCGGTCCAGTGGCCGGCGAACGACGCGAGCACGATCATCACCAACGGCGCCAGCACGACCGCGGTGAACAGCACGCCGAACACCGTCCACAGCACGATCCTGCTACGCCGCGTCCACAGCAGCACGAGGTCCTCCCTTCTGTGTCTTGCGGGACACCCGCACCCGGTCGGCACGACGAGCGGCTGCGCGATTGTAAGCTCGTCGTGCCTCCGACGCCCAGCGATAAAACCCATACAGCGCAAGGGAAAGCGCCACGTTGACCATCGCCACCACACACGCGGCGGGAAAGTCGAACGTCACGATCGCCTTGCCGTAGATCAGCGTCGGCAGCGTGGCGACGTCCTTCGCGCCGAGGAACAACACGATCCCGAACTCGTTCATCGCCAGCAGCATGGTGAGACAGGCGCCCGAAGCCAGCGACGGCAACGCTTCGGGCAGGATCACCCGCCACAGCACCCGGCCCGGCTTCGCGCCGAGGCTCGCCGCGACGTCGAGCTGGGCGGCGGGCACCTGCCCGAACGCGGCGAGCGCCGGGCGCATCACGAACGGGGTGTAGAACGTGATCTCGGCGAGCAGCACGCCCCACGGCGAGTACAGGAACCCGCCCGCGCCGAGGATTCCCGCGCTGCCGTAGAGAAACGTGAACGCCAGCGTGATCAGGAACGACGGGAACGCGAGCACGGTGTCGACCAGCCGCGACAGCGCCCGCGCGCCGGGGAACGGGACGAACGCGATCACCAGCGCGAGGAACGTGCCGAGCAGCACACAGCCCGCGGTCGCGCCGAGCGCGAGCGCGACAGTCTGTCCGAGCGCGTCGCGGAATTCGGCCGAGCCGAGGACGTCGGCCCAGACCGACAGGCCGACCTCGCCGGACTTCGCCGTCAGCGACTGCCCCGCGACGAGCGCCAGCGGGTACCCGAAGAACCCGAGCAGCAGGACGAGCGGCGGTAGCAGCCAGGGCAGCCAGCCGCGGTCCGTCCTGCCCCGCTCGCGGCCCCGGCTCCTGGCCGCTTCGAGCGCGATGCCGGTCACCTCTTCACCCCGATCCCGACAAGCGGGCAACCATCCGGAATGGACACTCCGACCGGTTCGCCGACGCCGGGCAGTCCGTCCACACCGGACACTTCGGCGCGGATCTCGCTGCCGTCGTGCCGCAGTTCGAGGTCGATCCGGTAGCCGCTGCCCCGCCACTGGACACCGCGCACCAGCGCGGGGAGCGCGTCCGGGCTCTCCGCCGCGCGCACCTCGACGCGATGCGGCCGCACCCCGAGCGCGACGGCCTGGCCGTCGGCGATCACACCGGTGGCCTCGGCGGCCAGCTCGCGTTCACCGAGGCGGACGGTCACCAGCCGGTCGCCGTCGGCGCGGATCAGCTCGACCGGGATGAGGTTGGACGCGCCGAGGAAGCTCGCGGTGAACTCCGTCGCGGGATAGCGATAGAGCTGTTCGCAGGGCCCGAGTTCGACCAGCCGCGCGTCCCGCATGACCGCGATCCGGTCGGCCAGCGCCAGCGCCTCGCCCTGATCGTGGGTGACGTAGATCAGCGTCGTGTCCGGCAACTCCGCTCGCAGCCGCAGGAGTTCGGCGACCATGTCCTCCCGCAGCGCGGCGTCCAAAGCGGACAGTGGCTCGTCGAGCAGGAGCACGCGGGGGCGGATCGCCAGCGCCCTGGCGAGTGCCACCCGCTGCTGCTGCCCGCCGGAAAGCTCCCTCGGGTAACGCCGCGCGTACTTCCCCATACCGACGAGGTCGAGTACTTCGCCGACGCGACGGGCAGTGTCCGCTTTGGACATCCGGCGTGCCTTGAGCCCGAACGCGACGTTGCCGTCGACCCGCATGTGCGGGAACAGCGCGTAACTCTGCACGACGACGCCGAGGCCCCGCCGGTGCGGCGGGAGGTCCGTGACATCCTCGCCGTCGAGCAGGACCCGCCCCGCGCTCGGGCGGACGAACCCCGCCAGTGCCTTGAGCGCGGTCGACTTCCCCGATCCGGACGGCCCGAGCATGGCCAGCGTCTCGCCGCGCGCCACCGTGAGATCAAGCGGCGCCAATGCCCTCGTCCGTCCGAAGTGGACCTCGACGCCGCGGAACTCGACCGCCGGGGTCATCGGCCCACGGCCTTCTTGTACGCGGCGAGGGCGGCGTCGAGCCCGCCGAGCACCGCGGTCCAGTCCGGCTGCCAGATGTCCACACCGGACAGTGCGGCCTTGACCTTCTCCGCTTTCGGTCCGCTCGTGGTCACGTCGGCGCGGGCCGGGATTCCGTACGCGTCGGCCGCCTTCGCCTGGGTTTCCGGCGAGAACAGGAAGTCGAGCAGCTTCTTGGCGTTGTCGGCGTGCGGTGCGTTGGTGACGAGCCCGGCGTAGTACGGCAGCGCGAACGTCGAGCGCTTGCCCTGCGCGTCGGCCGGGAAGAACACCGAGAAGCCACCGCTCTTGTCGATCTCGGCGAGGTTCATCTGCACGTCGCCGTTGGCGACCAGGAGCTCGCCCTTGGCGACCTTGGGCTGGAGCTTGCCGGTGGACGAGGACGGGCCGACGTTGCTGGCCTCCAGCTTGCCGAGGTACTCCAGTGCGCCCTGCTCACCGAGAACGTGCTGGAGCTGCAGGAGAACCGCGGTGCCGTCGCCCGCCTCGCCGGGTGTGGAGTACTGGATCTTTCCCTTGAGCGACGGCGCGAGGAGATCGTCCCAGGTCTTCGGCGCCGGGTTCTGAGCGTTGTGGATGAAGCTCAGGTAGTTGTTCATCATCGCGAAATAGCGGCCCTGCGGGTCCTTCTGCGGGGCGGGCACCTGGTCGGCCCCCTGCGGGCTCGACGGCGCGAGCAGCCCCTGCGCGGCGGCACGCTGGATGAACGGCGGCAGCGTCACCAGGACGTCGGCCTGGGTGTTGGCCTTCTCCTTCTCGACCCGGGAGGCCACCTCGCCCGATCCGGCGGTGACCGCCTGGACGGTGATGCCGGTCTTGGCCTTGAACTCCTCGAACCGGGCGGTGTACCAGTCCTCCAGTCCGTCCACTGTGTACACCACGACACTCTTGTCGCCGCTCGCGCCGCCCGCGGTGCCCCCGCACGCGGTCAGCACGGCGAGCAGCGTCGCGGCGAGGGCGGCCGTCGCCAGCCGCTTGGTGGTCTTCATGTCTTGCTCGCTCCTCAGGCAGGGATCAGCAGTTCGGGGAGATCACGGATCGAATCGAGGACATGGGTGGCACCGGCTTCGACGAACTCGTTCCGCTTGCCGGAGCCGGTCAGCACACCGGCCACAATGGACGCTCCGGCGCGGAGTCCGGTTTGGATATCCACCGGCGTGTCCCCGGCGACGGCGATGTTTCGCACGTCGCCGACCTCCAGCCGCAACGCCGCGGCCAGCACCAGATCGGGATACGGCCGTCCACGCACGCCTTCTCCCGGCGCGAGCACGAGGTCGGCGACGTCGTGCCAGCCCAGCGCGTCGAGGATCGCGTGCTGCGTGGCAGGGGCGAACCCCGTGGTAAGGGCGACCTTGACGCCGTCCTCCCGGAGACCGCGGATGACGTCCTCGGCGCCCGGGATCGGCGCGCATGCGCCGTCGGCGACGAGCTTTTCGTACGCACGCTGGAACTCTTCGTTGGCGGCGACAGCCTTGGCCTCGTCACCGAGCATGGCACGGAAGACGGTGATCTTCGACTGGCCCATGGTGTCGATGACGTACTTCAGCATCTCCGGGTAGCGACCGTCCTTTTCGGACACTCCGGCGGAGGCGATGGCGGCGGTGAAGGCACGCACGACGAGGCCGTCGTCGGCGACGGTGGTGCCCGCCATGTCCAGTACGGCCAGTTCGATGGTCACAGTCCCAGCTCCTCTGCGGTGTCTTCGGCGATGGCGGGTGAACAGGTCATGCCGCGGCCGCCGGGCCCGGTGACCAGCACGGCGTTGTCGGCGACCCGCGCGCGGTGCACGATGCGCGCCGGATCGGTGGCCTGCGCGTAGACCCCGGCCCAGCGGCGGCGGATCCGGGGCAGCGGACGGCCGAGCAGCGCGGCGGCGACGTCGGCGAGATGGTCGTACGGGTCCTCGTCGACGTCGAAGCCGAAAGGCTCGTCGTACTCGTGGGTGTCACCGATGGTCAGCGAGCCGTCGAGCCGCTGCACCATCAGCAGTTGCATGGCGTTGCGCGCGGCGACCTCGCCCTGGGGCTGCCCGGAGTTGAGCGCGTCGAGGGCGTCGCCACGATAGGCCGGGTAGTACCGGAAGCTGTCGGCGTCGGCGACGCTCGTGGTGAGCGGCTCGCCGAGCGGTTCGGTCTGGGCCATCTGCAGCCGGACGCGGCGCACCGGCGCCGGCCCCGCCAGTTCGCGGACGAGCCCGCCGAGCCACGCGCCGGTGCAGAACACGACGACGTCCCCGACGTGCCGCTCGCCGCGGTCGTCGACGACGCCGATGCCGGTCAGTTCACGGACTTCGCGCCCCGGGAGCCAGGTGTAGCGGCCGGTCTTTTCGAGCGCGGCCCGCAGCGCGGGCTGGGCGACGCGGGGCTCGACGGCGCCGTCGCGATCGCACCACAGCGCGCCGAGGAAGTCGCCGCGCAGTGCGGGATTCAGCTCGCGGACCTCGGCGGCGTCGAGGAGTTTGAACCCGCGGTCGGCCGCTTCCGCGCTCGCCGTCACCTGCCGCGCGACAGCGAGTTCCGCGTCGGTCCGGACGACGGTGAGGGACCCGTTGGGCCGGAAGCCCACCCCCGGCACCTTCGCGCCGATCCGCTCCCAGAGCACCCGCGCGCGCTGGGCCGTCGCCAGCTCCGGCCCGGAGGCACGGCCCCCGACCCAGACCAGCCCGAAGTTCCGCACGGACGCGCCGCGCGCCTCGGGCTCGCGTTCGAGCTGGACCACTTCATGGCCGCGTTCGACGGCCTGCCAGGCGTGCATCGTGCCGAGCACGCCGCCGCCCACAACAAGGATTCGCACGCCGCCTACGCTCGCCGCCGGCCGCCAACGGAGCCTGGCCACCGGACGAACGCCGGGTAAAGGACCCCCGAATATTGGACCGGATGAGTTACCGTTTCGTTACCAGTGGTCGAGCGCCCGAATGCGGCATTGGGTGCGTTGGACGCATGAGCCGCCGCTATTCGACGCGGCCCAGGCGGGTCATGAAGCTGAGCCGGTCACCGCGGAACAGCGAGCGGACCCGTTCGAACGGTTCGCCGTCGGGGCCCCACGAGATCCGGTGCATGAGCAGCATGGGCAGCGCCGGGTTCGTGCCGATCAGCAACGCTTCCCGCGGCGTCGCGAGCACGGTCTCGACGCGCTCCTCGGCGCCGTCGAACACGACATCGAGCCGCTCGCGCAGGCAGGCGTACAGCGATTGCTCCGGATCGAACACGTCGAGCAGCGTCGGGAACCGGGCGGCACGCAGATATGTCGACTCGAGGCCGACGCGTTCGGCGTCGGCGAGCAGCACCCGCTCGATGTGGATGATCTCGTCCTCCGGCTCGATCCGCAGGTCGGCGGCGAGCGCGGGGCCGGCGGCCCGGCGTTCGAGGGTGATCACGTTCCGGCCGGGCTCGATGCCCTGCCGTCGCAGACCTTCGGTGTAGCTGACCAGCGCGAGCGGCTGCACGATCTTCGGCGGGGCGACATAGGTCCCGCTCCCCTGCCGCCTGCTGAGCCTGCCTTCGAGGACGAGTTCCCCGACCGCCTGGCGGACGGTCGCGCGCGAGACCTCGAACCGCTCGCACAGTTCCCGCTCGGTGGGCAGCGCGCTGCCCTCGCCGAGTTCGTCGATCGCCTCCAGCAGGCCGACCTTGACCGCGTAGTAGCGGGGAATGCGGCCGTGCTCGGGGATCCCGTCGCGGACGGGGCCGTCGGCGGAGAGGCGGGTCGGCGAGAAACGTGCGGTCACGGAACCCGAGACTAGGCCCTCCGGACGCAGACGTGGTTCGCTGTCCCGCGACAGGCAGGCCGACGCGAAGGATCACCTGGATGAGCTCGACCCCCATGGCCCGGCGGCTCGGCCTCGGCGACGCGGTGTTCCTCGGCCTCGGCTCGATGATCGGGGCCGGCGTGTTCGCCGCGTTCGCCCCGGCCGCCCACGCGGCGGGGTCCGGGCTGCTGCCCGCGCTCGCGCTCGCCGCGGTGGTCGCCTACTGCAACGCGACGTCGTCGGCCCGGCTGGCCGCGCGGTATCCGGAGTCCGGCGGGACCTATGTGTACGGCAGGGAACGGCTCGGCGAATTCTGGGGTTTCCTGGCGGGCTGGGGATTCGTGACCGGGAAGACGGCCAGTTGCGCGGCGATGACGCTGACCGTCGTCGCGTACGCCGCGCCGGGACTGGACCGGCCGTGGCGGAGCATGCTCGCGGTGGCGGTCGTCGCGGCGCTGACCGGGGTCAACTACCGCGGGGTGCACCGTTCGGCGCTGGCGACGCGGGTGATCGTCACGATCACCCTGCTGGTGCTGGCATTGTCGGTCGCCTCGATGCTCTCTGGTGGAGCGGCGTTCGCCGTCACGCCGTTCGCGGACTTCCGGACGAGCGGGGTACTGGAGGCGGCAGGGCTGTTGTTCTTCGCGTTCGCGGGGTACGCGCGGCTCGCGACGCTCGGTGAGGAGGTCCGCGACCCGGCCCGCACGATCCCGCGCGCCATCCCGCTCGCACTCGGGCTCGCCCTCGTCGTCTACGCCGTCCTCGCGGTGGTGCTGCTCGTCCGGCTCGGCCCCGCGGGACTCGCCGCGAGCGCCGACCCGATCGCGGCGGCGGTGTCCGGGTCGCCGTGGCCGTGGCTGACGCCGGTCGTGCGCGCCGGTGCCGCGCTCGCCGCGCTGGGTTCTCTGCTCGCGCTGATCCTCGGGGTGTCGCGGACGTCGCTGGCGATGGCCCGCGACGGGCACCTCCCCCGGTTCCTGGCCGTCGTCCATCCCCGGTTCGGCGTCCCGCACCGGGCCGAGCTGGCGGTCGGGACGATCGTCGCGGTGCTGGCCGCGTCGATCGATCTTCGCGGCGCGATCGGGTTTTCGTCCTTCGCGGTCCTCGCGTACTACGCCGTGGCCAACTCCGCGGCGTTGACACTGCGGCGCGAGGAGAACCGCGCGCCCCGCGTCATCGGGGTCGCCGGCCTGCTCGGCTGTGTCGTCCTGGCGTTCAGCCTGCCGTGGACGTCGGTGGTGACCGGCTGCGGGGTGCTCGCGCTCGGCGCGGCCGCCTACGGTGTGCGGCACCTTCGCCGCTGAGTCCATTGTGGACTACCAGGTTACGGGCTTGTAACCAGTCCGCTGGTGACCCATTTGCCGGAAAGACCCGAAGAAAGTCGGTAGTCCCCATGTGGGTGCCTCTGGTGTAGTCGATGGGCGGCCGCGTGCAGTGCCTCAGTATCCACTGTGGACTCCGGAAGGAATGATCCCTTGGCCCCCAAGCGATGGTTCACCCTGCTCAGAAACGCCGCGATCGGACTCGCGGCGGCCGCGACGATCTCCTCGTTCGCCACCCCGGCGGTCGCCGCCGAACCCCCGTCCACCGACGTCGTCGGCGGAACCCGTGCCGCGCAAGGAGAATTCCCGTTCATGGTGCGGCTGTCCATGGGCTGCGGCGGAGCGCTCTACACCAGCCAGATCGTGCTGACCGCGGCGCACTGTGTCAGCAGGACGGGCGCGAACAGCTCGATCACCGCCACCGTCGGCGTGGTCGACCTGCAGAGCACCAGCGCGCAGAAGGTGAAGTCGACCTATGTGTACCGGTCACCGACCTACGGCACGGACACCGGCGGTGACTGGGCGCTGATCAAGCTCGCGAGCCCGGTCACCGGCCTCGCGACGCTGCCGATCGCGACGACGTCGTCGTACAACAACGGCACCTTCACGATCGCGGGCTGGGGCGCGGCGACCGAAGGCGGGTCGCAGCAGCGTTACCTGCTCAAGGCGCAGGTCCCGTTCGTCACCGACGCCACCTGCCAGGCACAGGGCGGGTCGTACGGCGAACTCATCCCGAGCGCGGAAATCTGCGCGGGCAACGTGTCGGCCGGCGGGGTGGACACCTGCCAGGGCGACTCCGGCGGGCCGATGTTCCGGCGGGACAACAACAACGCCTGGATCCAGGTCGGCATCACCAGCTGGGGCGACGGCTGCGCCCGGCCGCACGCGCCCGGTGTGTACACCGAGGTGAGCACGTTCGCGTCGGCGATCGCGGACGCCGCCAAGAAGATCTAGCTTCCGGACCGCAGGACCTCAATGCCGTCAAGGCCACCTTGCGGGCGACAGACGCCCGTAAGGTGGCCTTGACGGCATTTCAGCGCGTCTTGTCCAGGCGGGAC
>NZ_JBHYJW010000092.1:0-27235 GCF_042741125.1 Amycolatopsis sp. NPDC058986 | reverse complement strand
TTTTTTTATATCCCCCTGGTTTTTGGGGGTCAACGGGCGGGGGGGGGGGGGGGGTGTGGGTGGCCAAAAAATCCCGGGGGGGCCCCCGGGGGGGGGCCGCCCCCCCCCGCTTCGGGACGAACCGGTGGAGCTAGTGCGCGTGGCCGTGACCGGCCGCGGCGGGCTCCTCCTCTGCCGGCTTCTCGACCACGGAGCTCTCCGTGGTGAGCACGAGCCGCGCGATGGACGCGGCGTTCGCCACCGCGGACCGGGTCACCTTGACCGGGTCGACGATGCCGGCGCCGATCAGGTCCGTGAGCTCGCCGGTGGCGGCGTTGAAGCCCTGGCCCCAGCTCTGCTCCTGGACCTTGCTGACGATGACAGCGCCCTCGTGGCCCGCGTTGGTCGCGATCCAGAACAGCGGCGCGGTCAGCGCATCACGGACGATCCGGACGCCGGTCGCCTCGTCACCGGTCAGGCCGAGGCCGCCCTCGAGCTCCTTGACCGCGTGCACCAGCGCCGAGCCACCGCCGGGCAGGATGCCCTCCTCGACGGCCGCCTTGGTCGAAGCCACGGCGTCCTCGATGCGGTGCTTGCGCTCGTTCAGCTCGGTCTCGGTCGCCGCACCGACCTTGATCACCGCGACACCGCCGCCGAGCTTCGCGAGCCGCTCCTGCAGCTTCTCGCGGTCCCAGTCGGAGTCGGTGGTCTCGATCTCCTTGCGGATCTGGGCGATCCGGCCGTCGATCGCGTCCTTGGTGCCCGCACCGTCGACGATCGTGGTGTCGTCCTTGGTGACGACGACCCGCCGCGCACGGCCCAGCGAGCCGAGGTCGGTCTCGGACAGCTTCAGGCCGATCTCGGCCGAGATGACGTTGCCGCCGGTGACGACCGCGAGGTCGTCCAGGAACGCCTTGCGACGGTCACCGAAGAACGGCGCCTTGACGGCGACCGCGGTGATCGTCTTGCGCAGCGAGTTCACCACGAGGGTGGACAGCGCTTCGCCGTCGACGTCCTCGGCGATGATCAGCAGCGGCTTCTTGGCCTCGACGACCTTCTCCAGCACCGGGAGCAGATCGGCCAGCGCCGAGATCTTCTCGCGGAACAGCAGGATGTAGGCGTCCTCGAGGATGGCCTTCTGGTCCTCGGGGTTGGTCGCGAAGTGCGCCGACAGGAAACCCTTGTCGAACTGCACACCCTCGGTGACCACGAGCTCGGTCGCCAGCGTGGACGACTCCTCGATGGTGATGACACCGTCCTCGCCGACCCGCTCCACGGCCTCGCCGAGCAGGGCGCCGATGGCCGCGTCACGCGAGGTGACCGTGCCGACCTGGGCGATGTTGTCGCGGCCCTTGACCGGGGTCGCCTTGGACTTGAGGATCTCGACGACCTTCTCCGCGGCGGCCTCGATGCCGCGGCCGACCGAAGCCGGGTTGGCGCCGGCGGCCACGTTGCGCAGGCCGACCTTCACCAGCGACTGGGCCAGCACAGTCGCGGTGGTGGTGCCGTCACCGGCGACGTCGTTGGTCTTGGTGGCGACGCTCTTGGCGAGCTGGGCGCCGAGGTTCTCGAACGGGTCGTCCAGCTCGACCTCACGGGCGACGGTCACGCCGTCGAGGGTGATGGTCGGGCCGCCGAACTTCTTGTCGAGCACGACGTGACGCCCGCGCGGGCCGAGGGTGACCTTGACCGCGTCGGCGAGCTTGTTCACCCCGCGCTCCAGCGCGCGACGAGCGTCCTCGTCGAAACTGATCTGCTTGGGCATAGCGAGTTCCGCTTACCTTTCGGTGTCTCTTGAACGCAAGAACGCCCCGCACCCCGGCTTGTGCGGGGCCCGGGGCGTCATGCGCTGCGAGCGGTCGTCAGTTGATGACGGCCAGCACGTCGCGGGCGGACAGGATCAGGTAGTCCTCACCGTTGTACTTGACCTCGGTGCCGCCGTACTTCGAGTAGATGACGACGTCGCCGACCGCCACGTCCAGCGGGACGCGGTTGCCCTTGTCGTCGATCCGGCCCGGGCCCACGGCCAGAACCTTGCCCTCCTGGGGCTTCTCCTTGGCGGTGTCGGGGATGACGAGGCCGGAAGCGGTCGTCTCCTCGGCCTCGCTCGTCTGGACAACGATCTTGTCCTCGAGCGGCTTGATGTTCACGCTCACCGGGTTGACCTCCACGGTCGTCGAAAGCGTTGGCAGGTACGTAATGACTTACGGCTCCTACCACCCCCGCCGTCGCGGGTGCCGGGGCGTGTTCGGGCCGTGCAATTAGCACTCTAGCCACGGGAGTGCCAGCTTCGCAAGGAGGGTGCCCTCACGCTGAGCCCGAGCTGCGTTTAGCCCGCTAAACGCAGCTCGGCGAGGTCGGCGACGACGACGTCCGGTGGTGGCGTGAGGGGTGCGACAGGAGCGACCGCGATGGTGGCGACGCCGGCGGCCCGGGCGGCTTGGAGTTCGGGAGGCGTGCCGCCGATCAGCACGCACTGGTCCGGCGACGCGCCGACTCCGCGCACGGCGGCGTCGATCAGCGCGGTGCCGGGCAGGAGCAAGGCCGGATCGCCGGACGCGCGGGCGCTGATCCGTTTGACCTCGTACTGCAGGTCGTGCAGCGAGAGGTGGCTTCGCACCGCGTCCATCGACTGGTTGCCCACCGCGGTGACGGTGAATCCCCGCCAGGCGAGTTCGCCGATCAGCTCGACGGAGCCGGGCACGGGGCCTGCGACGACCAGTGCTTCGAGTTCCAGCCGGGCCAGTTGCCGGTGGACGGCGTCCGCGGTGTTCGGGCCGCAGCTCGCGGCGTAGGACAGCACGGCGAACGGGTCGCCGGTGGCCGCGACCTCGTCCGGAAGGACGTGGCCGACCAGCGGCTTCAGCCGGTCCGCCGCGGTACGTGCCCCCGCGGTGTCGAAAACCGTGCAGACCACTCCGTCGAAACCGACGAAGACGTGGTCCCGGCCGGCCAGCAGTTCCGTCACCCCCACCATGCCTTCCACCTTGCCACCGACTGCGTTTTGCGGGCTAAACGCAGTCGGTGGCCTGCCTCCGCGCACTCGGGGGCTTACTCGGAGCGCGCCGGTCTGGTTAGGTTTTGGCCATCGGCTGCCCGACCACTGGAGAGTGCCTTCATGCAGTCACGTATGTCGCGCCGCACCGCCGCCGCGATCGCCGCCACCACGCTCCTGGCCGGGCTGGCCACCGCCGCCCCGGCTCAGGCCGCCCCCACCGATCAGCAACGCCAGGGCGACTTCGCCGCCGCGGCGAGCGAGTTCGGCGTGCCGCTCAACGTCCTGCTCGGCGTCTCCTATCTCGAGTCCCGCTGGGACACCAACCATGGGACGCCCAGCACCGCGGCGGGCTACGGCCCGATGCACCTCACGGATCTGCGCTCGGCAGGCTCCGGCGGCAGCCATCACGACGAGGGCACCGAGGACCCGCGCGGGGACAGCGCCCGGCCCGCCCTGCGCCCGAGCGCTCCCGCCCCGGTCCCTCCCGCGCCCGGCCTGCAGACCGTCGACACCGCGGCGGCGCTCACGCATACCGACCCGGCGACACTGCGCGCCGATCCGGCCGCCAACGTCCGGGGCGGCGCCGCGCTGCTTGCCGACTACCAGCGCAAACTCGGCGTCCGCAGCGACAACCCGGCGGACTGGTACGGCGCGGTCGCGCGCTACAGCGGCGCCGACGGCACGGCCGCCGCGCAGGCCTTCGCCGACGAGGTCTTCGACACCATCGCCGCCGGGACGTCCCGCACCACCGACGACGGCCAGCGCATCAGCCTGGCCGCGGCTCCCGGGCTCGCCCCGGCTCGCGGCCAGCTCGGCGCGCTCGGGCTCCGCGCCGACGCGCCGCCCGCGCCGGAGTGCCCGAAACGGGTCGCGTGCGAATCGGTGCCCGCGCCCTACCAGCAGCTGCCCGACGGCGGCTACGGCAACCACGACATTGCCGACCGGCCGAACGACCAGAAGATCGACCACATCGTCATCCACGACACCGAGGGCTACTGGGATTCGGTGCTCAAGCTGGCCCAGGACCCGGCCTACGTCAGCTGGCACTACACGGTCCGCTCCGCGGACGGCCTGATCGCCCAGCACGTGCCGACAAAGGACGTCGCTTGGCACGCGGGCAACTGGTACGTCAACGCGAAGTCCATCGGCGTCGAGCACGAGGGGTTCGCGGCGAAGGGCACTTGGTACACCGAGGCGATGTACCGCGCGTCGGCGAAGCTGGTCGGCTACCTGGCGCGCAAGTACGACATCCCGCTCGACCGCGCGCACATCATCGGCCACGACAACGTGCCGGGCACGACCCCGGCGACGATCAAGGGCATGCACTGGGACCCGGGCCCGTACTGGGACTGGTCGCACTACTTCGACCTGCTCGGCGCGCCGTTGGACGGCTTCGGCAGGCCGGGCTCGCCACTGGTCACGATCGCTCCGGACTTCGCCACGAACCAGCCCGCGTTCACCGGCTGCGACGGTGCCGGAAAGCCTTGCCCGGCAAGGGGATCCGAGGCCGTCGTGCTGCACACCGAGCCGAGCGACACCGCGCCGCTGCTGCTCGACGCCGGACTGCACCCCGACGGCTCACCGTCCACAATGGACGTTGCCGACGTCGGGAGCAGGGTCGCGACCGGGCAGCGGTACGTCGTCGCCGAAACCCGCGGTGACTGGACCGCGATCTGGTACCTCGGCCAGAAGGGCTGGTTCCACAACCCGCGCGACGAGCGCACCGCGAAGCCCGCGTTCGGGTTCGCCGTCACGCCGAAACCCGGGCTCGCGTCGGTGCCGGTCTACGGACGGGCCTTCCCGGAAGCCTCGGCCTACCCGTCGAACGTGCCGCCGCAGGAGCTGGTGCCGCTCCCGTACACGTTCGCGGCCGGGCAGCGGTACTCCTCGGGCGGGACGGTCGGGTCCGAGTACTTCTCGGCCACGACGTTCGACCCGGCGCAGCATGTCGTCGTCAAGGGCAAGCTCCGGTACGTCCAGATCCAGTTCGGGCACCGGATCGCCTACGTCAAGGCCGACGACGTGCAGGTCCAGCCGGTCTGGTGAGCCCGCCCGAGTGCGTTTAGCCCGCTAAACGCACTCGGGTCAGCAGGTCACGGAGGATTTCGGGGGCGTGCGTCCAGAGCAGCGCGCCCCCGATGTCCGGGACGACGTGCCGGGTGACGCCGGGGATCCGCGCGGACAGGGTGACGCCATTGTCGGGTGAGTGACTGGTGTCGAGCTCGCCGTACCAGACGTCGACAGCCGCGGTGATCCGCGCGAGGTCGAAAGGCCAGCGCCCCATCGCGAGGACGGTGTCACGCGCGTACCCAGCACCCCCCTGTCTGAACGCTTCGGCGAGCGCGCGGCGGTACGCGGCGTCGAAAGCCGGAGCGGTGTACACGGCGACGTCGACGTCAGGGCTTGACGCCAGGACGTGGTCTCGCATCGCCTCGGCGCTGAAGCCCGCGAAGAAGGCTTCGGCGCTGTCGGGGTCCTCAGCGACCTGACGCACCAACGCCGCCAACGCGTCCGAAAGCACGCCGCGGAACTCGGGCGCCGAGACCTCGTCGGCGGCCGACACCAGCGCGAGTGGGCCGGCGACGCCTTCGACGACGCAGGCCAGCGCGAACGGCGCGCCCTGGGAGTTCCCGACGATCGCGGGAACACCGAGCCCACGATCCGCGCACAGCACGCCGATGTCCCGTGAGAAGTCGGCGAAGCCACGGCCGGGGTCCGATGTGGACACACCGAGTCCCGGCCGGTCCACCGACACGAGCCGGACACCGAGTTCGCCGACGACGTCGGCACCGAAACCCAGCGTCCGGCTGGTCGCCGCGCCGGGGCTGAACAGGACCGGCACACCGTCGGCCGGGCCCCACTCGGCCCAGCCGAGCACCCGGCCGTCCGGCAGCGCCGTTTCGCCGAGCCGGGCGGGAGGTTCGACAGCTACGTTCACCCCGCCGATCATGGCGGAGTCCACTCTGGACCGCACGCGGGTTTCAGCTGTCCAGCGCGACCTTCACCCCGGCGGCCTGTTCGGTGTTGCGCCGCGTCTTCGCCCAGCCGTTGCGGCCGCGGATCAGCCGGAACAGCGCGCGCCACGACGTGATGTAGAAGGTGTAGATGTAGGCCGCGTAGGCGAGCCCCATGCCGATACCGCGCAGGATGTTCTTGCTGCGCAGGCATTTCATCTGGTAGATCGGGCCCCAGACGACGAACGGCAGCAGCCCGAACGAACCGTAGATCGCGAAGAGGATCCAGGCACCGCCGGTGAACCACGTCCACACCTGCGCCGGATCGCCCGCGGTGCTGATCAGCAGCAGCACGAACGGGATCGGGTAGAGCAGCGAGCCGATCAGCTGCATCCACGGCTGCGCCAGGTAGTACATCATCTCCGCGGCGCCGAGGGTGCTGACGTGCGGCGAGTCCCAGATCCGCCGCAGATACCGCGCGCACTGCATGGTGCCCTGACCCCAGCGCGTGCGCTGCACGAGGAAGCGCCGCAGGCTGTACAGACCTTCTTGCGCCACATGGGAATCCGGGGTGAACCCGGTACGCCAGCCCGCGGTGAGCAGGTGCACGCCGAGTTCGAAGTCCTCCAGCAGCGAGCCGCGCCACGGCTGCTCGTCCTCGCCTGCGATCGAGTCGAGCGCGCTCAGCCTGGTGAACTGGCCGTTGCCGCCCATCGAGATCGTGCCGGTGAAGGCGCGCGAGGTCTGGATGGCCGCGATCGCGGTGCGGAACTCGAGGTCCTGCAACTGCGCGAGCTTGAGCCCGAACGCGCGGGAGAACCACGTCCGGCCCGGCGGACGGGTGGTCACGTTGCTCATCCGGACGTCGAGCTGGACGGCGCCGATCGTCCCGTCGCCGAACAGGTGCCCGGCGGCGCACACCTCGAGGCAGTTCGGGGCGGGACGCCCGTCGGCGTCGACCACCACGACAACGACGTCGTCGCGACGCGCGTCCGGTCCCATCCAGTCGTTGAGGGCCTGATACGCGGCGTTGAGCGCATCGCCCTTTCCCGTTCGCGCCTCCGGCCGCGTGCGCGGCACGAGGTGCAGGTACGGGTCGTAGGCGCCGTTGCGCCGCCAGAGCGAGCGGACGACGCGGGCGGTGCGGTCCTCCGAGTCGTCGTCGACGACCCAGACGTGCGCGCGCCGGAACGTCGTCCGCAGGTACCGCACGGTCTCGCGGATGACGGTCTGTTCGTCGCGGCAAGGCACGAAGAAGTGCCAGACGAAGTCGTCGGGATCGCCCACCGGCGCCGGTTTGCGCCGTAGGTAGGGCACGACGATCACGACGACGTAGACGATGAACGCCACGCTCATCGTCAGCGCGAACGCCTGGGTGACCGCCAGCAGGATCTTCAGCCCGCCTCCGCTCATGACGCGGCCTTCGCGGCGTGCCTGCCCGCCTTCGTCCTGCGGGTGGCGAGCCACACGAAGAGCACGAGCGACACCGCGCCACCGAGCACGCTGACCATCGACCCGAGCAGCGTGTGACCCCAGTAGTAGCCCTCGTCGGTGCCGAGGCCGAACACGAGCCAGACGATCGTCAGAATGCGCAACTGGTTGACAAAAAATACGACGACAGCAGCCGACAACAGTGACAAAAACAGCCGCTTGGCATTATTCGGCCGGAAATACAACATGACCGAGGTCACCAACAACAACGGCAGCAAGAGAAAAACCGACGAGCATTCCGGAGTCATTCGTAACCCGAACGGAGTATCACTCGATAACCCAAAGTAGACAGTTTCCCGGGAGCCCACGACGTATACACCCGATGAGGTGATGACCCGCAGGATCAAACCTGCCAGCTGTACTTCGATTTCGCGGTACAGCCGCTCGGCCAGCACCAGACCCACCCCGGCCGCCAACACCGCGAGGACCGCGATACGCAGCGGAAACCTTGCGGGACTTGACATGGGAGCGCTCGCTACGGCCACAACGATCCTCTCGCTGTCGATGATTGCCGGACGACTGGACGTTCTCGACGAACCTGCGGACCCCGGTTCGAGCGTAAGCCATTCCGGCGACCGGAGGCCAGCGGGATCCCCTGCACCGGGGAGCCGACTGGACCTTTCGGCCCCTTGTGTCGGCAACTTGTTAGACCAAGAGAGTGAACGTCCCACCGACCTGGTGAAAAGCGTCGAAAATCCACCCGAACCGGTGATTCGCCAGTTTCTTCTGTGCCATTTCCGCGGGCCCCGGCGATACAGGGTCCGCGTGCCGAATTCTGGAGGCGGTATTCATCCGCGTAGCGGTGCGCCTTGGGAAGACAATCGGAGGATCAGTTGATGAAGAGGCACCTCATGCGACGAAGCGGTCTGCTCGCCGCGGTGGTGGCGAGCATCGCCCTCGTCGGAGCGGCCCCCGCGTATGCGGCGCCCGGCGACGGCTCCGCGTATGGCGTCAAGGTCGATGTGAAGCTCCTCGGCCTGGACGCGGTGAAGGCGGGGCCACTGGCCGCCGCGAACACCAACAGTCCCGTCCAGAACAGCCTGGCCAAAGTGGATCTGACCGGCATCCTCACCGCCGGCGCGATCAACACCGAAGCGAAGCGGGATGACAACTCCGGTGCGGTGACGGCGAAGGCGAGCACCGCCGACGTCGGCCTGCCGTTGCTGCAGAAGGCGCTCGGCACCGTCGGGGTCAAGGCCGTCGAAGCCGTGTGCACCGCGACGCAGAAGGGTGTCGAGGGCAGCACCACGCTGGTCGGCGCCAACCTCGGCAGCCTGGGCGCCGTCGACTCGAAGCCCGCCGCGAACACCCAGCTCAAGGTCGGTCTCGGCCCGGTCAATGTAGCGACGATCATCCTCAACGAGCAGATCAAGAACCCCGACGGAAGCCTCACCGTGAACGGCCTCCACGTGAAGCTGCTCGGCGAGGGGCTCGACGCGCTCGGCTCCGGTGACGTGATCGTGTCCTCGGCGACCTGCGGCCCGGCCGCGCCGCCGATGCCGCTCGCGTCCGGCGCGGGTCTGTGGATCGGCCTCGGCCTGCTTGGCGCCGTCGCGATTCCCGCGGGCACCTGGATGATCCGCAAGCGGCGCTCGGCGACCGCGGCCTGACCGGACTGAGGTGAGGCGGAAATGTACAAGATGCCAGGCGCGGGCGTCGGCGTGGCGGGTGGCGGCGTGGGCACGCTGGCCGCCACCGGCGCCGACATCGGGTGGTGGCTCACCGTCGGCGTGATCCTGGTGGTGCTCGGGATCGTCGCGGTGTACGCCGCGTATCGCCGCAACCGGCGGCTCGCCAGGTCGCGGGCCTGACCGGTACGGCCAAGCAGGCGGACGGCGTACGCCCCTCGTACGCCGTCCGCCCGGCCGGACACGGGGTTTTCCCGGACACTCGAATCCGAGGGTGTCCCGCAAGGCGCAGGAAGGAGCACCGAATCATGGACGTGATGTTGCTGGCCGGGACTCGCCCGGAGGCGGTCAAACTGGCACCGCTGGTGCTGGCGCTGGACGCGCACCCCGGGCTGCGGCCGCTGCTGGTGCACAGCGGCCAGCACGAGGGCATGGTCGAGCAGGCGCTGGTGCCCTTCGGTGTCGGCGTCGACGCCTGGCTCGACGTGCCGCCGCGGATCACCGGAAGCCAGGCCGAACTCGTCTCGGGACTGCTCCCGGCCATCGACGACGCGCTGCGACGGTGCGCCCCGGCCGCGCTGGTCGTCCAAGGCGACACGACGACGGGCCTGGCGGGCGCGCTCGCCTCGTTCTGGCGGGGTGTCCCGGTCGTCCATCTCGAGGCGGGGCTGCGGACGCATGACCTCGCGGCGCCGTTCCCCGAAGAGGGGACACGCCAGATGATCGCGCGCATCGCCGCGCTCCACCTGGCGCCGACCATCGGCGCCGCGGCCGCGCTGCGCGCGGAAGGCATTGCGCGGCAACAGATCGCGGTGACCGGCAACACCGTGGTGGACGCCGTACTCGCCATCGCGGCGCGCGATCTTCCCGCGCGCGACACGGCTCTCGCACTGCTGGAGATCGAGATCGCCGAGGCGGGCGAGCGACTGGTCCTGGTGACCTCGCACCGCCGGGAATCGTGGGGCGAACCGCTCGCCCGCACGCTCGCGGCTGTCCGGCTCATGGTCGCCGAGCATCCCGACGTCCAGGTGCTGTTCCCGGTGCACCCGAACCCGGCGGTCCGCGAGCAGGTACGGTCCGAATTGGACGGTCTGCCGCGGGTGACGATCACCGAACCGCTGGAGTACCCGGACCTGGTGCGGGCGCTGCGGCTGGCGTCACTGGTGCTCACCGACTCCGGCGGGATCCAGGAGGAGGCGCCCACATTCGGCACGCCGGTGCTGGTGCTGCGCGAGGTGACCGAGCGGATGGAGGCGGTCGACGCGGGCTGCGCGTGGCTCGTCGGCACCGACACCGCGCTGATCGCGGACACCGCGGCGCGCCTGCTGCGTGGTGAACTCCAGCCCGCACAGGTCGGGAATCCTTACGGCGACGGCAATGCGGCCGAACTCGCGGTGGCCGCAATCTCCGAGCTGCTCGGTCTGGCGGACGGCACGGTCACCGATCTCGAGGTCGTTCCCACGCACGGCTGAGTACGGCGGGCTGTCGTGTGTGTCCTGGGCGTGGCCGGGACGAATGGTCCGCTCGTGCCGTTCGCGGCGCGAGAACCGGCGGTCACAGGTGTCACCTCGGTCCCTCTCGCCACTCCGGGGGAGAGCAAGGGACCTTTGCTATCGCTCTACACGCGGTGTATAGCGGCGGCGCTGTCACGGAAACTCCGCTCGTGCCAAGAAAACCTTGACAAGGGAATCCGCGACACCGCCGAGACCTCAGATCGAGACGACCTCGACCGGCAGCGCCGGATTGGCTGAGAAGTCCAGCGCAGCCACGGGACGCCGGGCAGCGACGACGTGGGCTCCGAGCGCCGCGATCATGGCGCCGTTGTCCGTGCACAGCCTCGGCCGCGGCACCCGCAGTTCGATCCCGGCCTCGGCACACCGTTCCGCGGCCAGTGCCGAGAGCCGCGAATTCGCCGCCACACCACCGGAAATAACCAGGGTCCCGATGCCCTGCTCCTTCGCCGCCCGAATCGCCTTCGCGGTGAGCACGTCGGCGACGGCTTCCTGGAACGACGCCGCGACGTCATCTACGGGGATGTCCTCACCCCGACGTTCGGCGCCTTCGACCCACCGGGCGACCGCTGTTTTGAGGCCGGAGAAGGAAAAGTCGAACTTGGCGTCCCGAGGTCCGGTCATCCCGCGCGGGAACGCGATCGCCCGCGGATCGCCGTTCTTGGCGGCCTTGTCGATCGGCGGACCGCCGGGATAGGGCAGGCCGAGTACGCGGGCGACCTTGTCGTAGGCCTCACCGGCCGCGTCGTCCACTGTGGACCCGAGTTCGGTGATCTTCGAGGCGATGTCGTCCACCCGCAGCAGTTGTGTGTGCCCACCGGAAACCAGCAAGGCCAGGCACGGTGCGGGAAGCGGGCCGTGCTGCAGGGTGTCGACGGCGATGTGCCCGGCGAGGTGGTTCACACCGTACAACGGAACACCCAGCGCCGTGGCGTACGCCTTCGCCGCCGCGACGCCGACGAGTAACGCGCCCGCGAGGCCGGGGCCGGCCGTGACAGCGATCGCGTCCACATCGGACAGTGCAAGACCTGCCGTAGCGAACGCCCGTTCCACGGTCGGGACCATCGCTTCGAGGTGGGCCCGGCTGGCGACCTCGGGCACCACACCGCCGAAGCGCGCGTGCTGTTCCACGCTGGAGGCGACCTCGTCGGCGAGCAGCTCGACGGTGCCGTCGTCGTGCAGCCGGACCAAGCCGACGCCGGTCTCGTCGCACGAGCTCTCGATGCCCATGATGATGCGCGACATCAGCCCGCCACCTCGTCCGCTCGTGTCCGCGCCGGGCGGACCATCGTGTAGGCGTCGGCGCCGGAAGGCCGGTAGTAGCGCTTCCGGATGCCGACCCGCTCGAAACCGTGCCGCTCGTAGAGCGCGATGGCCGCGTCGTTGTCCGTGCGGACTTCGAGGAAGACCGGCGCGTCCAGTTCGTCGGCACGCTCCAGCAGCGCGCGCAACAACGCCGTGCCGATGCCCTGCCCTTGGGACTCGGGGACGACACCGATGGTGTGCACGCTCGTCTCGTACTCGCCACGCTTGCGGCCGACGACGGCAAGCCCGGCATACCCGACGAGCTCGTCGGAGTCGTCCGGGCGGGCGGCGAGGTAGAAGTTCCCGGCGTCGAGTTCGGCCTGGAACGCCCAGGCACTCCACGGATCGTCGCCGGGGAAGAGGATCTTCTCGATCTCCACGCAGCGGGCGATGTCCTTGCGGCGCAACGGTTCGAGCCTCATGGCGCGGTCACTCGCTTGCGGCCTGCCGGCTCGGCCGCGTCGGGGCGACGCAAGTAGAGCGGAGTGAGCGCGGCGGGCGGCTCCCCTGCGAGCAAGCTCTCCCGGGCAACCTTGACGAGTCCGGCGGGCGACGGGAAACGGGGTCCAATGGGCTGGACGCCGAGCGTGTCGGCGTACAGCGCCGCGCCATCGCCCGCGGCGACCTTCGTGGTGACGTCGAGTTCGGCCGGGCGCTGGACGTGCGGGCCGTCCGCCCGCGTGCCGTCGGCGTCGTAGCGCGCCCAGTACACCTCGCGGCGACGCGCGTCGGTGAGCACGAGGAACGGGGTGTCGCCGGTGACGTCCGCCGCGATGGCGTCGAGGCTGCAGACCGGGTACGCCGGGACGCCGAGTGCGTGGGCGAGGGCGGCTGAGGTGGCCATCCCGGCGCGCAGGCCGGTGAAGGGCCCGGGACCGACGCCGCACACGATCGCGTCGAGATCCTTGAGCGTGATCCCTGCGGCCTCGGCGGCGGCCAGGGCGTGCGGGGTGATCAGCTCGCCGTGGGCCCGCGGATCGACGGTGACCCGCTCGGCGCGCGTGGTCAGCTCGGCGGCGTCTCCCGCAGCGTCCACGACAACGACACCCGCGGTGACCGCCGGGGTCGACGTATCGATCGCCAGTACCAACACGGTGTCCCAGCCTACGGCCCCCGCCCCGACGTGCAGTTAGCGGGCTAAACGCGGCGCTTAGGCACACTAAGGACTTCGGCGGGCCTGTCGGCCCCTGGTCCCGGCCCCCGACGCCCCGCGCCTCCCGACGGGCCCGCCGGACTGCGTTTAGCGGGCTAAACGCAGTCGGCGCGGGGTGTGAACCAGGTCTCAGCGGGGGCAGGGTCGTGCGGGGTACGGTGCGATTTCGAGGCGTCCGGCAGACGGCGAAGTGCGCAACAGGAGGTCCCGCGGTGCCCGATCGGTTGTTCCCCGCCCTCACGAGCGGCTCCCCCAAGCAGGCTCTCCGCTTCGGCGAGCAGACGCTGACCTACGACGAACTCGCGGCCGTCGCCGGCGCGCTCGCCCGTGACCTGCCGAAGAGCCGTGTGGCCGTCTGGGCGACGCCGAGCCTGCACACCAGCGTCGCGGTCGTCGCCGCCCTGCTCGCGGGGGTCCCGGTGGTACCGATCAACCCCAAGATCGGCGAGCGGGAGCTCGCGCACATCGTGTCCGACAGCGAGCCGGCGCTGGTCCTCGCCGAGCCAGGCGCCGACCTTCCGGACGGTTTGTCGGCACTGCCGCGCCGGGACATCGACATCGACCCCCGAACCACACCGCAGGCACTACCGGAGGAACCCGGCGCCGAGACACCCGCGCTGATCGTCTACACCTCCGGCACCACGGGTCCGCCCAAGGGCGTCGTGCTCCCTCGCCGCGCACTCGTCACGACCCTCGACGCGCTCGAGGACGCCTGGCAGTGGACCGCCGACGACGTCCTGGTGCACGCGCTGCCGCTGTTCCACGTGCACGGCCTGATCCTCGGCATTCTCGGGCCGCTTCGGCGTGGCGGGACCGTGCGCCATCTCGGCCGGTTCTCCACCGACGGAGTGGCGCGCGAGCTGGGCGATGGCGCGACGATGCTCTTCGGCGTGCCAACGATGTACCACCGCATCGCCGGCGAAGTCGCTGAGAACGAAACGCTCGCGAAGGCGCTACGCGGCGCGCGGCTGCTCGTGTCCGGCTCCGCGGCGTTGCCGGTGCACGACCATCAGCGCATCACCGCGGCCACCGGCCAGCAGGTGATCGAGCGCTACGGGATGACCGAGACGCTGATGAACACCAGCGTCCGCGCGGACGGCGAGCGCAAACCGGGCACCGTCGGCGTCCCGCTCGCGGGCGTCGAGCTGCGGCTGGTCGGTGAACACGGGGAACGGATCGACGAACTCGACACCGTCGGCGAGATCCAGGTCCGTGGCCCGAACCTGTTCACCGAGTACCTGAACCGGCCGGACGCGACGTCGGCCGCGTTCGACGACGGCTGGTTCCGCACCGGTGACATGGCGACGCGCGACGCCGACGGGTACGTCCGGATCGTCGGCCGCAAGGCGACGGACCTGATCAAGAGTGGCGGCTACAAGATCGGCGCCGGTGAGATCGAGAACGCCCTGCTGGAACATCCGCGCGTCGCCGAGGCCGCGGTGACCGGCGAACCGGATGACGACCTCGGCGAGCGGATCGTCGCGTGGATCGTGCCGGACGGCGAGCCGCCGACAGCGGCAGAACTGGCCGACCATGTCGCCCGGCTGCTCACTCCCCACAAGCGGCCGCGGGTCGTCCGGTACCTCGACGCGTTGCCACGCAACGACATGGGGAAGGTCATGAAGCGAGCCCTCGGTGGCTAGGCTGCCCGCCCGCGAGATCGTCGACCTGGTTTCGACCGATTTCCGCGAGCTCGTGGTCGAGCACACCGCGGAGCCCGTGGACGGGCCCATCGGCTGGCCGGGTTACCGCGACGCGCGCAGCGCCGCCGCTGAGCGCAGTGGCGAGTCCGAGTCCGTCGTGTGCGGAACCGCGAAGCTCGGTGCTGCCGAAGCGATGCTGATCGCGTTCGAGTTCGGCTATCTCGGCGGCTCGCTCGGCCAGCGCACGGGCGACCGGATCGAGGCGGCGTTCGAGCAGGCCCGGGCGCTGCGGCTGCCGGTGGTGTCCCTCATCGCGACCGGGGGAAGCCGGATGCAGCAGGGTATGCGGGCGCTCACCCAGCTGCAGCGGCTCGCGCGGGCAGCGGCGCGGGCGCGCGCGAACGGCATCCCGCAGATCTCCGTGCTGCGCGACCCGACGACCGGGGGCGGCTGGGCGACGCTCGGCGCGGGCGCCGACGTCGTCCTCGCATTGCCCGGCGCGCAGGTCGGTTTCGCCGGGTCACGAGTGCGGCCCGCCGACGCGCCTTCGGAGGCGTACACGGCTGAGGCGAAGTTCGACGCTGGCCAGGTGGACCAGATCGTGCCGCCGGAGCAGCTGGCCAGTGCGTTGGAACGCTGGGTCCGGCTGTTGACCTCGCGTTCGGATGTCCCCGCCGATCCGCCCTCGGCGTTACGAGCGGTGTCGCTGCCGTCGACCGGGTGGGAGGCCGTTCAGGCCGCGCGGGCCGCTTCGCGTCCTCGCGCCGCCGAGTATCTCGACGCCTATTTCGACTGGCGGGAAGAGGTCAGCGGCGACCGCTGCGGAGGCGTCGATGCCGGGGTGTCGTGCGGGTTCGGCTGGCGGGACGGGCGTGCGATCGCGTTCGCCGCACAGTGCGGGACCGCGACGTCCCCGGCCGGATTCCGGACGGCGGCGCGGCTGGTGCGGCTCGCTTCGCGGCTCGGCGTGCCGGTGCTGACGCTGGTGGACACGCCGGGGGCGGCCAACGACGCGGCGGCGGAACAGGCCGGCGCGGGCGCGGCCATCGCGGAGCTGTTCGAGGCGATCGCGACGGCGATGTCGGGCTCTGGCTCTGGTGCCGGGTCTCGGTCCGTTGGTTCGGTGCCCGTGACCACGCCCGTGACCACGCTCGTGATCGGCGAAGGTGGCTCGGGCGGCGCGCTCGCCTTCGCGGCGCCGGGGTCGACGTGGGTCACGCCCGATGCGTACTTCTCGGTGACGTCGCCCGAGGCCGCGGCGTCGATTCTCAAGCTCCCGGCGTCCGAGGTCCCCGCCCTCGCGGACCGGCTGCGCCTTCGCCCCCAGGACCTCGTCGCTCTGGGCGTCGCCCGCGCCGTCGTGGGCCCCGCCAAGCGCGTTTAGCGGGCTAAACGCGGTCCTTAGCAGCCCTACATAACCCGCTGACCTGCACGGATGCGTTTAGCCTGCTAAACGCATCCGCCGGGGTCGCACGCGCGTCGAGCCCAGACCGACCGGGCCCACGAGGCGCACCCGCCGAATACTTAGCCATGCTCAGCGCCGCGTTTAGCCCGCTAACTGCGCTCGGGGCGGCAGCGCGCGGCAGGCGGCAGGGGACGCAGGTAGGTGGGTGGCCGGACTGCGTTTAGCCCGCTAAACGCAGGTCGGCGGCCCGGGCCGACCACGTGCCGTGGGGTTCCAGCGCGACGATCCGGACGTCGTCCTCGCGACGCTCCAGCCGGACGACGAGGTAGTCCGACGACAGCCGCTCCGCCGCCCCCTCGCCCCATTCGACGACGACGGCCGAGCGCTCCAGATCCGCGTCCAGGTCCAGATCGTCCAGCTCGGCCAGATCCCCGCCGAGCCGATAGGCGTCGACGTGCACCAGCGGCACACCGGAAGCCCCCGCGGGATGGACCCGCGCGAGCACGAACGTCGGCGAGCTGACACGCCCGCCGACACCGAGCCCGTCGGCGATCCCCCGCGTCATGGTCGTCTTCCCCGCCCCGAGCGGCCCGGACAGCAGCACCAGGTCACCAGGACGCAGCGAACGACCGAGCGAACGGCCGAAGGCCATCGTCGAATCAGGAGTCGAGAGTTCGTACTTCACGCGCGTTTCCACCACCAGCTCCGCCCGGAGGACTCGCCGTCCACCCCGGCACACCGTTGCACCAGATCGATCAGATGACTGTTCACCAGCTCCGGCTGCTCCAGCTGCACCATGTGCCCCGCACCGCGCACCCGCACCAGCTCCGCGTCCGGCAGCTCCCCGGCGATCCGCTCGGCGTGCGAGAACGGCGTGAACTTGTCCGAGTCGCCCCCGATGACCAGCACCTGCGCGTGCTTGAGCCCGGCCAGCGCCGCGTACCGGTTGTGACTGCCAAGCGTGTCGACGAAGTTGATCAGCCCTCGCACCGGCGTCACGGCGAGCATTTCGAGCATGAAGTCGACCAGCCGCGACGAGACGTCCCGGCTGCCGAACGCCAGCCGCCGCACCGCCTGCCGCGTCAGCTGACCACCGGCCGCGCGGACGAACTCGACGAGCCCCGGCTGCCAGCCTGCCAACCCGCCGACGCCCTTCGTGAGCGGGTTGTACTTCGACAGCAGCGAGCGCGGCAGCCCACGGGCTCCGACCTCGCCCGCCGCCGTGGCGATGAACGCGACGCCGCACACCCGATCCTCGAACAGCTCGGGGAATTCCGCCGCCAGTTCCATGATCACCATGCCGCCCATGGAATGTCCCATCAGCACGACGGGTCCCTCGGGCACCACCGCCCGCAGCACGCCGTCAAGATCGCGCGCCAGCTGCTCGATCGTGCTCGCCACGGTCGACGCCTCGCCGGATTGCCCGTGCCCGCGATGGTCGTAGTACACCTGCCGCACGCGCGGCAACGTCAGCGACGCCAGATCACGACGCTGGAAATGCCACGACTTCCGCGACAGCGCGAACCCGTGCACGCCGACCACGGTCAGCTCCGGTTTCCCACCGTCCGCGGGGTCGACCTCCTCCACCGACAGCGGCGTTCCGTCCTCCGCCGCGACCGTCGACGTCCGGTCCGGCTTCAGCTCCCCCAACGGCTCGTCCACGAGTGCGTCCTCACTGTGCCGCCGCTGCTGCGCGGCGACCGCGATGGCGGCGGCGGTCCCGGTGGCCACGGCACCGACCCCGCCGGCGATGGCCAGCAGTCGTCGTGAAGGAATCACGAGCGGTCCCCCAGATACCTCCGCCGCACCCGCGGCCGGTACATCGACGTCACGATCTCGTAGTCGATCGTGCCCAGCTTGTCCGCCCACTCCCGAGCTGTCGGCGCCCCGCCGGCTCCGGCGCCGAACAGGACGACCTCGGCGCCGATCTCGGGTTCGTCATCCCCGCAGTCCACCACCAGCTGGTCCATGCAGACCCGCCCGGCGACCGGGCGCCGCCGCCCGCCGAGCCAGACGTCCAGGCGACCGGACAACGTCCGCGGTACCCCGTCGGCGTAACCACACGGCACGAGCGCGAGTGTCGTGTCGCGTTCCGCCGTCCAGGTGTGCCCGTACGACACGGACTCGCCCGCCGCTATCCGCTTGGTCAGCACCACCGACGACCGGAACGTCATCGCCGGGCGCAGGTCCTCGTCGGCGGGTACCGGGTTCAGCCCGTACACCGCGATTCCGGGGCGTACCAGGTCGAAGTGCAGATCGGGCCGGGTCAGCACCGCCGCGGAGTTCGCGATGTGCCGCATCGGGTCGAGCCCGGCCGCCCGCGCGACGTCGTAGGCCTCGTCGAAACGCTTGGCCTGCAGGTCGATCGACGCGTGCCCCGGCTCGTCGGCGCAAGCTAGGTGCGACCAGATCCCGACGACCTCGATCAGCGGTTCCGCCGCCGCCTCCTCGACCAGCTCCGCCCACAGCGCGGGCGGGCAGCCATTACGCGAAAGCCCGGTGTCGATCTTGAGGTGCACCCGGGCGCGGGTGCCCACCTGCCGCGCGGCATCCACGATGCGCCGCAGCTCGCCGATCGAACTGGCGTCGAGGTCGATGTCCGCTTCGATGCCGGGAGCGAAGTCGACGTCGGGAACGTCGAGCCAGCTGAACAGCCGCGCGGTGATCCCGGCGCGGCGCAGCTCCAGCGCCTCGCCGAGGGAACAGGTGCCGAGCCAGGTCGCGCCCGCCTCGATCGCGGCGCGCGCGACCGGCAGCGCGCCGTGGCCGTACGCGTCGGCCTTCACCACCACCATCAGCGCCGCGCCGGAGGCGCGCTCGGCCAGCAGGGAGACGTTGTGGCGCACGGCGTCGAGGTCGATCACGGCCTCGGCACGCGGGAAACTGGGAGTCATAACGACCCCCAGTTTCCCATGTGTCCAGGTCAGGACAGGCGCGACCCGGTGGTGGCGGAGAACACATGCAGCTCGTCGGGCCGGATCCGCAGGTGCAGCGTGTCGCCCATGGCGGGCGGTGTGCGCGGATCCACACGGGCGACCACGTTGGACTTCGTGCCTTCGGCGTCCGATTCGGCGAGCTTGCCGTAGACGTAGGCGTCCGAGCCCAGCTCCTCGACGAGGTCGACCTTGATCGGCAGCGTGCCGTCCGCGGACCCGGTGACCTCCAGCGACTCCGGCCGGAACCCGATCGTGACGGTGTCCCCGTCGGCCGCGGCGATGACGTCGCGGGGCAGCGGCACGCGCGCACCGCCCAGCTCGGCGCCGTCCTGGGTGAGCTTGCCCGTGACGAGGTTCATCGCGGGCGAGCCGATGAACCCGGCGACGAACGCGTTCGCGGGCTTGTCGTAGAGCGCACGCGGGGTGTCGCACTGCTGGAGGAGACCGTCCGAGAGCACCGCGACACGGTCACCCATCGTCATGGCCTCGACCTGGTCGTGCGTGACGTACACCGTGGTGACGCCGAGACGCCGCTGCAGCGCGGCGATCTGGGTCCGGGTCGACACCCGCAGCTTGGCGTCCAAATTGGACAGAGGCTCGTCCATCAGGAACACCTGCGGTTCCCGCACGATCGCCCGGCCCATCGCGACACGCTGCCGCTGGCCGCCGGAAAGCGCCTTCGGCTTGCGGTCGAGGAACTGCTCGATGTCCAGCAGTTTCGCCGCGTCGAGGACCTTTTGCTTGATCTCCGACGCGGGCCGTCCGGCGATCTTCAGTGCGAAGCCCATGTTCTGCGCCACCGTCATGTGCGGGTACAGCGCGTAGTTCTGGAACACCATCGCGATGTCGCGGGAACGGGGCGGCAACTGGGTTACGTCCCGGTCGCCGATCCACACGGCGCCCTCGTCGATGTCCTCCAGCCCGGCGAGCATGCGCAGGCTCGTCGACTTGCCGCAGCCGGAAGGCCCGACCAGCACGAGGAATTCGCCGTCGGCGATCTCCAGTTCGAGCGCGTCGACGGCGGGCCGCTCGGCGCCGGGGTAACGCCGGGTCGCCTTGTCGTAGGTGATGCTGGCCATCGGTTCAGTCCTCTCCGATTTTCGCGGGAATTCCGTGCGCGGCTTCCCGCGCCTCGAGGTGTCGATACTGGATGCGGCGGCCCTCGGCGCGCTGCGCTTCGGTCGGCTCGTCCAGCGCGAGCCGCGTCTTTCCTTGCCAGGCAGGCGGTTCTTCGGTGCTCGTGAGCGCCCACGCGGCCTGCCGCGCGGCACCGACCGCGACGTACTCGGCGACCGGCGGGATGCTCACGGGAACGCCGAACACGATCGGCGCGACCTCGCGCACGGCGGCGGATTGCGCACCACCGCCGATGAGCAGCACGCGACGGACGTCGAGCCCCTGCTCGCGCACCGCGTCCAGCCCGGCCGCGAGCCCGCACAGCATGCCCTCGACGGCGGCGCGCGCGAGGTTCTCCGGAGTCATGTTCGCCCGGGTGAGCCCGATCAGGGAACCGTTGGCGTCAGGGAGGTTCGGCGTGCGCTCACCGTCCAAATAGGGCAGTAGCGTCAACCCTCCCGCACCCGGTTCGGCGGCCAGTGCGAGCCGGTCGAACTCGTCCTGGCCGACACCCAGCATCGCGGCGCTCGCGGTGAGCACCCGAGCGGCGTTGAGCGTGCAGGCGAGCGGCAGGAATTTCCCGGTGGCGTCGGCGAATCCGGCGACCGTGCCGGTGGCGTCCGCGGGCGCGGTGGCCGACATACCGAACACCGTGCCGCTGGTACCGAGCGAAACGACGACGTCGCCGGGGCCGAGTTCGAGGGAAAGCGCGGCGGCCATGTTGTCGCCGGTGCCCGCCGAAACGAGAACGCCGTCCTCGGTGTGCCCCGCGGTTTCGGCGGGGCCGAGAACCGTGGGCAGCTCCGGGGTCCGGCCGAAGGCGTGCTTGAGGAGGTCGGTCCGGTAAGCGCTTTCAGCCGCGGAGTAGTAGCCGGTGCCGGAGGCGTCACCGCGATCGGTCACGGGCGCTCCGCGCTCACCGAGGATGCGCCACGTCAGCCAGTCGTGCGGGAGCAGGACGCGGGCGACGCGATCGGCCAGCTCGGGTTCACGCTCGGCCATCCAGCGCAGCTTGGTGATCGTGAAGCTCGCGACCGGGACAAGTCCGACCGCCTGCGCCCATGCTTCCGGCCCGCCAAGTTCGTCGCAAAGGTCCACGGCGGCCTGCGCCGACCGGTTGTCGTTCCACAACAGTGCGGGACGGACGACGTTGCTCCCCTCGTCGAGAGTGACGAGCCCGTGCTGCTGACCGGCGACACCGATCGCCTCGACGCCGTCGAGCAGGCCGTGCGTCGCCTGTGTGAACGCGTCCCACCAGGCAGCGGGGTCGACCTCGGTGCCGTCCGGGTGCGCGGCCCGGCCGGTGCGGACGATCTCGCCGGTGCGCGCATCGCACACCACGACCTTGGTGGACTGTGTCGATGAATCGACACCGGCGACCAGCGTGTCAGCTGTCATACGGTTGGCCCTCCTCGACGTACTCGACGAGTTCGACGGCCGTGCTCGCGTTCAGCGCGGCCTCGATCTCCTCGGTGGGGGTCGACTCGTCGGTGATGAGCAGGTCGTAGTCGCCGACGACGCCGTGCGCGAAGGTCGCGGTGCGGCCGAACTTCGAATGGTCGACGACGAGGACGTTCCGGTTGCTCGTGCGCAGCGCGGCCTTCTTGAGCTCGGCGTAGTCCTGATCGGGGTGATACAGCCTGCCGACGGCGACCGCGGAGACCGACGCGAACCCGACGTCGGCGTGGATGCGCTCGAGCAGGGCGAGCACGTCGGGGCCGATGCAGGAGTCGAACTCGTGGTGGAACCGGCCGCCGGCGAGGACGACGTCGACCTTGGGGCCCAGCAGGCGCGCGGCGTGCAGCGAGTTGGTGATGACGGTCAGGCCCTCGACCTCGGCGAGCCTGCGGACCAGGGGAAACAACGTCGTGGAGTCGTCGACGAAGACGGTCTGGCCGGGCTCGACCTGGCGGATGGCGGCGTCGGCGAGCGCTTCCTTCACGGCGAGGTTGACGGTGCCGCGGAAGCGGGCGGCGTTCTCCATCGTGAAGGCCGGGTAGGCCTCGACCCGGCCGCGAAGCTTGCGGAGCAGGCGGCGGTCGGCAAGGTCGTCGAGGTCGCGGTGCATCGTCATCAGGCTGACGCCGAAAAGCGCGGTGAGGTCGTCGATGCGGGCCTCGCCGTGCTCGATGACGTGGTCGAGGATCTCCCTGCGCCGCTGCTCGATGGAGGCGTCCGAGGGCCGGGTCCTAGACACGCCACCCCCAGCTCACGACACCTGCGTCACCGCTCACTCCCTCTTTTTACCAGATTTCTTCCCCAGACTTAACACCCAACGCGATAACTCCCCATCTCTGCCCTCCCGCCCCCTCCCCGCTGCCCCCAAGTGCGTTTAGCCCGCTAAACGCACTTGGCCGGCCACCCCGAGCTGCAGTTAGCGGACTAAACGCGGCACTGAGCATTGCTAACCATCCGGCGCAGGCCCCCGTCCCAGTCGCGACCCCACTCCCTAGCCCGTCACGCCCGCCAGGGCCCCGAAGTGCAGTTAGCGGGCTAAACGCGGTCCTTAGCGTGCCTAAGCGCCGCGTTTAGCCCGCTAACTGCGCTCGGTTGGGGCGCGTGGGGCTGATGTGACGAGGTCAGGGGTGATCAGGGACGCAGGGAGCGGAGGGCCTCGGGGATGGCGGTGACCAGCGCCGAGGCGGAGGTCGGTGCGCCGCCCGCCGCGAGCGACCCGGCCAGCGCGTGGACGTGCGCCGCGGACGCCGCCGCGAGCCACGGGTCGAGCCCGGCGGCGAGCAGCGCCCCGACGAGACCGGTGAGCACGTCGCCCGAGCCCGCCGTCGCCAGCCACGACCCGCGCGGCGTGTTCACCGCGACCCGCCCGTCCGGCGCCGCGACCACGGTGCAGTGCCCCTTCAGCAGGACCACCGCGTCGTACCGCCGGGCCGCCGCACGCGCGGCCCCGACCCGATCGGCCCCGGGCGCCTCGCCCATCAACCGCTCGAACTCGCCCGCATGCGGCGTCAGCACGAGCGGCGTGTCCGGATCCCGCGCGTCGAGCACCTCCGGCGCGCGGGCGACGATCGTCGTCGCGTCCGCGTCGGCACACACCGGCACGCCCTGGCCGAGGACGTACCGGAGCACGTCACGGCCTTCCTGCCCGGTGCCGATCCCCGGCCCGACCGCCCACGCCTGCACGCGGCCGGCATCGCTCACCGATCCGGTGGCGACGATCTCCGGCCAGCGCCCGCGCACCACATCGGCCGCGTGCCCCGCATACCGCACCAAGCCGGACGTCGCCCGCACCGCCGATCCCGCCGCCAGCACCGCCGCCCCGGGGTAGGTGGCCGATCCGGCCGCGATGCCGACGACACCCTGGCTGTACTTGTCGTCACTGGGGCCCGGCACCGGCCACGCGGCAGCGACGTCCGACGACTCCAAACGCACCATGTCGGGCTCGCCGAGTTCGGGCCGCAGCCCGATGTCCGCCAGCACGACGTCGCCACAAGCGTCGGGTGCCAGCGCGTGCACCGGCTTGAGCGCGCCGAAAGTCACGGTGAGCGCCGCACGCACCGCCGGGCCGTCCACCGCTCCGGTGTCCGGGTCGACCCCGCTGGGCAGGTCGACCGCGACGATCGGCGCGCCCACCCGCTCCACCAGCGCCGCGGCCTCCGGCCGCAACGGACCACGGGCGGAGATCCCGACGATCCCGTCGATGACGACGTCCGCCTTGTCGATCCACTGTGGACCGTCCTCGACAGACACCACCCGGCCGCCGGATCGGCGCAGCGCCGCGAGTCCTGGACCGTGCGCGCGTTCGGGCTTCAGCAAGATGGCGGTGACGGCGACGTTGCGACGGCGCAGGAACGCCCCGGCCCACAACGCGTCACCGCCATTGTTCCCCGAACCGACCAACAGGACGACCCGGCGGCCCGATACGAAGCCCGTGCGCTCAGCGATCAGCGCGGCCGTATGCGTCGCCAGCCCGAAGGCCGCGCGGCGCATAAGTTCGCCTTCGGGGGTGACCGCGAGCAGCCGATCCTCCGCCGCGCGAATCCGTTCCGTGGTCCAGATTCCCTGCACGGCGACGCCTCCGGGAGTTACTCGACGGTGACCGACTTCGCCAGGTTACGCGGCTTGTCGACGTCGTACCCGCGGGTGCGCGCGATCTCGGCGGCGAGCACCTGCAGCGGCACCGTCGACACCAGCGGCTGCAGCAGCGTCGGCACCGCGGGGACCTCGATCAGCTCGTCGGCGAACGGCCGGACCGTCTCGTCGCCCTCCTCTGCGATGACGATCGTGCGGGCGCCGCGAGCCTGGATCTCGCTGATGTTCGACACGAGCTTGGAGTGCAGCACCGCGCGTCCCTTGGGCGACGGCATCACCACGACGACGGGGAGGCCCTCCTCGATCAGCGCGATCGGGCCGTGCTTCAGCTCGCCAGCGGCGAAGCCCTCGGCGTGCATGTACGCCAGTTCCTTCAGCTTCAGCGCGCCTTCGAGCGCCACCGGGAACCCGACGTGGCGCCCGAGGAACAGCACAGCCTTCGAGTCCGCGATCCGGCGCCCGAGGTCCCGCACCTGGTCCACAGTGGACAGTACCTTCTGGACAGCGGCGGGCATGGCCTCGAGTTCGGCGAACTCGCGCGCCACCTCGTCCGGGTACTTCGTGCCCCGCGCCTGCGCCAGCGCCAGGCCGACCAGGTAGTTGGCCGCGATCTGCGCGAGGAACGCCTTGGTCGAGGCGACCCCGATCTCCGGCCCCGCGTGGGTGTAGAGCACCGCGTCGGATTCACGCGGGATCTGCGCACCGTTGGTGTTGCACACGGCCAGCACGCGGGCCTTCTGCTCGCGGGCGTGGCGAACGGCTTCGAGGGTGTCCGCGGTCTCGCCCGACTGCGACACCGCGACAACCAGCGTCGCGCGGTCGAGCACCGGGTCTCGGTAGCGGAACTCGCTGGCCAGCTCGACCTCGACCGGCAGGCGGCACCAGTGCTCGATCGCGTACTTGGCGACCAGGCCGGAGTGGTACGCCGAACCGCAGGCGACGACGAAGACCTTATCGACGTCGCGCAGGTCCTGGTCGGAGATGCGCTGCTCGTCGAGCATGATCCGGCCGGCCTCGAAGTGCCCGCGCAGCGTGTTCGCCAGCGCCTCGGGCTGCTCCTCGATCTCCTTGAGCATGAAGTACTCGTGGCCGCCCTTTTCCGCGGCCGAGAGGTCCCAGTCGACGGTGAACGGCTTCGCCTGCGCGGCGTCGCCGTGGAAGTCGGTGACCTCGTAGCCGTCGCGGGTGATCACGACGAGCTGGTCCTGGCCGAGCTCGACGGCCTCGCGGGTGTGCTCGATGAACGCGGCGACGTCGGACGCTACGAAGGTCTCGCCATCGCCGACGCCGACGACCAGCGGCGAGGAGCGCCGGGCGGCGACGATCGTGTCCGGCTGGTCGGCGTGGGTCACGACCAGGGTGAACGCGCCTTCGAGGCGGCGGCACACGGCGGCGACGCTGGCGGCGAAGTCACCGGCGGTCTCGCCGGAGGCGTAGGCGCGGGCGACGAGATGCGCGGCCGTCTCGGTGTCGGTGTCGCTGGCCATCTCGACGCCGTCGGCCTCGAGCTCGGCGCGCAGGGCGGCGAAGTTCTCGATGATGCCGTTGTGCACGACGGCGACGCGCTTGGTGACGTCACGGTGCGGATGCGAGTTCCGGTCGACCGGCGCACCGTGGGTGGCCCACCGGGTGTGCCCCATGCCGGCGGTGCCCTTGAAGGCGTCCCTGCCGACGGCGTCGAGCTCGGCCTCCAGGTTGGCGAGGCGGCCCGCCTTGCGCTCGACGTTCAGCGCGCCGGCGCCGTCCAGCACCGCGACGCCCGCCGAGTCGTACCCGCGGTACTCCATCCGCTGCAGTCCGCCGAGGACGACGTCCAGGGCCGGGCGGTGTCCGACATATCCCACGATCCCACACACGCGCTCCAGCCTAACGAGGGACATCGCGCCCCCACGCGCGGCTCCGCCACCACGCCCCGGAGCTGCGGTTAGCGGGCTAAACGCGGCGCTGAGCGTGGCTAAGTATCCGGGTCGCCCGGTCCCGGCGCACACCGCTCCCCGACCCCGGCGAGTGCGTTTAGCGGGGTAAAACCACTCGCCGGGGCGGCGGGCGGGCTGGGCGGGGGTGCGGGCAGTAAGGTCACGGCCATGGCCAGCAAGCCCAAGCAGCTGCTCGCGGAGTTGACGCACCCGGGCCCGCACGAGGTCCTGCGCGGCAACCTCGCCCTGGTCGGGCTGCCCGGCGTGGTGTTCACCCCACGATCGGGTCTCGGCCTGCCCGCCGTCGCGTTCGGTCACGGCTGGCTCCAGCCGACCGGCCGCTACCACCAGCTGCTGCGGCACCTCGCGAGCTGGGGCATCGTCGCGACGGCGCCGGCCACCCAGCGTGGGCCGCTGCCGTCGCATCGTCTGCTCGCTTCGGATCTGCTGGCCACGCTCGACCTCGTCACCAAGGTCCGGCTCGGTCCCGACGGCATCAGCGTCGATCCGGACCGCCTCGGCCTCGCCGGGCACTCGACCGGCGGCGGCTCGGCCGTGCTCGCCGCCGCGCAGGCCGCGACCGCCGAACCCCCCAAACCCGAGATCCGCGCGGTCGCCACGATCACGGCCGCGCAAACGTTTCCCCCAGCGACCGAAGCGGCCAAAAACATCACGGCACCCGGCCTGCACCTCGCCGCGGGCGAGGATCTCATCGCTCCCGCAGTCGGGCACGCGGAGGCGATCGCCGACGCGTGGGCGGGCCCCGTCCAGCTGCGCACCCTGGGGAAGTCGTCGCATCTGGCGGTCACCGAGGGGCGGCACTGGAGCCAGCTGCTCCTGCACGGGAAGCCGCATCGCGGCACCCAGCAGTTGACCCGGGCCCTGTTCACGGCGTTCTTCCTGACCCACCTGACGGGCACCGGCAAGTACCTGCCGCTGCTCGAGGCCGACGTCAAGCGCGCTCCCATCGAACTCGCCGACGAACCCGCCGCCTGACGCTCCCGCATCCCAACCCGGTCACCCAGCCGCCAAGCGCGTTTAGCGGGCTAAACGCACTCGCCCGGCCCCGCGCGGATGCGGTTACCTGGGAGATGGGGGGGGTTTGGTGAGCTTAGGGGCGCGTGGGGGGGGGGATGGGGGGGAGGGTGGG
>NZ_JBHYJW010000091.1:0-28756 GCF_042741125.1 Amycolatopsis sp. NPDC058986 | reverse complement strand
CGTCGCCGTGGCCCGTCGCCGTGGCCCGTCGCGAACGCTCCGTTCGGGACGGTGAACGTCCCGGACGGAGCGTTCGCGTCAGAGGGACCGTGGCAGATCCCCGGAGTGCTCGGCCGCCGGAACCGAGGGACGCCCTTGTCGTAACCAGGCCGCGCCGAAGGACGCCAGTGCACGGGGAACTCGCGTGATCGGAGACGGAACTCGCGTGATCGAGGGCGGAACTCGCGTGATGGGATGGAGAACTCGCGTGCTTGGGCGGTCGGAGCAGTGCGGGTGACGAAAGCATAGGCCGGTCGGAGGGCGCGGGGCGCGGCTACGCGCGTGAGGATTTCTCCTGTTGTGTCCCTGTGACGCTGGGAGGATCCATGTCCGTCACCGAACACGTTCCGTCGCATCCTCGCGCGGCAGGCTTCGCCGGTGGGCCCTATCCGGTGCGGCGGGCGCGGATCGTCGTCCCGGCCCTGCTGGCGGGGCTCGTCCTGACGATGCTGTGGTCGGCGCCGTTCGTCGACAAGGTGATCGGGGACAACGTCGCCAACACGCTGCTGGGGCACGACGCGAAGGCGACGCCGATCGGCGGAGTGCTGGCCGGGACGCTCTTCGCGTTCGTTTCCGGGCTGGCCGGTTCGTTCACCGCGTGCAACATCGCCGCGTTCGGCGCCGTCGCACCGCTGGTGGGCGGCCAGGCGGACAGCGGGAAACGCCGATTCCGCGCCACGCTGAAACCGCTGGGCTGGATCGCCGCCGGGATGCTCACCGTGTCGGTGGTCTACGGCGTCGTCGTCGCGCTGGTAGGCACCCGGATGCCGCAGTTCTCCACCACGCAGACCGGCGGCCTGTCCGGCCGGAGCCTCCAGTCGATGATCGTGTTCGGGGTGATCGGGCTCGTGTTCATCGTGCTCGGCCTCGCCTCGCTCGGTGTCGTCGGCAACCCGCTCGGCGCGCTCGGCCGCCGTTTCCCCGCGGCGCCGCTGGTCCTCATGGGCGCGCTGATCGGCGGATTCCTGATCGGACGGCCGTATCCGTTGTTCCGGATCATGTTCCGCGACGCCGCCGAAAGCCACAACGTGCTCTACGGCGCCGCCGCGTTCGCGCTGCAGTCGATGGGCAACATCGTGCTCATGGCGGTCCTGTTCCTGCTGCTCACCCACGCCACCCGCGGCCGCGTACAGCGCTGGCTGACCGCGAAACCCGCCCGCGTCGCGACGGTCACCGGTGCGGCGCTGCTCGTCGCGGGCACGTTCACGCTGCTCTACTGGGATCTGCGCATGCTCGGGCGGCTCGGGGTGATCTGGTTCCCGTCGATGAGCTGGTAGCGGTCCACAAAGGACTCAGGAGGAGCCGAGCCAGCGGTAGTCGGGCGCCGGGTCGAGCACCACGGCGTCCGCCACCGCGGTCAGCGTCTCCCGGGACTGCCTGCCGGACACGGTCAGCCACCGTCCGGACGGGAGCCGGACGGCGACCAGCGCGTCGTCCCGTTCCCGCTGGGGCACGTAGCGCCCCTCGGTGCCCCGCACCGGCACCGGCGTGCTGCCGCCGAGCCCGGGGGAGCCGGGGCCGACGCCGACCCGCAGCACGGCCCCGGCCGGTCCGGCGGCGGTGAGTTCCGTGCTGCCCGTCGCCGGTGCGGTGCCCTGGACCACAGTGGCCTGTTCACGCAGCCCGGCGGGCAGCGGCCCGAGGCGGGCCTCGCCGCGGACGAGCACGGACCTGCCGCCGCTCACCGAGTCCGCGAACCGCTGCGCGACCCGGCGCGCCTCGGGAACACCGGCGATCTTCGCGGTCAGCACGTGGTGGTCGTCGGCCATCCAGGTCAGCAGCGCGGCGGCCCCGGTGTCGCCGGTGACCATGCCGACGCGGCCGTGCACGATGACCTGGTCGCGCAGCGCCGCGATGCGCAGCGCCGTTTGCGACCACTCCGGATCGTCGGTCGAGTACGCGGAGAGCACGATCTCGCTGGGCCCCGCGGCCCACCGGCGCACCTGCGGGACGATGCCGGGCCCCGCGGCGCGGTACTGCTCGGCGAACCCGTCCGGCAGCCAGCCGGGGGCGTACTGGAGCAGTGGTTTGTCCGAAGTGGACACGGCGGACGCGGGGGTCGCCGCCTGCTCCCCGGAGCCGATCATGGACTTCGTGGCCAGCGGGATCCCGGCGACGATGGCGACCGCCGCGGCGATCGCCCCGGCGAGTGCCAGGCGCGACCGGCGCCGCGGCCGTTCCTGGGCGGCTCTGGCCAGCGCGTTGCGGACCTCGTTGCTGTCCGGCGCGCGGGCGGCCAGGTGATCGAGGCTCTCCCGCAGCAGGGTTTCGATCTCGTGCTCGCTGAGCTCGCGGGGCGGGGTCATTCGCTGGCTCCGGTGGTGAGTGCGGCGGGGCGCGGGGAAACGGACGCGCGGAGCGTGGCCAGTGCGCGGGAGATCTGGCTGCGCACGGTCGAAGCACGGCAGCGCAGCACCTTCGCGATCTCGGCGTCGGAGTAGTTCTCGTAGTACCGCAGGACGAGCGCGGCCCGCTGTTTGCGGGGCAGTTCGGCCAGCCGCGCCAGCATCTCGTCCCGCTCGTCGTAGGCGTCGGTGTGGTCCGAGACCGGCGGGCTGATCGCGTCGAGCACCTCGGGCGAGGACGGGACGCTCCGGCGCACCGCCCGGCGCCGCCACGACAGGTATTCGTTGGTGACCATGCGCCGCACGTACGTCGGCGGCGAGTCGATCGTGGACCAGCGCTGCTGGGCACGCAGCAGCACCTCCTGCACGATGTCCTGCGCGAGGTCCGGATCGTCGGTCAGCACGGTCGCGTAGCGCAGGAGCCCGTCCAGGCGGTCCGCGACGAACTCGTCGAAGCTCGCGGGCACGGTTTTCCTCTCCGCCATGGGGTGTCCGACCTACAGACGCGCGAGCACCCCGTTCTGATGCCTCCCGCCCGCGATTCGTCCGGCCGCCGATGACTACGCTGGCGGGTATGTCTGTGGCGGTGAGGGTCATCCCGTGTCTCGACGTCGACGCGGGACGCGTGGTGAAGGGCGTCAACTTCGCCGGCCTCCGCGACGCCGGCGACCCGGTCGAACTGGCCCGTCGCTACGACGAGGAAGGGGCCGACGAACTCACGTTTCTCGACGTCACGGCGTCCTCGGGGGATCGCGAGACCACCTTCGACGTGGTCCGCCGCACCGCCGAGCAGGTGTTCATCCCGCTCACCGTCGGCGGCGGGGTGCGGACCAACGACGACGTCAACCGGCTGCTGCGGACCGGCGCCGACAAAGTGAGCATCAACACAGCCGCGATCGCGCGCCCGGAGATGCTCCGCGAAGCCTCGCGGCGGTTCGGCGCGCAGTGCATCGTGCTGTCGGTGGACGCGCGGCGCGTGCCCGAGGGCGGCGAGCCGACCGCGTCCGGCTTCGAGGTCACCACGCACGGTGGCCGCCGCGGCACCGGCATCGACGCCGTCGAGTGGGCCGCGCGCGGCGAGGAACTCGGCGTCGGGGAGATCCTGCTCAACTCGATGGACGCCGACGGCACCAAGAACGGCTTCGATCTCGAACTCGTCGAGCTGGTGCGCAAGGCGGTCCGGGTGCCGGTGATCGCCAGCGGCGGCGCCGGCGCGGTCGAGCACTTCCTGCCCGCCGTGCGGGCCGGGGCGGACGCCGTGCTCGCCGCCAGCGTGTTCCACTTCGGACAGTTGAAGATCGGCGAGGTCAAGGACGCGCTGCGGACCGGCGGGGTCGTGGTCCGGTGATCCCGAAGTCCTGGAAGGCGCCGGTCGAGGTCAAGGTCGCCGCCGCGCTGCTGCTCGGGCTCGCGCTGGCCTATGGCGCCGAGGTGCTCGTCCTCATGTTCGCTCCGAGCTCGTCGCTGCGCAGTTTCCTGCTCCCGGTCACCGGGCTGATCCTCGGCGGTGTCGTCGTGACCGGTCTCGCGCTGAAGATGCCGACGGCCCGCTACGGCGGGTTCGCCGTCGTCGTGATCTTCGCGCTGGTGCACGCACTTGTCCTGCTCGCCGCCGAACTCGTCTGGATCAAGCTCGTCTCCGGGGTGCTCTTCGCCGGGTACGTCTATGCCGGGGTCCTGCTGAACTCGATGCCCTTGCGGCGGTATTTGCTCGGAGCGGACGCGTGAGTCTCGATCCCGCGTTGTCCGCGCGCCTGAAACGCAACGCCGACGGCCTGATCGCCGCGGTCGTCGTCGAGCACTCGACGTCCGACGTGCTGATGATGGCGTGGATGAACGACGAGGCGCTGGAAGCCACGCTGACCACGCGCCGCGGCACCTACTGGTCGCGCAGCCGCAAGGAACTGTGGGTCAAGGGCGAGACCTCGGGGCACGTCCAGCACGTGCGCGAGGTGCGGATCGACTGCGACGGCGACACCGTCCTGCTCCGTGTCGACCAGACCGGCCCGGCCTGCCACACCGGCACTCGCACCTGCTTCGACACCGACGACCGCCTGCTGCTCGCCGACGACTGACACGCGCGAACGCGGCGTCCGGTTGCCTCACCGCCCCGTGCTCTTCGTTACGCCTTTTTGTTGGTGATCAAGGAAAACACGGCCGTACGCTGGGGCGATGGGGCTGGGGTTCGATGGGGGTACCCGGAGACGGGACGACGGTCACGGCGGGGTGGCGTACGCGGTCGCCTGCGGTGCGGCGTCGCTGGTGTTCGTCGTGTCCGCCACCGTGACGGTGTCGGCGCTCATCGTCGGCGACCGGCCGGGGAAACAGGATTGGTTTCCGCTCGCGATCGTGATGACCCTCTTTTCGCTGTTCTGCGCGGTCATCGCCGGTGTCCTGGTCTGGCGGTCCGGTGGGGGAGGTGAGCTCGCGGCCGCGGCGACCGGCTCCGTGGTGCGGATCCCGCCACCTGCCGCTGATCCCCCTGGCGTGTTCGACCCCGGCGCGGAGCTTCGGCGGCTGCGGATGGTGACCTGGCGCGCGGCGGGTTTCGTGGTGCTCTCGTGCGCGATCCTGCTCGCGGCGCTGTGGTGCTTGGCCGCGCTCGCGCGGGCGCCCTCGCGGCTGCTGGAGACCGGGCAGCGGGTGCCGGGAAGCGTGCTGGAGGTCGAGAAGTCTCGCAGAACCGGCGTCGTGGCGATCCAGGTGCGGTATCCCGTCGGGGACACCACGCGTGTCGCCAGGATCGCCACGCAGCGCGGTCGCTCGTACTCGGCGGGCCAGCCGGTCACCGTGATCTACGACCGAGGGGACCCCGGGCACGTCCGCACTCCCGGCGAACCCAACGAAGAGTGGGTCGTGATCGGTCTCTGCACGGCCGCCGGGCTGGTCGCGTTGCTGAGTGTCCCGGCTTCGCTGGCGGCCGCAACCGGCTGGTGGCGCAGGTACCGGGCGGTGCGGCGGACGGGCTGGCGGGCCGCCGCGGTGGCGGTCCGGCCGGGCCCGCCCCTGCTGACCTGGCTGGCACCCGATCTCCACGTGCGGTTCCGCGACGGCGGCGGCATGGTACTGGGGGCGGCTGTCTCGACGCGCCAGATCTCCCGGGTGGACCGTGACCTCCGCCGGGACGGGCGGGTCTGGGTCGGCGGGACCGGGCGGCACGTGGTCGTCATGGTGCGGCGCAGTGCGCTCCCAGGGCTGTACGTGCTCCCCGTGCGCGTACGGCGCGAAGAGCCGCGACGGCCGGGTGGCTAGAGGCCGAGGTCGCCGGTGAGGTAGCGCTGGACATTCGGGGCCACCGCGGTGACCAGCGTGTCGATCTCCGCCGACGCGAGCGGCTCGAACTTCGCGATGTAGCGGATCATGCCCATCCCGACCATCTGGGACGCGGCGAGCGCGGTGCGCAGTTCGACCCGGTCCGAGCCGGCCGAGGCGATCAGCTTCGTGAAGAACTTCTGGAAGAAGTCACGCAGCACGTGGCCCGCCTGCTCGTGCCCGGCGACGCTGCGGATCAGCGCCTGGAAGGTGTCACCGCCCGCCCCGTCCCAGCGGGTGAGGAAGGTGCGGACGATGCGCTCGCCGAGTTCGCCGTCCGGTCCGTCGCGGAGGCGTTCGAGCAGTTCGTGCGGGGAGAAGGGCAGTTTGAGCACGGCGTCGGCGAACAGGCCTTCCTTGCTGCCGAACCAGTGGTTGACCATGGCCGCGTCGACCCCGGCGCGGGTGGCGATGGCACGCACGGTCGAACCGTCGTAGCCGTTCTCGGCGAACACCGCGCGCGCCGCCTCGATCAGTGCGGTGCGCGTGTCCTGTCCGGCGGGCCTGCGGCCACGCCGCCGCGCGGTAGTGTCCGTGCTGACTGTGCTGTCCTCGGTGCTCACCCCTCCATCATGACCGGAGCGGGCACCGAATTCAACGTTCGCTGAATTACTCCCCGCCGCAGGCGCCGCGGACACGGTGCAGCACAATGAACCGCATGGTCGCCGCACAAGCCGGGCTCGGCTCGGTCAGCCTCAGCCGCACGCAGTTCCGGGACCTTGCCCAGGACCGCAGGGTCATCCCCGTCGTCCGCCGGGTGCTCGCGGACGGCGAGACCCCGCTCGGGGTGTATCGCAAGCTCGCCGCCGACCGGCCGGGCACCTTCCTGTTCGAATCCGCGGAGAACGGCGCGTCCTGGACCCGCTGGTCGTTCATCGGCGTCCGCAGCCCGGCCGCGCTGACCGTGCGTGACGGTGAAGCCGTCTGGACCGGCACCCCGCCGGTCGGCCTGCCCAGCGAGGGCGACCCGCTGACCGTGCTGCGCGAGACCGTCGAGGCGCTGCACACCGAGCCGCTGCCCGGCCTGCCGCCGCTGACCGGCGGCATGGTCGGTTACATCGGCTACGACGCGGTGCGCTGGCTGGAGAAGCTGCCCGAGCTGGCCGAGCGCGACATCGACATCCCCGAGCTGACCATGCTGCTGGCCACCGACCTCGCGGCGTTCGACCACCACGAGGGCACGGTCACGCTGATCGCGAACGCGGTCAACTGGGACAACTCGCCGGAGCGCGTCGACGCCGCGTACGACGACGCGCTGGCGCGGCTGTCGGCCATGACCGAACAGCTGCGCGTGCCGGCGCCGCCGACCGTGGCCACCTTCGACCGGCCCGCGCCGGAATTCGTCCGCCGCCGCTCCAAGGAGGACTTCCACGCCGCGGTGGACAAGGCCGTCGAGGCGATCAAGGCGGGCGAAGCGTTCCAGATCGTGCCGTCGCAACGGTTCGAGATCGAGACCGGCGCCGACGCGCTGGACGTCTACCGCGTGCTGCGGACGTCCAACCCCAGCCCGTACATGTACCTGCTGCGCCTGGAGGGCTTCGACATCGTCGGTTCCAGCCCGGAGTCGCTGGTGACCGTGCGCGACGGCCGTGCGACCACGCACCCGATCGCGGGCACACGCTGGCGCGGCGCCGATCCCGAAGAGGACGCCCAGCTGGCCAAGGACCTGCTCGCCGACGAGAAGGAACGCGCCGAGCACCTGATGCTCGTCGACCTCGGCCGCAACGACCTCGGCAAGGTCTGCAAGCCCGGCACCGTGCGGGTGGTCGACTTCTTCCAGATCGAGCGCTACAGCCACGTCATGCACATCGTGTCCACGGTCACCGGCGAGCTGGCCGAGGGCAAGACCGCCTTCGACGCCGTCACCGCCTGCTTCCCGGCGGGAACGTTGTCCGGGGCGCCGAAGGTGCGGGCGATGGAACTGATCGAGGAGCTGGAGCCGACCCGTCGCGCGCTGTACGGCGGTGTCGTCGGCTATCTCGACTTCGCGGGCGACGCGGACACCGCGATCGCCATCCGCACCGCGCTGATGCGGGACGGCGTCGCGTACGTGCAGGCCGGGGGCGGGGTGGTCGCCGATTCGGTGCCCGACTACGAGGACACCGAATCGCTCAACAAGGCCCGCACGGTGCTCTCGGCGGTCGCCGCGGCGCAGACGATGGTGCCCGCGGGCGAGCTGGACCCGGCCGAGGACTCCGCCCGTGTCTGAGTCATCCCCGCCCCCCTGCCCTTCGGGCCCACCCCCCGTGTCATCCCCGCCCCCCTGCCCATCGGGCCCACCCCCCGAGTCTCTCCCGCCCTCCGCTCCCTCACGTCGTCCACTGTGGACGATCGTGGTGGCGCTCCTGCTGGGCGCCTTGGCGTTGTGGGGCGCGTCACGGCTGGTCTGGTTCGCCGAGTTCCGTGACGGCGGCGTGCGCGGCACCGTCCTGTACACCGAAAAAGGCGATCAGCGCGCCGTCTCGCTGGTGCCGCTGGCGATCCTCGCGCTGGCCGGGGTCGCGGGTGTGGTGGCCACCGGCGGCTGGGCCCGGCGTGTGCTCGGCGTGCTGCTGGTGCTGGCGGGCGCCGCCGGGGTGTGGGCCGCGGTCGACGGCGTCCGGTTCGGCGGGTACGCCGACGGGCTCCCGGTGTCCCAGATGCTGATCGGCAGGGGACTGGCCGCGCTCGGCGGAATTCTCGTCGCCGTCGGCGGGTTGGCAGCCATCAAGGGCGCGGGAAGCGCTGCCCGGCTCGGCGCCCGGTACTCGGCTCCCGGCGCCAAGCGGAAGGCGCCCGATCCGGACACGGAGCTGTGGGAGGCGCTTTCGGAGGGTGAGGACCCCACCGCGAACAGGTGATCTTCATGGTGTGGCATTCGGAGCAACGCGCGTACCCGGGATAAGTCGGCCGATGTGCGGGGGTTAGCATCTTTTCGGCGGGAAGGGGAAGGTTTTTGTGAGCGACCTTGCGAATACACCGGTGAGTGCGGTAGTGGCCGGGGGTGGCCAGTGAGCGTGCTCGAGGACATTGTCGCCGGAGTGCGGGAGGACCTCGCCCAGCGCGAGGCCGCGCTGCCGTTCGACGAACTGAAGGCCCGTGCGGCGCAGGCCCCGGCGCCACGGGACGTGCTGGGCGCACTGCGTGAGTCCGGCATCGGCGTCATCGCCGAGGTGAAGCGGCGCAGCCCCTCCAAGGGCGCGCTCGCGGACATTCCCGACCCCGCGTCGCTGGCCAAGGACTACGAGGACGGCGGCGCGCGGGTGATCAGCGTGCTCACCGAGCAGCGCCGGTTCGGCGGCTCGCTCGCCGACCTCGACGCGGTGCGAGCCGCGGTCGACATTCCCGTGCTGCGCAAGGACTTCATCGTCAGCCCGTACCAGGTGCACGAGGCCAGGCTGCACGGCGCGGACATGGTGCTGCTGATCGTGGCCGCGCTGGAGCAGAACGCGTTGCTGGCGCTGCTCGACCGCGTCGAATCCCTCGGGATGACGGCGCTGGTGGAGATCCACAACGCCGAGGAGGCCGACCGCGCGCTGGAGGCGGGCGCCAAGGTCATCGGCGTCAACGCGCGCAATCTGCACACCCTCGAGGTCGACCGGGACGTGTTCTCCCGGCTCGCGCCCGGCCTGCCGATGGACGTGTACAAGATCGCCGAATCCGGGGTCCGCGGCCCGGGTGACCTGATGTCCTACGCCGGGCACGGCGCGGACGCCGTCCTCGTCGGCGAGGGCCTGGTCGCCTCCGGTGATCCGAAGGGTTCGCTGGTCAAGCTGGTCACCGCCGGTTCGCACCCCGCCTGCCCGAGGCCCTCCCGGTGACCGACGAGCAGCACGGGAAGCACGATCCGGACGAGCGCGGGTACTACGGCCCGTACGGCGGCCGCTTCATGCCGGAGGCGCTCATCGGCGTCGTCGACGAGGTGGCCGCCGAGTACGACAAGGCCAGGAACGACCCGGAGTTCGTCGACGAGTTCAAGCGCCTGCTCAAGGACTACGCGGGCCGCCCGTCGCTGCTCACCGAGGCCAAGCGCTTCGCCGAGCACGCCGGGGGCGCGCGGATCTTTCTCAAGCGCGAGGACCTGAACCACACCGGGTCCCACAAGATCAACAACGTGCTCGGCCAGGCGCTGCTCACCAAGCGGATGGGCAAGAAGCGGGTCATCGCCGAGACCGGGGCCGGGCAGCACGGGGTGGCCACCGCCACCGCCTGCGCGCTGCTCGACCTGGACTGCGTGGTCTACATGGGCGAGGTCGACACCGAGCGGCAGGCGCTGAACGTGGCGCGGATGAAGCTGCTCGGCGCCGAGGTCGTCGCGGTGAAGACCGGTTCACGCACGCTGAAGGACGCGATCAACGAGGCCCTCCGCGACTGGGTCACCAACGCCGACACCACGCACTACCTGTTCGGCACCGCCGCGGGCCCCGCCCCGTTCCCGACGATGGTCCGGAACTTCCACCACGTCATCGGCCAGGAAGCCCGGGTGCAGATCCTCGAGCAGGCCGGACGGCTGCCCGACGTCGTCGCCGCGTGCGTCGGCGGCGGGTCCAACGCCATCGGGATCTTCTCCGGGTTCTACGACGACCCCGATGTGCGGCTGGTGGGGCTGGAGCCCGGCGGCGAGGGCGTCGAGACAGGGCGGCACGGCGCGACCCTGACCAAGGGCAGCCCGGGCAACCTGCACGGCGCGATGTCGTACCTGCTGCAGGACGAGGACGGCCAGACCATCGAGTCGCACTCGATCTCGGCGGGCCTGGACTACCCGGGCGTCGGTCCCGAGCACGCGTGGCTGAAGGACAGCGGCCGTGCCGAATACCGGCCGGTCACCGACGCGGAGGCGATGGACGCGTTCCGGCTGCTGTCGCGGACCGAGGGAATCATCCCGGCGATCGAGTCGGCGCACGCGCTGGCCGGTGCGATCGAGCTGGGCAGGGAACTGGGCCCGGACGGGCTGATCGTGGTCAACCTCTCCGGTCGTGGTGACAAGGACATGGACACCGCGGCCAAGTACTTCGGGCTGGTGGGACAGTGAGCGGGCTGGACGAGCTTTTCGCGCGGACGCGGTCGGAGAACCGTGCGGCGCTGGTCGGCTACCTGCCCGCCGGGTTCCCGACGGTCGACGGCTCGAAGGACCTGCTCGCCGCGACCATCGACGGCGGCGCGGACCTCGTCGAGGTCGGCGTCCCGTACACGGACCCGGTGATGGACGGTCCGACGATCCAGGCCGCGGCCGAGACGGCGTTGTCCGGCGGATTCCGGCTCAAGCACCTCTTCGACGTCGTCGAGGCGGTGTCCTCGCGTGGTGGCAAGGCCGTCGTGATGACGTACTGGAACCCCGTGCACCGCTACGGTGTCGACGCCTTCGCGCGGGATCTCGCGGCCGCGGGCGGGCTGGGCATGATCACCCCGGACCTCATCCCCGACGAGGCTGGCGAGTGGATGGCCGCCTCGCAGGCACACGGCCTGGACCGGATCTTCCTGGTCGCGCCGTCGTCTTCGGAGGAGCGCATCGCGAAGACCGTCGCCGCGGCGTCCGGCTTCGTCTACGCCACCGCGGTGATGGGCGTGACCGGTGCCCGTGCCCAGGTCGGCGCCCACGCCGAGGACCTCGTCCGCCGCACCCGCGCGCACACGGAGCTGTCGATCGGCGTCGGTCTCGGCGTCCGCTCCGGCGAGCAGGCCGCGCAGGTGGCCGGGTTCGCCGACGCGGTGATCGTCGGCTCCGCGCTGGTCACGGCCGCGTCTTCGGGCGCGGAAAGCGTGCGCGCGTTGTCGGCCGAGCTGGCCGAAGGCGTCCGGAAGGCACCCGGCTCCGCCTGAGCCTCCGAAACTGTCGGTGCCCATCGGCATACTCCCCGTGTGGTTGTTTCCAGAGGGGGAGAGGACCGAAATGTCACACACGACGACGACGGTTACGGCGAATACGGGCGGAGGTGAACTACCATGGCAGTCTCCATGCACAGGGGGCGCGAAATGGTCGGCCTGGACAACAGCTGGACGCTTGACGACGTACTCGCGCTGCCCGAGGACCAGACGACGGGCCAGCGTGTCGAGCTGGTCGACGGGGCCTTGCTCGTGAGCCCTTGGCCCCGCGTCGGGCACCAGCGGATGCTCTCGACGCTGCAGCGTCAGCTCCACCCGGTCGTGCCCTCGGTGCTGGAAATGCTTCCCGGGGTGAACATCGTCCTCGGCCACCGGGGTGATCGGCTGGTCGCGCCGGATCTGGTGATCAGCAGGGACCCCGGTTTCGACGGCGTTTACCTGACCGAGGACCAGGTGTTCCTGGTGTGCGAGATCGAGTCACGGTCGACGAAGCTCAAGGACCGGACGCTCAAACGCGCGTTGTACGCCGAGGGGCGGATTCCGTACTACCTGCTGGTCGATCCGGCCGAGGAACCGGCGGCGGCCACGATGTTCGCGTTGTCCGGTGAGGACTACGAGCCGATCGCGAAGAGCGAGGGCGGGCGGCTGGAGCTGACGAGGCCCTTCACGGCGAGTATCGATCTGGCCTGATCCGGCGTTTGTACGAAAGGTGTACGCCGCGCGCGCAGCCTGTGCGGCATGACCTTCGACCTCTCCCGGCGCACTGTTCTCCGCGGCGCCGCCGGGTTCACCGTCGCGAGTGCCGCGGGGTTGCTGCTGCCCGGGATGGCGGGCGCCGCTGTGGCCCCGCGTGTCTACAGCTGCGCGGAGTGGGGCGCGCGCCCGCCCTCCGACCCGCTCGTCACCCTCGCCCATCGCGCGAACCGCATCCTGATCCATCACATCGACAGTCCCAACAGCACCGACTACTCGCTGGCGCACGCATTCCAGGTCGCCAGGGACGACCAGCAGGACCACATGGACAACAACCACTGGTCCGACACCGGCCAGCACTTCACCGTCAGCCGCGGCGGGTACCGGCTGGAGGGGCGGCACGGCAGTCTCGACGCGTTGCGGGCGGGTGACCGGATGATCCGCGCCGCGCACTGTCCCGGGCAGAACGACAACGCGATCGGGATCGAGAACGAGGGCACCTACATGACCGTCGAACCCCCTGCGGCGCAATGGAAATCGCTGGTCGTGTTCTGCGCGTACATCTGCCGCCAGTACGGCATCGGTGTGGCGGAGATCAAGGGCCACCGCGACTTCTACAACACCGACTGCCCCGGTGACCGGCTCTACGCCAAACTCCCGCAACTGCGCAAGGAAGTCGCCGCCGCCCTCGCCGCGTGAGCAGAAGGGGGACTTCAGCTCAGTGGGTCCAGCGCAGCGCGGCGGTGAGTTCCGCCGCGCCCGCTCCGGAGAACTCGGCGATCTCGGCGCGGCGGATGTCCATCAACGTCGTCGCCAGTTCGTCACCGAAGTCGGCACGCAGCGACTTGTCCGCCTCGAACGCCGCGACGGCCTCGGCCAAGGACGAGGGCAGCCGGGTGATCCCGCGAACGGCACGTTCGTCGTCGGTGAGGGAAGCAGGGTCGACGTCCAGCGGCTCGGGGAGGCGGGCGTCCTCGGCGATTCCGGCCAGCCCGGCGAAGAGCAGCGCGGCGACCACCAGGTACGGGTTCGCGGTGAGGTCGAAGCATTTCACTTCGAGATTCGCCGCGGTGTCGCGCTGCCCGGCGGCGCCGCGGATCATGCGCAGCGGCGCCTCCCGGTTCTCCAGGCCCCAGGCCCGGAACGCCCCGGTCCACAGCTGCGGGGCGAGCCGCAGATAGCTGAGCACGGACGGTGCCCCGATCGCCAGCAGCGCGGGCAGCCGGTCGAGGATGCCCGCGCCGAACGCCTCGGCGACGGGGGTCAGCCCGAACGCGCGGTCACCACCGGCGCACAGGTTGCGTTCGCCGTCCCAGATGCTCAAATGCACGTGACCGCCGTTGCCGACGTCGTCCGGCGAGAACTTCGGCGAGAACGACGCGCGCAGGCCGAACCGGGCGCTGACCGCGCGGATCGTTTCGCGGACGAGCACCGCGGTGTCCGCCGCCCGCACCGGATCCGCCGCGGCCACCGACAGCTCGAACTGGCCGGGCGCGTACTCCGGATGGATCTGTTCCACCGCGACACCCTGTTCGTCCAAAATGGACGCCAGGGTACGGAGATACTCACCCTGCTGGGAAATCCGGGTGAAACCGTACGCCGGTCCGCTGGTGGCCGACCGCGGATCGTCCGGTGTGGACTCGGCGGTGACGATCCATTCCAGCTCGAAACTCATCAGCGCGGAATAGCCGTGTCCGGCCAGCCGCGCCGTGGCCGTGGCGGCGAGCGCCCTGGCGTCCTGCGGATGCGGGACGCCGTCCTGGTCGTACTTCAGCACCGGCGCCCACGCCCAGCCGGGACGGCACGAGAGCACGGTGAGCGCGTCGAGGTCGGGGTGCAGCCGGAGGTCGCCGACCGGCCCCCGCGAGTAGGCGCCGGAGGTGATCAGATCCGTGCACAGGAAGAAATCGAAGGAGTTCGACGCGCCGACACCCCAGGCCGCGGCCGACGCCAGTTTCGCCACCGGGACGGCTTTCGCCCGCAGGACACCGCTGTTGTCCACGAACGTCAGCGCGACCAGGTCCGCTCCCGCGCGCCGCAACCGGTCGGCGACGGCCTCCCCGCGCTCCGAAAGTGCTGCCCGATCGAGCTGGCTCATCCTGCCCCCACCGTGTACGACTTGGAGATCTTCACGAAGCGAGGTGGGCATCGTGTCAGACATCGTGAAAGGCCGTCCAGCGGACCGTCCCGCATTACACCGTTCGCTGTCGGTCTGGCAGGCTGTCGGGTTGTCGGTCGCCCTGATGGCGCCGAGCATGGCGGCCAACATCAACCCGCAGCAGACCGCGTCGGCCGCCGGACGCGCGGTACCGCTGGCGTTCCTGCTCTCCGGGGCGGGTGTTCTCCTTGTCGCCTATGGGTTCGTGCGGCTGTGCCAGTACTACCGGCACGCCGGTTCGGTGTACGCCTTCGTCGGCGCGACGCTCGGCCCGCGTGCCGGCGTGGTCTCCGGTATCGGACTGCTCGGCACGTACACGTTCTACGCCGTCGTGACGAGTTCGGCCGCGGGAACGCTCGGCACCGCCTTCCTTGCGCACGTGGGTGTTTGGCCGAATCCGCCGTCGTGGGGCCCGTTCGTGCTCACCGGTGTCGCGCTGGCCGGGGCGTGGCTGCTGGCCGTGGTACCCGCCCGGCGCGGCACCAGCACGCTGCTCGTCGTCGAGGGCGCGACGATCGCGGTGATCCTGCTGGTGACCGTGGTCATCGCGGTCCGGCTGATCGCGGGTTCCGCGCCGGGCGGCGGCCGGTTCACGCTCGACGTCTTCACCTACACCTCCGACACGGGACTGTCCGGGGTGTTCCTCGGCGCGGTGTTCGGGTTCCTGTCCTTCGCCGGTTTCGAGGCCGCCGCGACGCTGGGCGAAGAAACCCGTGACCCGCGTCGCGACATCCCGCGCGCGATTCTCGGCACCGCGATCTTCGGCGGCGCGTACTTCGTCGTGGTCACCGCGATCGAGATGATGGCGTTCGGCTCGGACACGGCCGCGTTCCATGATTCGTCCTCGTTGCTCGGCGATCTCGGCAGCCGGTTCGTCGGTTCGTGGGTGGGCGACGTCATCAGCGTCGGCGCCGCGGTCAGCGCGTTCGGCTGCTGCCTCGCGTGTGTGGTCGGTGGCTCGCGGCTGCTGTTCGCGCTCGGCAGGGACGTGCGCGAGGGCCAGGGGATCGGCCGGACGTCGGCGCGGGGGACACCGGCGGCCGCGGCGACGGTGGTCGCCGGGACGGCGGCGCTGATCATCGTCGCGTGCGCGGTGTTCTTCGGCGCCACCGCGGCCGACACGTTCGCCTGGGCGGGTTCGATCGGGACGCTGATCCTGTTGGTCATCTACCTGCTCACCACGGTCGGCGCGATCCTGCTTTTGTTCGTGCGCAGGCGGATGCCGGTGCCGAGGTGGCAGCTGGTGTTCCCGCTCGGCGCGCTCGCACTGCTCGGCTACACCGTCTACGTCACCGTGATCCCGTATCCGTCCGCCGGGCCGGCTCGCTGGTTCCCGGTCGTCGCGGCGGCGGTGCTGGCGGCCGCGGTGGTGATCGTGCTCGCCGCGCCCGGCTACGCCCGTAGGGTGGGAGAGAAACTGGCGGTGGCCGGAGGAGCGGAATGACGGAGCTACTTCCCTTCGTGGCGGAGCTGCCGCTGGTGGATCACCACTGCCACGGCGTGATCACCCGTGAGCCGGATCGCGACGCGTTCGAGCGGATGCTCACCGAGGCCGACACCGTGTCGCCGCTGGGCACGAGCCTGTTCGACTCGCTGATCGGGCTCGCCGTGCGGGAACGCTGCGCGCCGGTCCTCGGCCTGCCCCGGCACGCGCCCGCCGACGAGTACCTCGCGCGTCGCGCCGAACTGGGCGCGGCGGAGGTCAACCGGCGGTTCCTGCGGGGCACCGGCATCACCCGGTTCCTGCTCGACGGCGGTTTCCTGCCCGGATCGCTGACAACGACGGACGAGTTCGCCGCGCTGGCGGGCGCCCCGGCCGAGGACGTCGTCCGGCTGGAGCAGGTCGCCGAGGACGTCGTGCGCGCGGGCACCAGCGCCGCCGGGTTCGCCGCGGACTTCGGCGCCGAACTGGCGAAACGTACCGCGAACGCCGTCGGCGTCAAGTCGATCGCCGCGTACCGGGCCGGCTTGGAACTTTCCGGCGAGCGGCCGTCGCCCGGCGACGTCGTGGCGGCGGCCGGGCGCTGGCTCGCCCGTGTCGAGGCCGGGGAACCGGTCCGGCTCGCCGACGAGGTGCTGCACCGGTTCCTGATCTGGTCGGGTGTCGACGCGAGGCTGCCGGTGCAGTTCCACGTCGGCTACGGCGATTCCGATGTGGACCTGCACCGGTGCGACCCGCTGTTGCTGACCGGGCTGTTGCGTGCCACGCGGGCGGCCGGGGTGCCGATCCTGCTGCTGCACAACTATCCGTTCCACCGCAACGCCGCTTATCTCGCGCAGGTTTTCGAGCACGTGTTCGTCGACGCGGGACTGATCACGCACAACGCGGGGTTCCGCGCTCCCGCCGTGCTCGCGGAGATCCTGGAGCTGGTGCCGTTCGGCAAGCTGCTGTTCTCGACCGACGCGTTCGGGCTCGCCGAGCTGTACCATCTCGGCGCGGCACTGTTCCGGCAAGGACTTTCGGACTTCCTGCGCGGCGCGCTCGCCGCGGACGCACTGTCCGAAGTGGACGCCGTCCGGCTGGCGGCACTGGCCGGGCACGAGAACGCCGCGCGGGTGTACGGCTTGGAGGCGGCATGAGCGATGCTTGCGAGCGAATCATGGATACCATGCGCCAAAAGGAATTGAACACTGTCTCGCGAAGCGAGGCGACCGCATGAGCGAGTTGTGGGAGCGGTGGCGGCGGGCCATCGCCGACGAGCTTCCCGCGGCGATCGAGCTGCGGCACCGGGTCCATGCCGATCCGCGGGGTTCGGGCGACGAAGAGGACACCGCCCGCGTCGTCGCCGAAGCGCTGGGAGCCGGGGAAGGCATCCGGGTCGCGAAGACCGGGCGGGCGATCCCCTTGCCGGGCAAGGACGACGGCCCCGCGGTGGCGTTGCGCGCGGAACTCGACGCGCTGCCCGTGCTCGAACGCACCGGTGCCGGCTGGGCTTCGGACTCGGAACTGATGCACGCGTGCGGCCACGACGTCCACTTGGCGGCGCTGGTCGCGGTGTGCCGCGCGGCGGTGCGGATCGGCGTGCCGCGGCCGATCCTCGCGGTGCTGCAACCGCGTGAGGAGACCTCGCCGTCCGGGGCGCTGGACGTCGTCGAATCCGGCGTGCTCGCCGAGTACCGGGTCGACGCGGTGATCGGTGCCCATGTGCAGCCCCGTCTGGCGAACGGCGTGGTCTCGGCGGTGCCGGGGCCGGTCAACGCCTCCACCGACGAGTTCGAGGTCGTGCTGCACGGCCAGGGCGGGCACGCCGGGTACCCGCACCTGCTGCGCGACCCGATCCTCGCGCTGAGCCAGCTGGTGGTCAGCCTGCAGCAGCTCGCGAGCCGCCGGGTGGACCCGGTGTTCGGGGCGGTGTGCTCGATCGGCCGGATCCAGGCCGGGACCGCGGCGAACGTGGTGCCGAACCAGGCGAGCGCGTTCGGCTCGCTGCGGCTGATGCGGGCACAGGACCGGGAACGCGCGCTCGAAGGGCTCGGCGAGATCGTGCACGGGACCGCGCGGGCGCACGGCTGCACCGCGGAACTGCGCGTCAGCCCGTGTGAACCGGTGCTGCACAACGATCCTGCGCTGGCCGTCGGCGCCCAGCGGTGGCTGGTGCGCGGGCGGTCCGATGTGGACGTCGATTTCCGGTCCTTCGGCGCCGACGACTTCGCGCACTACTGCACCGACGGCGGCGACGAGGGCACCCGGGGCCTGATGATGTTCGTCGGCCTCGGCGACACCGCGGGCGCGCCGAGCCTGCACGACGAGCGGTTCCTGCCCGCCGACGAGGCCGTCGCGCAGGTCGCGAACGCGTTGGTCGCGGGGTACCTCGCCGCGCTGGGCCCCGCCGGGCCGTGACCGCGGGTCACGGATCGCTTCACCGGCGGTGAACACGCCGCGACCGTGGGCGGCTCCTGGACGGCCACCACCCGGAACGCGCTACGGTGACCTCGTGTATTCCGCCTCGGCTCTCGTGCTCGCCACCATCCCCAGCCCCGACCGCGGCGTCTGGCACCTGGGGCCCATCCCGATCCGCGCGTACGCGCTGTGCATCATCGCCGGCATCATCGTGGCGATCTGGTGGGGTGAGCGGCGCTGGGCCGCGCGCGGCGGCACGAAGGGCACGGTCGTCGACGTCGCCGTGTTCGCGGTGCCGTTCGGCCTGGTCGGCGGGCGGCTGTACCACGTCGTCACGGACAACCAGCTGTACTTCGGGCCGGGGAAGAACCCGCTCAACGCGCTGAAGATCTGGGACGGCGGCCTCGGCATCTGGGGCGCGGTCGCGCTCGGCGCGGTCGGCGCGCTGATCGCCTGCCGCCGCAAGGGGATCCCGCTGCCGGCGATGGCGGACGCGATCGCGCCGGGCATCGTCGCCGCGCAGGCGATCGGGCGGCTCGGGAACTACTTCAACCAGGAGCTGTACGGCGCGCACACGACGCTGCCGTGGGGCCTGGAGATCTACCAGCGCTTCAACCCCGAGAACCCCGACGACCTGCTCAACGGCGTCGCGGTGGGGCACATTCCGCTGCCGGACAGCCCCGTGCACCCGACGTTCCTCTACGAGCTGGTGTGGAACCTGGGTGTCGCGGCGCTGGTGGTCTGGGCCGACCGGCGGTTCAAGCTCGGCCACGGCCGCGCCTTCGCGCTGTACGTCGCCGGGTACACCGTCGGCCGCTGCTGGATCGAGCTGATGCGGACCGACAACGCCAACCACATCCTCGGCCTGCGGGTCAACGTGTGGACCTCGATCCTGGTGTTCGCCGGCGCGGTCGTGTACTTCGTCCTCGCCGCCAAACGCGGTCCGCGCGAGGCCCCGGAAGCCCTCGTCGGCAAGCAGCCCGGCGAGGTGCCCTTGCCCTCGCCCGAGCCGGGCACCGATGAGCGGGAACACGCGGAAGTGAGCGCCGACAACGGCGACTCCGCGTCGCCGGGCACACCTCCGGGCGTGTCTCCGGCCGGAGACGAGAAGAAACCCGACGCCCAGAGCTGACGGCCGATCGCCGGGCCCAGTTCCTGTCGGCCCCTGCCCGTAGGCTGTCGGGTAGGGGGCCTCAGGGCGGGCTGAATCTTCCGTTCATTCCTTCACAAGTCTACAAAGGACAGTGGCGGCCACGTCCTTTGCGAACCTCGACGCCCTGAAGGGGGCCTTCACAGCGCTCAGTGCTGTGAAGGCCCCCTTCAGGGCGCTCACCGCTGTGAAGGAGGCCTTCACGGACGCCGGACGCCGGACGCAGGACGCCCGCCGGGATCAGCCGCGCAGGTGATCGCCGCCGCTGAAGTAGTCGTCATCGTCGACCGGCGACGACTCGGTGCGCCGGGGTGAGCGGCGCGGCGCGTCCGGAGCGGGACGGCTCGGCGGCGCCGGACGGGACGGCGGAGGTGGCGGTGACGCGGCCTCGTCGTCGGCGAGCGGATCGGCGTAGTAGTCCTCATCCGCCACGGGCCGCGGCCGTGCGGGCGGTGCGGGTGGCGCCGAAGCCGGCGGAGGTGGCGGCTCCCGGTGCGTGTCGGCGGGAGCGGGCGGCGCCGGGGGAGCGGCCTGCGACGGGGTCGTGAGCGGGCCGGAGAGCGGGTCGCCGGACGAGCCGCCGCTGCGGGCCTCGATCACTTCGTCCAGCGTGGCGCCCTCCTCGAACGCCTTGAACGTCTCGCGCGCGCCGCCGAGTTTCGCTTCGGCCAGCTTGCGGACGTCCGGATCGGTGAACGCGCGCCCCTCGGCGACGTCCTTCCAGGACAGTTCGCCCGCGTCCACCTTGCGTTTGATGAGCCGCAGTTCGGCGGGCGCGTCGGGCTTCGACGCGGCCGCCTTCAGCGCCGCCTCCTTCTCCGGGGACGAGCTGAGATCGGCGGGCGGGATCTGGATCTTGTCGATCTCCGCGAGCCGCTCCCGGGATTTCGCCAGCGAACGGTCCAAATTGGACTCCGCCTCGCGGATCTCCTTCGTCTTCCACGAATCTTCCGGTGCCACGCCGGACGGTGAACTCATCGCTTTCTCCTACTTGCGCTTGGGTCGCGGCCCCGGTTTCGACGGCGGCTTGCGGCACGTATGCGGGACACCCGGTCGCAGTTGTGCGCCGCACCGGGAGCACCGGTCCTTGCGACGGCAATCCGGGCAGACGTGGGAGGAACCCCAGTCGCCTTCCTTACCGCACTTGGAGCACCTGCTGCTGGGCCGCTGCCGTTGCCGGTCACACCTGGGGCATTTGCCGTGCTCGTCGAGCGGGCCGTCGCACCGCTTGCACTTGTGGTCGTCCGGCCGTTGCCGTCGCCGGTCGCACTGCGGGCACTTGCCGTTGCCGTCGAGCGGGCCACCGCACCTTTTGCACTTCTCCTCGGCCCGCGGCGGCTTCTCGTCCGAACCGGACGGTGTCGTCGGCTCCTCACGGCGTTCCGGAGGCGAGTCGTCACCGCCACGGGGCTGTGGTGGTGGCTCGTCCCCGCCACCGTCACCGGACGGTGTGGTGTCACCGGGTTTGTCGCCGCCGCCGGTGATGATGTCCTTGATCTGCTTCAGCTGGGAGCCGAGGTTCTGGATCGACTCCCACAGCTGCTGGACCCGGCTGATGATGTCCTTGATCATCTCGATCACGTCGAGGATCAGGCTCAGCAGCTGGAACGCCCGCCAGATCGTGGTCGTCTCGGCGATCCAGCCCGCGATCGGGACGCATGCCTTGGCGGCGATCTCGATGAGCGTGTCGATGAGCTTCGCCAGCAGGTCCAAGGCCTTCGCCGCGAGCTTGCGCGAGCCGTCGGCCAGTGCGTCGAAGCCCTTCCCGATGGCCTGGGCGATCCCGGCCTCGGCCATCAGCGCGACGCGCCAGCCGACGTTCACATAGGCCTGATGGGCCGTCGAGGACGGGCCTTCCCAGTGCTCGCCGACGATCTCGGCGTTGCGCACCATCGTCTCGGAGAACTGCTTCATGGCGTCCGAGATGGTCCGCCACGCCTCGGCGTCCGCGGCGATCTTGGTGAAGTCGCCGGTGATCGGCTTGATCACGAGGTCGATCAGGCTGTGCCCGGCGATCTTCTGGAACACCCAGTCGACCGCCTGGACCTTGATGTCGGCGTCGGCCAGCAGCGCCTTGATGTCCCCGGACGCGTCGGTGGCGGGCGGCTCCAGCAGGGCGATGACGTCGCTGCCGTCGTCGAGGCCGTAGGCGCCTTGCCCGCCCGAGGGCGTCGTCGGCGCGTCGGAGGAATCCCCGCCCGGTGCCGAAGGCGAATCGTCCTTCGGGTCGTCCTTGGGGTCCTCGTCGCGCTTTTTCTTGTCTTCCTTGCCCTTCTTGTCCTCGTCCTCGTGCCCCCGCTTGCGGTCCGGCTTCTCCTCGTCGTGGCCGGGACGCTGCTGCCGGTGCTCCGGATCCTGGTGCGGCTGCCCGGGCTTCGGATGTCCCGGCGCGGGATGCTGACCCGGCTTCCCGTGCCCGGGCGTGCTGTGTCCCGGGCCTCCATGGTGCTTGGCCATGGACCCCCTCCTCGAATGTGCTTAGTAGACCGGTTCGTGTGAGCGGCGGGACGGGCCGTCCTCCGGCGCGGCGGAGATCTGCTTGTCCAGCTCCCGCAGGAGGGCTTCGAGGCGTTTCACGACGCTGTCCTCGTGCTCCTGGTAGCGCTTCGCGGCCTCCGTGATGCCCGCGGCCATGGACGCCAGCCGCTCGTGCCCGAACTTGAGCGTCTCGTCGTAGAGCGAGCCCACCAGGTCGACCACCGGCTGCAGCACCATGAACAGCCCGGTGAAGCCGGATTTGTCGCACGCCGTGGTGTGCATGAACTCGCTGATGCTGGTGATGACGGAGTGCAGCGCCTCGAGGTTCTCGGCGTAGGCGCGCAACACCTCCGGGTCGATGCGGACGGGCTTGCCGCCCCCGCCGCGCCCACCACCCCTGGTCGGTCTGCTGGTCATGAAAGATCCCCTCGTATCTTCCGCTTGCCCGAACGCATGGGCTAACCGGTCCGGGAACACTATGGCATCAGCCGGTCACCGCTCGTGGGCGGTTCGGGGAAATCGCTGATCGTGACGGTGGGGAAGCGCGGAGTACGGACGCTGTTCCGAACGGGCGGGCGCGGCGGGGGCACAGTAAACTCCGCGTGGATCCGCGAGACATATACTTAGCGGAACCAACTACCGTGACGCCATCAGGAACTATGTCGTTCCACGCAGCCGGATCGTTACCGTTCATCGCCGTTCGGGGCGCTCCGAACGGATGCCGGCATGTTTCCTAGGTGTTAAAGTCGCGTCAACGAGCGGGCCATCGTCGTCCCGTGCGCACCATTCGGCCGGTTTTCCGGCCATCGCACGACGACGAAGGAGGTCCTTCATGATCTTCTCCGCCATTCCCGGCAAGCAGGGTCTTTACGATCCGGAGACCGAGCAGGACTCCTGTGGTGTGGCCATGGTGGCCGACATCCGCGGGCGCCGTTCGCACGGCATCGTCACCGACGGTCTCTCCGCGCTGACCAACCTCGACCACCGCGGTGCCGCGGGTGCCGAGCCCACCAGTGGCGACGGCGCGGGCATCCTGCTGCAGCTGCCCGACGAGCTGCTGCGGGCCGAGGCGGGCTTCGCACTGCCGGAACCGGACGGAACAGGGCAGCACCGCTACGCGGCGGGAATCGCTTTCCTGCCCGCGGACGCCGACCAGCGCCGCAAGGCCGTGGCGCTGGTGGAACGGGTAGCCGCCGAAGAGGGGCTGGACGTGCTCGGCTGGCGCGAGGTGCCGGTCGACCCCGACAGGGCCGAGCTCGGGCCGACGGCCCGTTCGGTGATGCCGCACTTCGCGATGCTGTTCGTCGCGGACCACGGCGGCGCCACGGCAGGGCTCGAACTCGACCGCCTGGCCTTCTGCCTGCGCAAGCGCGTCGAGCACGAGAGCCAGAACGCCGACTGCGGCACGTACTTCCCGTCGCTGTCCTCGCGCACCATCGTCTACAAAGGCATGGTCACCCCGGAGCAGCTGCCCGCGTTCTTCGCCGACCTCACCGACGAGCGGCTGGCGAGCGCGATCGCGCTGGTGCACTCGCGGTTCTCCACCAACACCTTCCCGTCGTGGCCGCTGGCGCACCCGTTCCGGTTCGTCGCGCACAACGGCGAGATCAACACCATCCGCGGCAACCGCAACCGCATGCGGGCCCGTGAGGCGCTGCTCGAATCGGACCTGATCCCCGGCGACCTGACCCGGCTGTTCCCGATCTGCTCGGCCGACGCCTCGGACTCCGCGTCGTTCGACGAGGTCCTGGAACTGCTGCACCTCGGCGGCCGGACGCTGCCGCACGCGGTGCTGATGATGATCCCGGAGGCGTGGGAGAACCACGCCACCATGGACGACGAACGCCGCGCGTTCTACAAGTTCCACGCGAGCCTGATGGAGCCGTGGGACGGCCCCGCCTGCGTCACCTTCACCGACGGCAGCCTGGTCGGCGCGGTGCTGGACCGCAACGGCCTTCGCCCGGCGCGCTGGTGGCACACCGCCGACGACCGTGTCGTGCTGGCCAGCGAGGCGGGCGTGCTCGACGTCGCGCCCGCGGACGTCGTCGCGAAGGGACGGCTCAAGCCGGGCCGGATGTTCCTGGTGGACACCGTCGCCGGCCGGATCGTGGACGACGACGAGATCAAGTCGGCGCTGGCCCGCGAACTCCCGTACGACAGCTGGCTGCACGCCGGCCTGCTCAAGATCGCCGAGCTGCCCGACCGCGACCACGTCGTGCAGAGCCATGATTCCGTGCTGCGGCGCCAGCTTTCCTTCGGCTACACCGAAGAGGAACTGAAGATCCTGCTCGCCCCGATGGCCGCCAAGGGCGCCGAGCCGATCGGGTCGATGGGGTCGGACACCCCGCCCGCGGTGCTGTCGAAGCGTTCGCGGCTGCTCTACGACTACTTCAAGCAGAACTTCGCGCAGGTCACCAACCCGCCGCTGGACGCGATCCGTGAGGAACTGGTCACCTGCATGGCCCGGATCATGGGCCCGGAGCGGAACCTGCTCACGCCGGGACCGGCGTCGTGCAGGCACATCAAGCTGCCGTACCCGGTGATCGACAACGACGAGCTGGCGAAGCTCATCCACATCAACGACGACGGGGACCTCCCCGGCTTCGCCTGCAGTGTCCTTTCCGGACTGTACGAAGTGGACGGTGGCGCGGAAGCGCTTGCCGACGCGATCGAGCGTGTCCGGCGCGAGGCGTCCGAGGCCATCGCGGCCGGGGCACGCACGCTGGTGCTGTCCGACCGCGACTCGGACCACCGGATGGCGCCGATCCCGTCGCTGCTGCTGGTCTCCGCGGTGCACCACCATCTGGTGCGCACCAAGGAAAGGCTGCGCGTCGCGCTGGTCGTCGAGACGGGCGACGCGCGCGAGGTGCACCACATCGCGCTCCTGCTCGGCTACGGCGCCGCCGCGGTCAACCCGTACCTGGCCTTCGAGACGATCGAGGACATGATCAACCAGGGTGCGGTGACGGGCATCGAGCCCGGCAAGGCGGTCCGGAACTACGTGCAGGCGCTCGTCAAGGGTGTCCTCAAGATCATGTCCAAGATGGGCATCTCCACCGTCGGCGCCTACACCGCCGCGCAGGTCTTCGAATCCCTTGGGCTGCACCAGGATCTGCTCGACGAGTACTTCACCGGGACGTCCTCGAAGCTCGGCGGCGTCGGCCTCGGCGTGCTCGCCGAGGAGGTCGCGGTCCGGCATCGCCGCGCCTACCCGGAAAACCCGACCGACCGTGTCCACCGTGGACTCGACACCGGCGGCGAGTACGCTTACCGCCGCGAGGGCGAGCTGCACCTGTTCACCCCGGAGACGGTGTTCCTGCTCCAGCACGCGTCCAAGACCGGCCGCGAAGAGGTGTACCGCAAGTACTCCGACGAGGTGCACCGGCTCTACCGCGAGGGCGGCGCGCTGCGCGGGCTGTTCTCCTTCCGTACCGGTGAACGCACCCCGGTACCGATCGAGGAGGTCGAATCGGCCGAGTCGATCCTCCTGCGGTTCAACACCGGCGCGATGTCGTACGGCTCGATCTCGGCAGAATCGCACGAGACGCTCGCCATCGCGATGAACCAGATCGGCGGCCGCTCCAACACCGGCGAGGGCGGCGAGGACCCGGAACGGCTCTACGACCCGCGCCGCCGCAGCGCCATCAAGCAGGTCGCGAGTGGACGGTTCGGGGTCACCAGCGAGTACCTCGTCAACGCCGACGACATCCAGATCAAGATGGCGCAGGGCGCGAAGCCCGGCGAGGGCGGCCAGCTGCCGCCGAACAAGGTGTATCCGTGGATCGCGCGGACCCGGCACTCCACGCCGGGCGTCGGGTTGATCTCGCCGCCGCCGCACCACGACATCTACTCCATCGAGGATCTGGCCCAGCTGATCCACGACCTCAAGAACGCCAACGAGCAGGCCCGCATTCACGTGAAGCTGGTGTCCTCGCTCGGGGTCGGCACGGTCGCGGCGGGGGTGTCCAAGGCGCACGCCGACGTCGTGCTCATTTCGGGCCACGACGGCGGCACCGGCGCCTCGCCGATGAACTCGCTCAAGCACGCCGGGACGCCGTGGGAGATCGGGCTCGCCGAAACGCAGCAGACGTTGCTGCTCAACGGTTTGCGCGACCGGATCACGGTGCAGGTGGACGGCGCGATGAAGACCGGGCGCGACGTCGTCATCGCGGCGCTGCTCGGCGCCGAGGAGTACGGCTTCGCGACGGCCCCGCTCGTCGTCGCGGGCTGCGTCATGATGCGGGTGTGCCATTTGGACACCTGCCCGGTCGGGATCGCCACCCAGAGCCCCGAGCTGCGTAAGCGCTACACCGGCCAGGCCGAGCACGTGGTGAACTTCTTCCGGTTCGTCGCCGAAGAGGTACGGGAAACCCTTGCGGCACTGGGCTTCCGCACCCTCGACGAGGCGATCGGGCACGCCGAGATGCTGGACACCGACGCCGCCGTCGAGCACTGGAAGGCCTCGGGCCTCGACCTCGCGCCGATCTTCGAGATGCCGTCGGAAACCCCTTACGGCGGCGCGAAGCGGCGCACCAGGGGACAGGACCACGGCCTGGAACACGCGCTGGACCGCACGCTCATCCAGCTCGCCGAGGCGGCACTGGAGGACGCGCACCCGGTACGGCTGGAGCTGCCGGTGCGCAACGTGAACCGGACCGTCGGCACGCTGCTCGGCTCGGAGATCACCCGCCGCTACGGCGGCGAGGGCCTGCCCGAGGACACGATCCACGTCCTGCTCACCGGTTCGGCAGGGCAGTCGCTCGGCGCGTTCCTGCCGCGTGGCATCACCCTCGACATGGTCGGCGATGCGAACGACTACGTCGGAAAGGGACTTTCCGGTGGGCGGATCGTCGTCCGGCCCGATCCGTCGGCCACGTTCGCGGCCGAGCGGCAGACCATCGCGGGCAACACCCTGGCCTACGGCGCCACCAGCGGCGAGATGTTCCTGCGTGGTCAGGTCGGCGAACGCTTCTGCGTGCGCAACTCGGGCGCGCTGGTCGTCGCCGAGGGCGTCGGCGATCACGCCTTCGAGTACATGACCGGTGGTCAGGCCGTGGTGCTCGGGCCGACGGGACGCAACCTCGCGGCCGGGATGTCCGGCGGGGTCGCGTACGTGCTCGACATCGACCGGGGCAAGGTCAACCAGGACATGGTGGATCTGCTCAAACCGGGCGCGGACGACCTCGCCTGGCTCAAGAAGACCGTGCAGAAACACTACGATCTCACCCGTTCCGCGGTGGCGGCGTCGCTGCTCGGTGACTGGCCGCGGCGGTCGGCGGCGTTCACCAAGGTGATGCCGCGGGACTACCAGCGGGTGATGGATGCGGCGAAGGCAGCGAAGGCTTCGGGTCGCAATGTGGATGAGGCGATCATGGAGGCGGCTCGTGGCTGACCCTAATGGCTTTCTGAAGTACCGCAGGGAAGAGCCCGCGAAGAAGTCCAAAGAGGACCGTCTCGCGTCGTGGGGCGAGGTGTATGCGGAACTCGACTCCGGCGAACGCAATGAGCAGGTCAAGACACAGGCTTCGCGGTGTATGGACTGCGGTATCCCGTTCTGTCATTCGGGCGGTTCCGGCTGCCCGCTCGGCAACCTGATCCCGGAGTGGAACGATCTGGTCCGCCGCGGCGACTGGTCCGCCGCGAGCGATCGGCTGCACGCCACCAACAACTTCCCCGAGTTCACCGGGAAGCTGTGCCCGGCGCCGTGCGAGGCGGGCTGCGTGCTGTCGATCTCGCCGCTTTCGGGCGGGCCGGTGGCGATCAAGCGCGTCGAGGCCACGATCGCCGACCAGTCCTGGGAAGCCGGGTACGTGCAGCCGCAGGTGTCCGAAGTGGCCAGTGGGCAGCGCGTGGCCGTGGTCGGTTCCGGGCCCGCCGGGCTCGCCGCCGCCCAGCAGCTGACCCGTGCCGGCCACGAGGTCACCGTGTTCGAGCGGGACGACCGGCTCGGCGGGCTGCTGCGGTACGGCATCCCCGAGTTCAAGATGGAGAAGAAGGTCCTCGACCGGCGGCTGGCGCAGCTGAAGAAGGAGGGCACCAAGTTCGTCACCGGCTGCGAGGTCGGCGTCGATCTGACGGTGGAGGAACTGCGCGCGCAGTACGACGCCGTGGTGCTCGCCGTCGGCGCCCTGCGCGGCCGGGACGACCGGACGACGCCCGGCCGTGAGCTGTCCGGGATCCACCTGGCGATGGAACACCTGGTGCCCGCCAACCGGTACGTCGAGGGCGACGGGCCGTCGCCGATCGACGCCGAGGGCAAGCACGTCGTGATCATCGGCGGTGGCGACACCGGCGCCGACTCCTACGGCACCGCGACGCGGCAGGGCGCGCTTTCGGTGACCCAGCTGGACCAGTACCCGATGCCACCGTCCACAAGGGACGATGACCGTTCGCCATGGCCGACCTGGCCGTACATCCTTCGCACCTACCCCGCGCACGAGGAGGCGGGCGAGCGGAAGTTCGCCGTGGCGGTCAAGCGGTTCGTCGGCGACGACGAGGGCCGCGTGAAGGCCATCGAACTGCAGCACGTCCGGGTGCACAAGGACCGCGAGACCGGGCGCCGCGAGGTCGTCCCGGTCGGCGACGAGGTCGAGGTGCTGCCCGCCGACCTCGTGCTGCTGGCGATCGGGTTCGAGGGTGTCGAGGAAATGCCGCTGCTCGGCGGGCTCGGCCTCGACCTCTCCCGGCGCGGGACGCTGTCCTGCGGTGCCGACTGGCAGACGTCGGCGCCGGGCGTGTTCGTCTGCGGCGACGCGCACCGCGGCGCGTCGCTGGTGGTGTGGGCGATCGCGGAGGGCCGCTCGGTGGCCCACGCCGTCGACGCCTACCTGACCGGCGCGTCGGACCTGCCCGCCCCGGTGCACCCGACCGCCCTGCCGCTGGCCGTCGTGTGACGTGAGCTGAAGGGGACTTTCCTCGCATGCGATGCGAGGAAAGTC